>JAGQQE010000513.1 GCA_020426345.1 Planctomycetaceae bacterium
GCCTTCAACTTACTCGCTGCTGCATGTGGCCCGCACGATCGATGCCCTGGACTCGCAATCCTCCGAATATTCCCGCTTCCTCGATGGTCGTATCAATCAACTCAGGAAACCCGTGTTTCGAACTGAGCTGTTGCAGGACGAATGGCTGTTTCGCATCTCCGGTTATCGCGCGGGGATCTTTGCAACGCAGCGATTGAAGGCGCTGGTGGAATCAGCGGGACTGACTGGGTTCGAATTCGCACAGATCTACCCACAGCCGGATGATGCCGCCGAAAGGCAACGGTTCCTCGAAAGACGCAAACGCCGTTAATCCCGAAGTAAATGATGACCTTTCCCTCTCGACGACGCAGCAACAGGCAGGTCTCGTCAATGAAACATTGACCACAGTTTGGGATATCTCTTTAGCAGAGATTCTTGATCTTCATCGAATGGTTCGCCGGTTGGGTTAAGGTCGCCCGGTTCGTCAGTCGTGTTGGGAAAGTCATCAAGCTCGGATTCCTCTTTCCCAAGTGACTCTGCCCAGGCAAACATGGCGGGGTTGAAAAACGACAATCCGCTGAACTGAACTTTCTTTGCCGGCGAGTCAATCGCCGACGCGAGCGACTCCGGATTGTTCAGGGCCTCCACGTAGATGCTCTGTCCCTGAGCAACCAGCCAGTGACGGAAGTCAAGAAATCCGTCATCTGAACAACCGTCGCAGATGACGTAGGCAGCCCCCCAAAGATCCCATCTGTATGCTCGACAAACGAAGTGCTGAAACCAGTGGTCGAATTCGACAATCTGCTCCGCAGAAAGGCGAACGAGCGCTTTCCGCAGCGATGATTCCTGCCGTTGTACTTGCCCCTTTGCCACATCATGGCTGGCCCGGATCAATGACCAAAATTGTTCTTCTGTCATCGAGGTGTGTTCCGAAAAGCTGCTGCCTCAAATGTGGCTTCGTCGACATGGTTGATCAGTCTCGGTATCATACCAAAGCCTGTGGCGATTGAGGTGCATGATGTCACACGTTCGATATACAAACATCGTCGGCAAGGTGATCGACCATCCCGACGAAACGCAGATGCGACATGACTTGTCGGAGGTCCCGTGGCGGCAATGGTATCGCTGTCTGCAGGGAGCCGCGATGCTGGAAGTTGTATCTGATGAGAACGATCCGCATTCAGTCCGCCCGGGAAAAACGTCGCCACAACCTGTCCTCATTGTTGCTCAGCCAAATGCCGACGAATTCCTGTTGTCATGGCTGGAAGACAGACGTGAATGGGTTCCGTGGAATGGCGGAACGTGTGAAGCGTTTTCCACTTACTTTTCAGGCGGCAATGAACATCGAATCCCCGATGCTTGTCTGGTTGATTCGGAGACGGCACTCAGGGTTATGTTGCACTTTGTAACAAAGCAGACTCGCGACAATTCCGTTACCTGGAAACGGCTCGATGAACTTCCGGTCGAAGCGGATTTCTGGGAACCGATGTAGATTCTGATCGCAAAACATGCGTGCAATGTGCGTTCATCTTTTTGTCGCTGGATTCGTAAGAATTCGGACGCCGGGCGAAATGAAGTCCGCTGGCTTTTGGACGAGGAATGGTGAATGAAATCCAACCAACCTGTGCTTGCCCGGTTTGCTGAGCCCGTGCGGATGTCTGTACATTTTGCGCGGGATTCCAACACTGCGCTTCATTTCGCGGAGAACCAGAATTCCGACACCGTGGTCGCGCTCTCAGAAATCTTACGACGTCTGCTACAAACACCTTTTCTGCATCAGGAATCTCTTCACGGTGGGGAGCCCTGGACTTGCCAGGACGCACGGTTCGGATGACGAATTACCTCAGTCGATATCTCAACGGTGAATGGCAGGCTGTTTGGCGAGAGCTGATATGCGCCGGGCCGGTCGCACTTCAACCCCCACCGATTGGCGTTAACAGCCTGTTGCTGCGACTCTACTGCAGGCCGTTCACAAGGGTCTTGGTATGACCAATTGACGAATGAGAACGGTTCGCTTCGTTGTTCTCACTACTACCTGTCATAGGAATGATGGGTCTGCAGCGTCGTTTCGGGCAAAAACATGGAACCCGCAGGTCGGGCATTTCCAGCCTCCGGAGTCAAGCGCACGCACCCTGACGTGCGATGGCCGGGACCGGATTCCTGAATCGTTGTGATTGGTGTACGTTACCCGCAAGCATTCATCTCCGGTGATTGAATGGATTTACGGTTGAGAATGGCCGTGAAGGTTCGCAGTAAGTCTGCATGGCAGCGACAGAGACGAACTCCTTTTCAGGATAACGCAAAGCAGTGAGCCTGCCGCCGAAGACGCAGCCCGTGTCGATGTTGACCGTCCGGTTGAGCCACTCGGGTTCGGGAACAGGAGTATGGCCGTAGACAACCATTGCCGATCCACGGTATTCCGCAGCCCAGTTGAGCCGAATTGGCATTCCGAACTCGTCGGTCTCTCCCGTGGTGTCTCCATAAAGGGCGAACCCCCGGACCTTGCCCGAACTTCGGCCCTGATACGCTTCCTTCATTCCAGCATGAGCGACAACCAGCTTGCCATCGTCGAGGACGTAGTGGCTCACGAGGCCGTCGAGAAACTCGGCCAAGTCTTTGCAGAAGGGTTCACGAATGTCGTCGGGAAGGGCTTCGATCTCGCTCCATGACTGGGCCAGACCGTGCGTCATCTGCGGATTCTTTCCACGCAGCTTTCGCAGCAACTTCATGTCGTGATTGCCGGGTACGCAAATTCCTGTTCCATGTTCCACCATCTTGCGGACGATTCGCAACGTATCGAGAACTCTTGGACCTCGATCCACCAAATCACCAACGAACACCGCCTTTCGGCCTTCCGGGTGCCTGAATGTAGTGGACGAGCCCACGAGTCCGCCAGTTCCCATCGACAACCGTAAATCGCAGGGACTCGTCGCCTCGTCCACTACAGGTCGATAGCCAAGCTCGTGCAACAAGCCTTCAAGCTCGTCACAACAACCGTGTATGTCGCCGATGATGTCGAACGGACCATGCTCGTCCCGTCTGTCGTTCCAAAGCGGGACTCGTTCGATGGTCGCCGAGGTGATCTCTTCGACGGAATCCATTACGAAGATATTTCGGAATCCTTCTTGTTCCAGAGCCTTGATCGAGAATTGGTACGGTGACCATTGTTGTTGCACGACATGCGAGCCGAACTTGGGATCATGCTGATTCCGATTGCGTTCGTGACAAGCCTTTTCCGTGGGATTCAGAACGATAGCCACAGGCAGGCAGTGATACTGTTTCGCCAACCGTACCAATGGCCTGCGTGCTTCCGGCTGAACATTGGTGGCGTCAACGACCGTCAGATGCCCCCGAGCGAGCCGTTTTGCCGCAACAAAGTGCAGCACTTCAAAGGCGTCGTTCGTCGCAGCCTGATCGTTCTCGCCGTCACTGACGAGTCCACGGCAATAATCCGACGACAGTACCTCAGTCGGCAGGAAGTGCCTGCGTGCGAATGTGCTCTTCCCCGACCCGCTCGGGCCGATGAGAACGACAAGTGAGAGTTTTGGGATCTTGATGTCAATTACGTTTTTTGCTCCCAGAGTTGTTGCCATCCGGGAAAGGCTGCGGCCCAGACTTCTGCCTGTTCTCTG
>JAGQQE010000514.1 GCA_020426345.1 Planctomycetaceae bacterium
ATTATCTGCGAGCCCACGTCCACTATTGTAATTGACCCCGAATGCCGCGCCGAAGTAACCGAAACAGGAGCCGTCCTGATCACCGTTCCGTCGTCCAGCACCGTTCCTTTAGCAAGCAAAGTGCCAGTGTCGGGGCGTTTGCAGTCGTCGGAGACGCAGCTGACTGCGGAAGCGTGCCGCCAGGAATCTGAGAGACATCGAAAGCCGGTTGATCTGGTTCGCCTGGAACTCTTCAGCAATCGGTTCACGTCCATTGCAGAACAGATGGGGGAGATGCTTCGCCGTACGGCCACTTCCACAAACGTACGAGAACGCCTCGATTACAGTTGTGCATTGTTCGATGACAAAGGTCAACTGGTTGTGAATGCTCCCCATGTTCCGGTGCATTTAGGCGCTATGGGCGAAACCGTTCGCGCTGTGATGACGGATCATCCAAACATGATGCCGGGGGACGTTTTCGTTACGAACGATCCCTACAGGGGCGGCTCGCATTTACCGGATGTCACGGTAATTACACCGGTTTTCATCAACGCCGCCCAAACACCGTGCTTCTTTACTGCGAATCGAGCTCACCATGCCGAAATTGGAGGCATCCGGCCGGGCAGCATGCCACCAATGTCGTCAAATCTTGCCGAGGAGGGCGTCCTGATCCGCAGTCGGAAACTCGTGGATCGCGGCGTCAGCTGTGAAGATCAACTCCAACAACTGCTGCTTTCAGGACAATTCCCCTCGCGCGCTGTCCATGACAATCTGGCTGACCTGGCCGCCCAGGTGGCCGCCAACGAATGTGGCGTCAGATTACTGAAGGAACTCGTCCAGACAACTTCGCTGCAACAAGTGGCTGACTATATGGCCCACCTTCAGGATGTCACGGCTCAAAAAGTACAGCAGGCATTCCTGAGTCTGGGTAACTGCAAACGCACTTTTCGTGACGAACTGGATGATGGAACTCCGATTTGCGTATCCATAACGATAGATGGAGCGAAAGCAGTCATCGACTTTACAGATTCGGGCGACGTCCATCCGGGCAACCTCAATGCCAATCGTGCCATTACGACTTCTGCGGTACTTTATACTTTGCGTTGCCTTCTCGCAGAGGATGTGCCACTCAATGCCGGAGTCCTTCGCCCCGTAGAACTAATAATTCCCCACGGGATACTGAACCCGGCGGAAGGTGAATCACCCGACACGACTCCGGCCGTTGTTGGAGGGAATGTTGAAACTTCGCAGCGTATTGTGAATGCACTCTTCGGAGCACTGCAACTTGCGGCAGCCAGTCAGGGAACGATGAATAACCTGACGTTTGGTGACACCACATTTGGCTATTACGAGACCATTTGCGGAGGTGCAGGAGCCACGGCCAGCGCCAGCGGCGCCGATGCGGTTCATACGCACATGACCAACACGCGTCTGACTGATCCCGAGATACTTGAAAAGCGGTATCCGGTACGACTGCGAAGGTTTTGTATTCGAAGGGGTTCAGGCGGCCCTGGGCGTAACTCCGGCGGGGACGGTATAATTCGTGAGCTGGAGTTTCTTCGGCGGGTTGAGATCTCAATGATGTGTCAGAGTTTCCAGCATCCGCCCTATGGTATGCTCGGTGGTCAGCCCGGAGCCACCGGCATCAACGAATTGCAGAGTCCCGGCGAGGATTCCTTTCGGGTCGTTGGCGGGTCTTTCCATGCGTCTGCAGAATCCGGAAGCGTTCTTCGTATTCAGACCCCGGGTGGTGGTGGGTTCGGACAACCGGCCCTGTCAAATCCCGATGCATGACAGCGCTATGAATCGGTTCAAGCGTCGTAAGCCTTTCCCCTAAAAAGAGGGCCGCGTTCCAGGTGAGGAACGCGGCCACAGGTCAGACCTGGGAGCCCGGCTGACATGTTCAGAATCCTGACGTAATATTTCCGTCGGAAATAAAGGCGAGGTTATTCAAGAGCGTTCCGTCCGCGTTTTCGCTCAGAAAGCGAACGGATCCATCACCCATCGCCACCTGAGTTCCGCCAGTATGCAGACTTCCGACAGTCCCCCAGTCTCGCAGCTGACCGTTGGCGTGCGTGCTGGTGTTCGGAGTGCTCCACCACGGACAGCAGGTCCAGTAATTGATCTTGCGAAAGTTCGGCGCGCTTGCAGCTCCGGGATCGGCGACGGCAAGGTCCAGACCGTTCCCAACCCATTTCGAATGGCCCCACGACTGATTGATGCCGTTTTTAACCTGCCGCGTTGTTTCCAGCAGCATCACCGTATTGCTGGTCCCGTCCGTAATGTCACGAAGGCGACTGTTTGACTGCAGCCCAAACAAACGACGAGTCTGCGTGGCTCGTGTCACCCACATCGTCATGTTCTCGTGGTAGCGTTCGACAGAGAAATCGTAATTAATCAAAGGGGCATAGTGTCCATTCTGCTGCGCCTGTGCACTGATAACATAATTGGCCGAGGCCCCTGTATAGACAACGTCCCCCGGATCAGAAGGGCAAAGAAATGCAGTGAGCACTCGGCTGACATACTGCGAATTTCCGTTAAGAAAAGGGTCTGCCATCGTACCAGCCAGAGTTGCTGCGCCGGATCGGTTATAGGAACCAACAGCCCCGGAAGGATTGATGTTTTTGAAGAGTGCAGACTGTTCAATGAAGGGCAGCACGCCAATCCAGCCACGAGAATTCAGCATCGCACCAGGATTTCTGGCAACACCAGGTTTGTCGCCATTGGTGATTGAACCATCGACGTTCGTCGACATGGGAAACATGCTGTAGGTGTCGTGGTAATTGTGACACGCCAGCGCAAGCTGCTTGATTTGATTCTTGCACTGCGTGCGACGAGCTGCTTCGCGGGCCTGCTGCACAGCAGGCAATAGCAACGCAATCAATATGGCGATGATGGCAATCACCACCAGAAGTTCGATCAGTGTAAACCCGCGTCGATTGAAACGGCGCATTTGTAATTCTCCATCGGTTAGAAGATTCCTGCTGCCTGAATCGGAACTCGACTGCCGTCAGGTTCGCGGGAATTGCTTCAGCACAGAACGATCTGGAAGACCGTCTACAGACATGTCACTCCTTCGAACAGCGCTTTGGAAGCAACCGGCAGCAGTTACGTCATCGTCAGATAGGTAAACAGACCGGTCTGGTAGACAGCCAGGGATCCGGTAACGGGAATTGTTTTTCTGCTGCGCCACTTATGCATCAGGAGCAGAACGGACATGACCACCACCGTCCCCGCGATCTTCGCGCGAAGGAAAAGTTCTACATCGCCATGGTTGAGCTGCAGGAGGTAAAGACCAATGGGATTCTCTTCGACCTCCAGCATGATTTCGCTGAATTTGACCGTGAGCCACACGTCATATGCAGAAACACCAAGGATGATACTGCACAGAAATGGAAATACGTACGATCGGAATCGAGACATGACTATCGCCTTTTTGACACGAACTTACCTGCGTTACAGACGCCATTCACTGGACTGACAGCACGGAGACTTGTCAGACGCGGCTACGTGACTCAGGTAGCAATGAGCGTGCCGATTGCGATTTCGTGAGAATCAGGCTTTGGCAGAAGCAATTTTGGGCGGAGCTGCATTATTGCTGAGCACGCATCCCCCTTTAACGCGAACA
>JAGQQE010000515.1 GCA_020426345.1 Planctomycetaceae bacterium
CCCTCCGGGCTGGATCACAGACGGAAGACTTCAGCGTCGCAATCGCGTGGTTTCGACACAAGTCAGGCGCCGCAGTCAGAGAGCCTCGCGGCCGTCCCCGGAATGCGGTAACGATGGCCACGCCAGAGTGCAGGCGTATTTTCATCGATCGGCAGCTCGGACAATCATGCGTTCTGGAGCGAAGACGGTCAGAATTTCGTCCGAGCAACTTACTGATGCCCGACGAAACTCTGCGAACCCCACCGGACTGCCCGCCTTCTCCACAAACAACGTCCCCGGCCAAACCTTCGTCTACAGTCTCGAAGTCCACGCGGCCCACGTGTACTATGCCCAATGGGGTGCTGGTGCATAAGTCGGGCGCGTGTTGGGAAGCAGCCCAGCGAGCAAAGTTCGATGCACTTCGCGACATCATGAAGGACGACGTCGTATTTAACAACATCTTCCACGGTCTGTTCGATGCACACTACGATACACCGAAGAATCGGGGCACAACTGGCACTTCTTCTCAGGGAATGGGTTTGAAACGACGTCAGGGCACGGGTTTGAAATGACGGAGGCTGCTGTGGACTGCCTGACACAATTCGAAGCTGCGAATTCTCGAGTTCGATGTGCGGCCGATAGGGACGATGTCAGGTTTCCAAGGGTGGCCGACAGCAATCAAACAGTACGGGGCCGGCACTTTCCAATGGGATCCCGTCACGGGTTCATCAACTGAGCGATTCTGGAAGGAGCAGGCCTTGAGAAAAGCATTTGACATCTGTCTGACGGCAACTGTTGTGGCCCTGTTATTTGTACTGGGCGTCTGGACGCCGCTGGCTGGTCTTCTTCTAAGTTGGTCTCTGGGTGCTTTCGGCGATACGCGGCGCCCGGACGTGGAACTACCGATTTCCGTCGAGCCGCGATCGCTTGACCAGGAAATCCGGCGGCGAAGTCCGCAGTGGACTGAAGGAAAACTGCTTGTCACAGTCTCATCCTTAGAGTGGGAAATCACTGAGGAGAACGCCATCCTTCATGGTGCGGTGACATTCAGAAACATGACCCATCACAAACTGTGGTACCTGAAGCATGAACTTCAGGAGCCCATACCCTTCTTCATAGAATCCCTCAGTGGTAGTCAGCCTGTACGCAGTCTGGGATTCACGGGGACAGTATTTCCCGCGCCTCAGAAGCCAAGTCCGATCGAGGATTTGACGCACCTTGAACCGAATCAAGAATTGTCACTGAATGCGCAATGGCGTTTTCGAATCAGAAAACAGAAGGACGGGACACTGGAAATTGCCGATGAGGAGTTTGGAATGGTGCCGGGTAGTTCGGTAGATTTCAGAATCAGCGGGACATCGGAAATCACGAATGTATTCATTGCCATGAAAGAAGACGGCATGTATCTCGATATGTGGCAATTTGCGGCGCAAAAAGACAGTGCGTTTCTGACGGAAATTATCAGCGAACCACAGATTTTAGATGTGCCTGAGTTATAGTCGGTGACGAACGAACGCCAGATCTGATCTGTTGGGATGAGCGTATTGAAGCTGGTCAGATTCAAATGGATTACAGTTGGCCAATCACGGCGCAGTGGGCCAGACACGGGCAGTGGGCCAATCAAGGTGCAGTGGGCCAGAAGATCCCACAGAAACATGTTGGCTGAACCCAGTTACCACACTCTTCGACAGGTTTGAAATCGTGCAAAGACTTCTGTTCGGTATCAGCGTAGCCGCTTTTTGCGTGGCCGGAATTCCCTGCCGTTCCACATTCGCTGGCAAACCCAACGTCATTGTGATCATGTCGGACGACCAGGGAATCGGAGACGTCGGCTGCTACGGTTCAACTGACGTCCTGACGCCGGCCATTGATTCTCTGGCTGCGTGTGGAATTCGATTCACGCAGTTCTATTCCGCGGCCCCGGTCTGTTCTCCATCACGTGCCGGATTGCTCACAGGGCGATTTCCACTTCGGGCGGGACTGACGGGAAATGCTTCGTCACAACCGGGCGGCAAATCGGCGCTGCCTCCCGAACAGATCACAATGGCTGAGATGTTTCGTGCGGCGGGATATCGGACAGCTCACATTGGAAAATGGCACCTTGGCTACACGCCGGAAACCAGCCCGTTAGCTCAGGGATTTGACCAAAGCTTTGGACATATGGGAGGCTGCATCGATAACTACTCCCACTTCTTTTACTGGTCAGGACCCAATCGACATGATCTTTATCGCAACGGTAAAGAGGTCTATCACGACGGGCAGTTCTTTGGCGATCTCATGGTCGATGAAGCAAGCCGATTCATCGAAGAGAACACGGACCAACCGTTCTTCATGTATTTTGCAATCAACATGCCGCATTACCCTTACCAGGGTGACGAAAAGTGGCTGACGCATTACGCGAATCTGCCCTATCCGCGAAACCTTTACGCTGCTTTTATGTCGACGTGTGATGAGCGAATCGGACGACTGATACAGTGCCTTGAAGCCCGGGGACTGAAAGAGGACACCATAATTGTTTTTCAATCTGACAACGGACACTCCACAGAAGAACGTGCTCATTATGGCGGCGGCAGCGCTGGTCCGTTCCGCGGTCAAAAGTTCAGTCTGTTTGAAGGCGGCATGCGTTTGCCGGGCATCATTTCCTGGCCGGCAAAAATCCCGGCGGGTGAAACGCGGCACCAGCTGGTTCATTCCGTGGACTGGATGCCAACTCTGGCAGAGTTATGCGGCGTTGAACTCCCGAAAAGGGCGCTCGATGGCAGAAGTCTGACGGCCGTCATCCGTTCATCCACAGCACCGTCACCGCATTCGGTTTTACACTGGTATGTTGGTGGCGGCAAAAACGCACAATGGGCAGTTCGCCAGGGCGACTGGAAACTGATCGGAAACGTTCAATCCGCACCGGATGAGTCACTGACAATTGAGGATCGGAAACTGTTCCTTTCCAATCTGGCGACAGATTCAGCAGAAACCACCAATCATGCGAACCAGCATCCGGAATTGGTCGAACGGCTGCACGGATTGCATAAAACCTGGTTGCAGCAAAATTCCCAGGCAGACTTGCCACCTGCAACGACACGGGACAGCAAAGGCAACGAACAGTAGGGTTGCTTGCTCCGTTTCGGAGCTTCGCAGGGAGTTGCAGACAGGACATCACTCTGGATACAGGGCGGCCTGCGATACCAGTGATCATCCGGAACACCTGATGAAGGCCGCCGCTTGATCGATGTACCTTGCGGCCTAACAGACTGTTGAAAGACGGGACTGGGCTCAAGCAGACCTTAAAACACGACCGTTTCCAGTCGTCCCGCGCGCCTGTCCCGGTTTTTCAGCGGACAGCGATCCGGTTCTCATGGCGGCCAGTTAAGGAATTCCCTGACATCGAGTCAAAAACAGATCGATGGTTTCATCACGTCATGGCCCGGACTACAGTCGACCGACATTCCTGTCGTACTTCGATCATTTCGATCACAAATCACTTCAATCCCCGGGCAACGCCAATCCGGTAATATTGCTTGCTGTGCGTTTCAAACTGATGAAAGCAGCGTTATGTGCTTCCACAACGTCATTAAAGCTGTCCTGCTGGCATGGTTATTCGTGTGTCCTTCGAGAACCAA
>JAGQQE010000516.1 GCA_020426345.1 Planctomycetaceae bacterium
CCTCGCTGAATATGATGGTACGACAGGGAGTCTGTCATCGAGGCCTTCTCCGTCATGTACATTTCCATTCATATGTGCATTCAACTGAGGTGTTCGAATTTCAGTTCGTATAGCGCGGGATTTTCTGCAGGAGATTCCTTTCGAAATCAATGTGTCAGCCACGAGCTCAGAGCATTCAACGGACTTCCCGGCTGGGAGTCGCAGGACCTCCCTTGCAATATCATGTACTGATCGATGCCTGAAATGGAATCTCAGTTCGACATCCACGAGAGATCTCAACGGAACTCCTGCCGCACCTTTGCAAGATGAAAGGCAGATTCACGCTGGTTGGCCTCCGCCTCAGTTCCGGCTGTCGCGCGTCATCAGCGCTGCGAATCCGATGGATCTATGAGCATTGGCGTGACTGAAGTCCCTTCTCGCAGACGTGAAGCAGACAGGAGTTCCATATCCGCCCAGTCATCACAAGGTTGATCCTGGTTCAGGGGCAAAGTCACATATTCGGCGGGATTCCCACCAGATCCGAATTCCCTGGCCTGCCTTGCTCCGCCTGCAGGAATCACATTCAAACCCGCACAAGAACCGGATGGACCAATTCTTTTTGGGGGCCCTCGTGTGCTGCATGCGAATGGTTATGACTGAATGGTCTCGTCCGGAAGATTTGTTCCGGCCTTCAGCCATACGTGTGGTCCTACAGAACAGTTCTGACCAATCACGGTGCCGGAATCGATAACGGTAAATGGCCGTATCACGGTGTCTCGTCCGATTAGCACCCCATGTTCGATGCTGGTTTGCTCGGGCATCTCGATAGTCACCCCGGAAACCATAAGGTCATGCAGGATTTCGCGTTGAATACTGGACCGAACTTCGGACAACTGCGCGCGGGTATTCACGCCGAGTGCCTCTTCGATCGTCAGACTGCAGCTGGCTGTTACCCTGTGCCCGGCATTCATCAGAATTCCGGGGCAATCAGTCAGATAGTATTCTGCCTGAACATTGTTCGGCTTCAGTTGATGAAGTGAATCCAGTAAGAGTGGCGTGCTGAATGCATAACAGCCCGTGTTGATCTCTGTGATCTGTCGTTGCAGCTCGGTGGCATCTTTATGTTCGACGATACATTCAAATTCGCCGCTCGCATTTCGCACGACCCGACCCAAACCATCATTGGCGGCTGTATCGGCAGTTCCAATCACACAGGCCGCGCCAGCTTGCTGTTGAGCATCCAGCAGCGCTTTGAGCGATGTCCCCTTCAACAAGGGCGTATCACCAGCAAGAATCAGGACCGAGCCCTGATGATTCCTGAGTTGTGATTCGCACATCATCACTGCGTGGCCCGTGCCTTTTTGCTCAACCTGTTCGGCAAATTCGACATCTTCATGATGCGACAGGGCATCTCTAACCATATCGGCTTTGTGCCCGACCACGACAATATGCTTTGCTACACCGGCGGCTCGCGCGGCATCCAGAACATAGTCGATCATCATCCGACCACAGACACGATGAAGTACCTTGGGCACTTCCGACTTCATTCGCGTACTTTTGCCAGCAGCCAGAATCACCGAAACAGGAGCAGTCATAACGACAAGACTTTCAGGATCTCGACAAATCCGTATGGTTAATAACGCAGTCCGATTTGTCCGATGAATGCGGTACCAAGATCGAAATCCGGAATGGATGCATTCCCAAAGTTCACACTTCGATCAAACGCCCATCCACCTTCGAAAAACCAGCTGTACCACGCCGACTCCATGTTCAGCCCGATCAGGATGCGGTAGTCTTCGATTTCGATCTGATCGTTTCGCGTCACTGCGGCAAACGTATCCTGAATGCCGTAACCTTCGATGTGATATTCGCCTCGAACGTAAAGCCACTTTGACCACAAAGTTTCGTTACCAAGAAACAGACTGATACGAGCTTCAGGATACATCAACTGCCATTCCCAGTAGTCGTCCCGGTAAATCAAGCCGGCATACGGAATGACACGCCCTTTCACGCGATCCAGATACATCGCACCAATACCGACGGTCCAGTACTGATCCATCTGGAACAGCATGATGCCGCGACCATCCAGCTGAAACGCATCACTTCCCGATCCATCAAAGTCGGTGTTGTAGGAAGGAGTGATTCCAAGACTGATGCTGTAGGGACCGGCTTGTGGCGTTTCGAGTTCAAGGTCGACACCAAACCGAAACAGATCCGTCGGCATGCCAATGCTGCCACCTGGACCGTTCCAGTTGCGATACCCGAACTGGTTCGTCCAGTTCAGCATCCATCCTTCGATAAAGGGGGTCGTGTATCCAAGACGATAGTCAACGCCAAAAATGTCCATGCTGCCGGTTGCACCACCAGGCCCGGACTGGACGGTTCCGCTGGGTATCCAGGAAACATCAAGGGCATTTTTCCAACCGTAACGATATGGTCTTGGTCCATTGGCGCCATACGTGGTCAAACCCTGGGTCGGACCTGCCTGAGGTTGAGCACCGTATGGAGTGTAGGGAGCATATGGCGAGGGCTGGCCATATGGAGACGGTTGGCCATACGGACCGATCCCGCCATTCGGCTGTAGAAACGGGTCCGAAGTAATCGGTGGTGAGAACGCATTCCATGTGGTGACGCCCGGATCAACTGGCATACCGTCGGCAGTCATGGGCGGAACAACCAACGGGGAAGTGCCGTACATCTGACCAGGCATGACCGGAGTCGGAACACCCCCCGGATCGGGTGACTGAGCGCGGAAGATCGTTCCAGGGTCCTTACGGATTCCAAAGACAGATCCGGCGGATGTCAGCCTCGCCAACGAATCAGACGTGGTATGGAAGATGGACGGCGTTTGATCACGAAGCGGTTCGGACTGTCCGAAGGCTGATGTCATCACCAGTTGAAGCGCAATGGCTGCGATGGCAGACAATTGAAGGGATTTCACGGGGACACCTTCAGTCGTTGAGAGGAAGATAGAGGCAGGCAGCTTACAGCTGGATGAGATTGGAAGTGGAATGAGCGTCCATTGCCATCAAGACAGGATGGAAGAATGGCAGGGACTTGAGGAGAAGTTGCGGATTCTTTGGAAAATGGCAATTCAGGTCAACATCAACCTTTCGGTGCCAGGCATCATTGGCCATTTGCATCCCGGAAAGGAGTTTTCCCTTAAAGTGAATCCGCAAAATCTGCCGGAAGGGACGTTCTGAGGGCCGGATGAGATCACGCCTGGACGACTTCGAACTGAATGTTCGAGTGCGGGCAAGCGTCACTTATGACACCTGCATTCTGCCGGGTTGAACATGCAGCTCCGAATACCAGGCAGGTTCCCCGGGTCGCGTTTCCGTTCGGATGCCTGTACGCTCAACAGGTCTCACAAACGACCAGAAATTCTGCGAATCACCATCAAACCCGGCAGATGCAGGAACGCCATCGGTCCGTGGGGTGTACTTGACAGACGCTCGTATTCACGCAACTTGTATGGACGAGATTCGACACGTCGCCGGAACTTATGGATGAGGGCGAAGCTGGTTACTGGCGGGGATGAAGCTGGATGGTGTCAATCTCTTCCAGCGTCGCACCATCCGGCGCGATGACGGCGGATTGGTTTCCGCCATT
>JAGQQE010000517.1 GCA_020426345.1 Planctomycetaceae bacterium
ATCATAGCCGTCTTCGTGGTGTTCCTGACCGCGGCTTCATGTCTCCAAGCCAAATTGTACGCGCAGCAAAAAGGCGAGTCCTCAAAGCAGTCACCTGCGAATTCCGTTTCAGACATAATCGATTGGGATCGCGTCTACGAGGAGGCACTTGAATCGAATGCTGACATCCGCAGGAAAGTCGAGCAAGGCAAGGCCACCAAAGCGGAAGTGATTGAGTGGTTGAAGCTTGTCGGAAAAGGGGCAGAGAAAAGGGGGCGTGATGACAGTGGACACAACTTTCCCGCGACCGCTTATGAATACGCCAAACTAATCGAACCTCAGCTTGGAGTTCCACCGCGAGTTGACTTGAACAAGGCTGTTGAGATTCCGCTGTTCGTCAATGGCAAGCGTGCATATGGGAATCTGGGCACGGCGTGCGATAACCGCACCTACCTGGGCAAGGCCACCGTTTCAGGCTCCACGTTACAGCGCCATGTGGGTCGCACGGCCGAGGGAAAGTCAATGCCCGATGTAATCTGGATAAGTTTCGGTCGAAACTCGACAGTCGACTTCGAGAAGATCGATGGTTCGGTGCAAATGATTGGGTACAACAAGAAGACGGGGGCTACCGCGTTCTTCGAAAGCAACGGGAGCAATCTCCGTCCCTGGATCAGTCTCGATGAGAAGACCTGGCGAATGCGAGGCGTCATGCCCTGGATTGACGATCCGGATGAGTTTAATCGTGCATTCGTTACCCCGGGAAGAGTCCAGTGCGTGGAGTGCCATCAGGCCGATCCGTTCATTACCAATGACTTTATCAATGCCGCGAAAATCCCCGGCACAGATGAGAGCGTTGTACCAGCACTCGACAAAGATTCGCCGTACTACGTCATCGGCGGAGAGAACTGGGACATGCGGACGATTCACATTGAAGGCAATGCTTGTTTCGACTGTCACCGCGTCGGAATGACCACGATGAGTCTGTTCATGCGAAACGATTGGGACCCCAACCAACACATGCCCCCGCACAATCCCGGGAGCTTGAAAGACGATTTCGAGGAACTTCTGGCGGCGTGGAAGAATGGTCCCGAAAACACGCCCGGCTGCGAGTGGATCATACCTCCCGCCGGTAGCGCACCAGGACGAATCGTGGGCGGAGACTATCCGCACAAAGCAGCTTTCAACGAACCAGACCTGAAAGCGCTTGGCAGAGGGAATCAGAAGCCACGCATGATTGCCGAGCCCGAATGGACGCAATCCTACAAAGCGGGATATGTGGATGCTCGTGGGCACTATGCCGGCGGGTCTGAGATCCTTCACCTGGAAGGCCACAAAGGCAAACTCTATGCCGCCAATAGCTATTGGATGGACCCGAGCAACATCTGGTACGGCGGCAAGGATCCGAAAACGCCCTGGTCCCAGATTCTCAGGCTCGACGGCCCGAATGGGAAATGGGAAGTTGACCTTGAGTTAGGACCCAACAATCTGCGTGCGGAGAATCTTAAGTCAGTCACCTTTGGGACGGACGGTGCAGGCAACAGTCTTGAGAGGCCCGTCACCCTGCTGATCGCCACCGCGTACTCTCCGAATGCTACCGGCGCCGACATTAATGTCTTTGTTCGTGATGACGCCGCAGGGACATGGGAGAAAACCGTCTTAATCAGGGGCACTGGTGAAGGCGGCGAGAACAACTCGACTCGTTGCATGACGGTTTATCGAGACCGGGTCACCGGCGTGGACCGCCTATTCCTGCCCGTCGGCCTGCTCGGGATTTTCACCGGCGTCTACGATGCTGATGTGCCGGGAAAAATTCGGTGGGATGAAAATCCTGAGACCGGGCGATTGGAAAAACGCTCGCTGGCAATCGTCGAGGCCAATGATTCGCTCGTTTATTCCAGCGGAACAAAGATCTATCGAAGGAATGACGGTCCCTCGCCAACTCATTCGATGATCTTCGATGCGAGTCAGTTATCGAAAGGCCCGGAATCGAAAGGCAATGTCGCTTCGCCGGTAGGCGGCGTTCGCGGACTGTCGGTCATCCCAAATCCCGAGGGACAGAGTGAATCACTGTTGTTTGTGTGGGCGCCTGACTCTAAGTCTCGAAGTTGTGTCGTCCGACTCGATCAGGATGAAACCGGCAAGTATTTGCACACTAAGGAAGAGTGCGTCGCGGACTTGATGAGCGAATACCTCTCCGGCAATCCCGTCTACTACGCGCTGGCAGGATACAACCAGATTCTGCCGGTATTGCATCCAACAACCAAAGAACCCGCCTATCTGATGGGGTTCGAATGCTGGGTCGGTGGTCGTCAGTTTTCTTGTTGGCAAGGCAATGACCGCGGGGGCTTTTATGCCGGCGCGATGTATGCGATCCGCGACAAGAACGCTCAATACTGGTTGAACGAAGTGAACGGCCCGACCACCGTTGAGAAGAATCCGTTGCAGTCGGTTCGAACCTATGAAGTCTCCCCGTTTGAGTCTGAAAAAGGGAAGGTGATCTACTTCGGTGGCTTTGTCGCTGACCACGGACCATCCCATAACACAGCGTGGGTTTATAAGACCTCAGTTGAACACGCTTTGCGGAAAGACGCGCCTCGACCGGTTCGTCTAACGCCAGAGCAAAGTAAAGCTCAACTCGCGGCACTACGACAGCCTTACCTCTTCGAGTATCGCGGCAAACCAGCGTTCACCATCCAGATCCCTGGAGAATTTGCCCGTGGGAATGCGTCTGGTGGCAATGTGTTCCATGCCAAAAAGGCTTTCAACACGCTTTCGATCAGCGTCAGCCAATCTGAAGATCCCGAACGAGCTGCTCGGAGCTACGTCGAAGTACTCAAACAGGCCGGCAATGGCACGGCGGAACTCGTCAATAAAAGCGAAACCAAACTGCCGGATGGGACTCCGGCAGTAGAGTTCGTTGCAACATGGGTGACCAAGCAAAACGCCAAGCAAACAACTCAGGCCTTAACTGCATGCAAGGACGGTCATGCCGTGACGGTAGCCACGCACACCTGGGAAGTGGCGCCGCCGGACACGCGATTCTTCTTCACCCTTAAGTTTAGGGCTCAACAGAGCCCTTTCGTCGAAGGAAGGTAATTGATGAGCAGTTCGGTATCAGCTCGGCGACACGATCTCGACGCGTTGCGGGGATTCGCAATGTTGCTGGGAATTGTTCTGCACAGCACGATGTCGTTCATTCCTGGAATGGGTGTGATCTGGGGCGTTCAAGACTCTCAGCCCAGCGGGCTTTACGCAATTCTGCTGGCGTCGATTCATGGATGGAGAATGCCGCTGTTCTTTCTGGTCAGCGGATTCTTCACGGCGATGCTGTGGAAGAAACGAGGACTAAGAGCACTACTGGTCCATCGCTTCAAACGCATTTTTCTGCCGATGGTGCTGGCGATGTTGACGATCATTCCATTGATGTGGGTGGTTTCAAGCTACGTGCGATCACAACCTGCGTCAGAATCGGCCGAGATGGTGACGGATAATGCGGACGTTGGGGAGCCCGCCGAACAACGTGGTGCTGTCGATATCGACGTGTCGGCTGCAGTGGTGACGGGCGATCTGGATTCACTCAAAGCTTATTTACA
>JAGQQE010000518.1 GCA_020426345.1 Planctomycetaceae bacterium
ATGCAAATTTAAGTGAAGCGGTCAGGGCTCGTAAATTCCGCGAAGACCTGTATTACCGACTGAGCGTCGTAACGCTGGACCTGCCACCACTGCGAGAGCGTCCGGAGGACATTCTTCCACTGGCGGAATTCTTCATGAAACGATTCTCTTCTCAGGCAAGAAGACCTCACTTAATACTTTCCTCCGAGGCTCGCCGCCGACTCCAGTCCCACGCCTGGCCCGGGAACATCAGAGAGCTTCGGAATCTGATGGAGCGATTGGCCTTTCTGACACAGGGGGATCGAGTTGAAGCCGACGACGTGGCATTCATCTTGAGTCCCGAAACTAACAACGCTTCGCAGTTGTCTCTGGATCTGGGACTGGAAGCGGCAACACGTGAATTTCAACGAGACTTCATTCGCCGAAGTATTCACCAGGTAAAAGATAATATGACAGACGCAGCAAGACTGCTTGGGCTTCATCGATCAAATCTGTATCGCAAGATGAAGCAGCTGGAGATGAAAGAAGTTGGCGGATCGGAGTAGCCTGAAGGTGAGTCGAAGAAAGAAAACACGTTCGAAGAAAACTGCCAGGCCTTTGAAAGGGTTTGCGTCAATTGGCGCATTGTCGACAGGAAAACCCTCGACAGACACACAGTCAGCAATGGAGGCATCTGAAGATCCGGCCAATATTCGAGAGCTGCTTCAGAAGCTGCAGAAAGAGAATCGCCCGGGACTGGTAGGATTTGTGCTGAGCCTTTTACAACTGGCAGGGCACGGGGTGTGGATTGCACTCGTGCAGTTTACCGTGAAGACCGGTCGGGCCGAAACAATATCCTCTTCCGACCCGTTGGCCTGGGCTATTGTCGTCGCCATGGGACTCAGCACAGCTCTGACACTGATAGCGCTGTTTGTCTGTCTGTTTTATGGCCTTCGTCGTGAACCGCGAGTGTTGCCTTTACTGGGACTGGCGCTGGCATTTTTTACCGGAGCATTCGCTTTCTTTGCAGTGCTGTTGTCATGAATGCAATCAAGTCCATTGTCAGCTGGCTAGCTGGCCGTCCTGCACTATTCGATTCACTCAGGTGGGTGCTGGAAGGAGGGTTTGTTCAGCATCGACAAATTATTAAATCGCATTTGAGTTCAACAGGTCGCGATGTCGCCTGGAAAGTGCTGGATATTGGTTGCGGAACGGGTTTGTACGCGGCGCACTTTCCAGCGAATCAGTACGTTGGAATCGACATTTCCCCTGTCTACACAAACGCTGCGCGGAGTAAGTTTCCGGAGCATCGGTTCGAAACGGGCGACGCCCGTCAGCTGACATTCAAAGGTGATGACTTTGACGCCGCATTCATTTCCGGCGTGATTCATCATCTGACAGATGACGATGCTGTTGCGGTACTAAAGGAAGCCATTCGAGTCATCAAACCGAGCGGAAGGCTGGTCGTCTGGGAGGACATTCCTGCCCCCTGGTGGAACATCGTCGGGCACGTCGCGCATCGCCTGGATCTCGGGGCCTGTATCCGTGCTGCGGATGGATACAGGAAGCTGATCGAGCACGCTCTGTCAGACGACTCGGAACGCCCGGCCACGCAACCATCTCTGCATGTCTATACTGTCAGAAGTGGATTCATGGACTACGCCGTGTTCGTGTGCGATTTCTCTGCTGGCCCTGCCGAGGACCAATCGGATTGATCCGGTTGCTGCAGGCCCCGTCGGGCGGACGCCGATTCTGCACACAGGGTTCGCTCAACAGGCCAGAACTCTTCATTTGTCCAGTCGGAATTTGTGGACTCAGCACACGGCGATCCCGTGAATGCGTAAGTCGGGATACCCCGCAATTTTACTATTGATTCCGGCGATTATGCAAATTCCGCGGGCGCGTCGCGGATCGGAATCAAATCACATCGACGTTTTTCACCGTGTGACCTAGACTGTGGACAAACCTCGGGCAATCGATTCATTGAACGTCTGTTGAAAACAAACCGGTCCGCAATTCAATAGCAATGGCATACCGGCGACATTTGCTACGACGATGGACCAGAATCTTTGTCGACAACCTGAACATGAAACATGCCCTGCACACATAAAGAGCCGGAAGCTGGATAATTCGAATGGGATTGGAAAACCGCGATTACGTTCGAGATGATGAAGGATACGACGGTTGGGAACACCAGCCTCGTCGCCGATCGCAGATGTCAATGTTGACAAAAGTCATCATTGTCACCGTCGCGGTTTACTTCCTTCAGCTGATGACCGGGCGACCGGGCGGGACTTCTCTGATTCAGAGTTTTCTCGAAGCCTCTCCGTCTTCAATATTTCAGCAGGGGCAAATCTGGCGTGTGCTCACGTACGCTTTCTGTCACGACGAAGGAAAGATCACACACATTGTTTTGAACATGCTGGCCCTGTATTCCCTTGGTCAGTGGGTCGTGGATCGTTTGGGAGATCGCGAGTTCCTTTGGTTTTACCTGACGTCTGCGATCTTTGCGGGGCTGTGCTCCATCGCCTTCTACTCTTTCATGAACACCAACGTTCACGTTGTCGGTGCGTCCGGCGCTGTGCTCGCCGTTTTCATGCTCTTTGTGATGTATAACCCCAGGCAGACCCTGTTATTGATGGGAATCGTCCCCGTAGAAGCTCGCTGGCTGCTGGCCGCATTTGTGGCATTCGATGTCTATCCAATGATTGATCAGCTCACCGGTGGCTCAGGCGGATCCACAATCGCCCACTCGGCTCATGTGGGTGGCCTGCTGTTTGGCTATCTTTACTTCCGCTGGCACATGCACCTGAGCAGCTGGTGGGATCGATTTGCCGGACGGTTGCAGCAGCGTCGAAAGCCGAAAACAAATCTTCGTGTCTTCAGCCCGGGGACCCAACCGGAAGTGGACGTCGCAGACAAGGTCGATGAACTGCTGAAGAAAATCAGTGAACAGGGTGAGGCCAGTTTAACGGCGAAGGAACGCAATTTTCTGACCCAGGCCAGCAAGCAGATGCGCAAAGGCAAATAGTGGCCCGCGTCGCCGTAGCGGCTGCCTGAATGCAAATCGTTCCCGTTGAATGAAATCCATCGGGTATCTGCATCGTTAGCAAGGAGACTTCACGGAGGGTCGTAGCCTCCCTGATTCCAGGGATGACAGCGGCTGATGCGGCAGATCGTCTTCCAGAGGCCCGGGATGCAGCCATATTTTTCAACGGCAAGAATGCCATATTGGCTGCACGTCGGTTGAAAACGACACCTTTTACCCAGCAATGGACTTAACAGTCTCTGGTAGGCCCGGATTAAGGCCACAACGCAAAATGATGGCCATCTAAGAACGTGAACCGACAACTCTGCACGTTCGTCTTCAGACTGCCGAGCGTCACGGACTGCCTCGCCGTCCTGTTCGTGACTGTCCCGGAGGTTGCACACCGACGACTCCCTATCATCTGTTTAACGAAACCCGACCTGTCTGTCGAAACCCGACCTGTTTGACGAAACCCAACCTGTGTGACGAAGCCCGAAAAACTTCGAGATTCTTGTGCTGTGGCGTATCTGTGAAATCACCGCAACTGGGGGGAATCATCGACGTTGCGCGTGCAAAGGTGA
>JAGQQE010000051.1 GCA_020426345.1 Planctomycetaceae bacterium
TGTTCTTGCATTGTGTCCGACGAGCCGCTTCACGTGCTTGTTGAACAGCTGGAAGCAGCAACGCAATCAGAATAGCAATAATTGCGATCACAACCAGCAACTCAATCAACGTAAAGCCACGTTTTTTACTCGCTCTATGCTTCATAGAATAACCCTTTCATAATCCCTTCGAAACGAACGAAAACAAGACAGGACAAGAAACACGCGTTTGACAACGCGTTTGAAAACTAATTCGCACCGTGCCCGCTGCCAGGAGGTCCCTGCCGGCCAGCATTCGAGTAGGAATCGTAATCGGCCGAACCAGCTTCGGGAGCTGGAGGAGCTCCGTCCGTCGGCGATCCATCATCCGTGCCACCACAACCAACAATTACGCCAAACAATGCAAGCAAAAGAACTGCTGGCCAACGCTTTGTCATCGTCAAACCTACCTACAAAATAGTCAAAAGTGCTTAAAAAACAGGAAACCTTTCGGCATGTTAGTGAAGATTTGCGTGAAACTCAAAGGTATTGTCGTTCGCAAATCGCCGGATTGGAGCCATTTGAGGTCAGAATAGTGTGGACAGGCAATCATACTTAATTCAATTTAGTTGCGATTCTTGACGTGAGGCGTACCTTGAGGAAGTCAATTGTTGGGTTTTTGGCAATCGCCACCGTCACCTGCCTCGGGTTGGCTGGATTTGCCTACCTCCGCAGTTCGCACGAAGAGAAGTCGGAACAGTATCGACAGGACTGTTTGCAACATACAGTCGCTGAGGACTGGTTAGCACTGGAATCCGCAGCGCGAGCATGGCTGGATTTCGAGGAAAACGGTGACGAGGCTCGATTGTATCTGGCCGAGGCACTTGTCCAGAACCGCAAATCGGAGGAGGCATTAAGAGTCCTGAACGCCGTCTCTCCCTCGTTTCAGGGCTACACTCAGGTCCTGCATGTTCGGGCTGAGCTGCTGTTCTCGGAGTTGAATCGCCCGCTCGATGCCCTGCCGCTCTGGGAGGAATTACTGGAACTGGAGCCGAGGGCAACCGTGCCACGGCAACGTCTGATTTACTGGTATTCGATGACGCTTCAGCGGCCAGAGCTGCAGGAAGCAATTCTTGACGCAATTCGCGTCGGAAGTGAGCCTCCCGAGGCATACACATATCTGTTCCTGCTGAACGACCTGAACTTCTCTGATGGGCTCACGATGAGCACGCGATGGCGTCTGGCCTATCCCGATGACGCCAGTCTTGAGGTTGCGCAGGCCATTTTCGCAGCGAAACAGACCGCGGATAAGCTGTTGCCTACGTTCGGCACCTCCACAGTTTCACCCGGAGATCAGTCGCTGGTGAAGAACTGCCTCACAAAATATCCGGATGCCCTGGAACCCTTAGCCCTGACTCTCGACCAGGCCGTGTTTGCCGGCGACACAGAGCAAGTGACGCGACTACTCCAGAATGCCCCTCCGGAGGCCGCTGAAGACAGCCGCTTCTGGCGTTTCAGGGGGTGGTTGATGCAGAGTCAGGGCCGATTAAAGGAGTCACGTGAAGCATACGAGGAGGGACTTCGAATTCATCCATGGGATTGGAGCATTCGTCTGTTGCTGGCCGATGTTCTGCGGCGGGAGGGAAGTCAGGACGCCGCGGCAGACGCAGCAAGTCTTGCGATGCAGGGGAAGGAACTGAAAGCCAGGATCCTTTCCAGCCCAAATGCCAGAGAGCTGGAAGAAGACCTGGTGTATGACCTGCTCGAGTATTTTCAGGAGACAGGCCCGGCAGTCGTTGCGGAGGCGATGGCAAGGCGACTTTAGCTTGTTAACGTCCCGGCGGTGTCAAGCCGTGCGGGGCAGTAATCGTCGAATAGAATTCAGGTCGGCGGTCCGCCATCCGATCGATAACATGCTTGTCCGGGATCCGTACAATTCGTTTTGTGCGGGCCAGACCGACATCAACACTCGTTCGAATGACACCCGGAGAGTCATTCTCAAGAACTTCCAGTGTGGCACCATGCGGATTACAGATTCGGCTCTTGCCGATGAACCGAAATCCCCTTTCTTTGCCAATTCGATTCGCTGCAGCAAAGTAGACCCCGTTCTCCATGGCGCGGCAATTAATCGAAAATTGTGACATATACTCGCCGCCCGGCGGCCAGTTCGTGGGTAACACGATCAGATCGGCCCCCTTTAGTGCAAGGACCCGCGAGGCTTCCGGGAAACCTCCGTCGTAGCAGATAAGCATTCCGATTCGAACCCCGTTGTACTCGAACACATCAAACGGGCGATCTCCGGGGGTTGTGAATCGATCCACTCCAAGAAAGGGTAAATGCACTTTTCGATAGCTGCCCACAATCCCTTTGGGGCCAATCAGCACGGCAGTATTGAAAACGCGGTCTCCGTCGGATTCGAGCAACCCGAAAACAACGGCCGTTCGCAATTCCTGACACAACTCTGCGACTTGCGCAGTTGTTGGGCCGGGGATCGGTTCCGCCAAACCTCGAGCCTCGTCCAGCGAATCAAAGCAATACCCCGTGGAGAAGCATTCCGGGAAAATCGTAAGCTCCGTTCCCGCTTCTACTTCGTTTCGCAGCAAGCTCTCCAGCTGCGACAGATTTGCCGCAACATCTCCGAATTCAACATCCACCTGCACACATGCGATTTTCACAATCGGCGCTCCTGCAAAAACTGCCGCCTCAATGGCTTTCGGGGAAGTAAAGCTGCGAAAGGTTTGAGGATGATTCTGAATGCACGCAATTTAACGAGATTGCGTGCCGATGAATACCGTGGTCGTACGCGACGCTGGAGTCGCCGAATGGCATCGAGTCGCATTGCCGTCAGACGCCCGTGACAATTCACTGTTGAGTCAAGGTTTGCATCCGTGAAGACAAAATCAGCTCGAACCGGAATTCTGTTGTCAATGATGGCTGCTCTGAGCTCAAGCGTATTGCTCACCGGTTGCCAAACCACAATCGGCGGACAAACACTGCCGTCTCCGAACTACCTGGAAGACGACGTGGCCTACTTCCCGGCCGGAGCCGAGTTTCCACTCACGAATCAGGTAGAGGCGGCTCGAAAGTACGAACTTGAACAAAGGCAGCTCACAAACCAGTAGTTGTCTTCAAGGGCCGACTGCTCCGTGCGAAAAGCCGTGAGACTGCTGGCTTCCATCCTGCGGTCACACGAGCAACCAGACGCAAGACGGCCAGACGCAAGACGGCCAGACGCAAAACAACCAGACGCAAAACAACCAGGCACAGGGACACATGTTGTTCCTCGTGCCTGCTTTCGTTTCCTGCCCGGGTTTGTGATCCCCGCATATTGCCGGTAATCTTTCCTCAGGAGACGCGTTGCATCCGTACTTCCACAGCGGTTCACCAATGCCTTCTCCGGTCTCTTCCGGACATTCCAACCCGCCGAAGGCACGTGCAGATGCGTTGGACCCTTTTATTTCTATGGCTGTTGACGGCTTGCTGCGCTGAAGTTAGTTCAGCGGATGAGAACACGTTTCGCGTTCTGGTCCTCCCGATTCTGCAGAAGCGATGCTTCGAATGCCATTCACATTCGAGTGGCAGTATTGAAGGGGGACTGGCCCTCGACTGGAAGAGCGGCTGGGAGCAGGGTGGCAGCCGGGGGCCTGCCATTGTGCCCGGATCGCCTGACAGCAGCCTGATCATGAAAGCCGTTCGGCATACGGACCCCAATTTGCGGATGCCGGAACAAAAGCTGCCGGAAGATGAAATCGCCATCCTTCAGGATTGGATTCTGAAAGGTGCATTTGACGATCGGATCGCGAAACCAGGTAATGACACAAAGCTGCAGGAATGGTGGTCGCTGAATCCGCTCATTCGTCCTGAACTCCCGGCTTCTGCAAGCAAGTCCAGCAACCCGATTGATGCGTTTGTGGAACAGCGACTGTCGGCCGATGGTCTGGATCCCGTTCCCCTGGCCGACCGGCGTACCCTGATCCGCAGGGCTTATTTTGATCTGACTGGTTTGCCACCGACATTTGAAGACGTCAATAACTTTGTTCTCGACATGAGCTCGGACGCCTGGGAGCGAGTTGTCGATCGGCTGCTGCAGTCACCTCGTTATGGCGAGCGATGGGCTCGACACTGGTTCGATACGATTCACTTCGCCGAATCACACGGATACGAACACGATATCGGCAGGGACAACGCATGGCCGTATCGGGATTATGTGATTCGGTCTTTCAATGACGACAAGTCCTGGGACCGTTTTATCCGCGAACAACTGGCCGTGGACGCATTCGAACCGGAATCCACCCATCTGCTGCCAGCACTCGGGTTCATCAGTGCCGGCACATTTGACTTGAGTACCTACAGCACCGGACCGGTGACGTTCGACTATCTGGATCGCGATGATATGGTGACTCAGACAATGGCCGCCTTTACAAGCACAACGGCCAACTGTGCCCGTTGCCACGCGCACAAGTTTGATCCCATTTCGCAGGAAGACTACTACTCACTGCAGGCTGTGTTTTCAGGCGTACTGAAAGGAGACATCGCGTACGATACCGATCAGCAAACGGCTCGCGAGAGAGTTCGTCTCAATAAACTGCTGTCCGCTGCGCAAGCCAAAGACCCGAAGGTGCTCTTGCTGCCGTCGGTGCAGGCTGAGGTTGCTGAGTGGATCGAGGAACATCGGCGCGGGGTCGATTGGCATCCGCTGCGGTTGACAACATTCGTTTCTTCCGACGGTGCGACGTTGACACGGCGGTCCCGGGATTCGACTTCCCAGGTGGTGCTTGCTTCTGGTGAAGCGCCTGACGTCGATACCTATACCATTTCCGGTACTTCGGATCTGACAAGTTTTACGGCAATCCGCCTCGATGTTTATCCCGATAGTTCGCTTCCGATGAACGGACCTGGGCGTTGTCACAACGGCAATCTTCACTTGTCCGAGATCTCAGTGCATTTGTTTTCCCCCGGAGCGCCCGAAGGACGCCGCATTGAACTTGCGAAGGCAACTGCGGACTTCAATCAGGAAGGCTGGGGCATTCATCGAGCAATCGATGGGGACAATAAGACCGCTTGGGGAATCTATCCAAATGTCGGCATGCCGCATCATGCCGTCTTCGAATTCACTGCTCCGATTACCCTTGCTCCCGACAGTGTCCTGACAGTGACTCTGCGTCAATTGCACGGAGGATCGCACCTGATTGGCGCATTTAGAATCTCGACGACGGATGCACCGGCTGATCAGGTGATGGCCATACCGGAGGAGATCAAATCGCTGACGCGGATGCCTGCTGAGCAACGAAACGAGGAGCAGCATCTGAATCTGAGCGCGTTCATTGTCGATGGGCTGACGCAATCAAAGCTCAATGCCCTTCCGCGTCCGAGTCAGGTATACGCGATCGGTCAGTCTGTGCGGATTCCTGCCGGAAATGGCACGTTTCAGGATGGTCGAATACCTACCCCCAAGCCAGTACACATATTGCGCAGAGGTGACATCAACAAACCGGACAAAGAAGTGTCTCCCGGTAGTCTCTCCGCCTTGACGTCTCTGCCAGCCCGGTTTGAATCTGTCAAATCCGGCAACGAATCGTTACGCAGAGCAGCACTCGCCGACTGGATCGCCCATCCGGAAAATGTCCTGACCTGGCGCAGCATTACCAATCGTGTCTGGCACTACCATTTTGGTGCGGGGATTTGTGATACCCCCAGCGATTTTGGGCGAATGGGAGGCATTCCAACTCACCCGGAATTACTGGACTGGCTGGCCATCTGGTTTCGCGACGACGCGAAGGGTTCTCTGAAGCAACTCCACCGTCTGATTCTGACGAGTGATGCATGGTGTCGCGACTCTTCTGTCCGGGCGCGACCAGCAACCGTCGGGACGATGGCTGCAATCGACAGAGACAGTGATAATCGGCTGATCTGGCGACATCATCGCACACGTCTGGACGCGGATCAGTACAAAGATGCCGTCCTGAAAGTGTCCGGTTCGCTGGACCTGAAAATGTTCGGCCCCTCGGTGCAGCATTTCAGTCAGAGCCCGGGACCGCAGGCAACGCCCACGCTTCGTTATTCTGATTTTGACTGGACAGCGCCCGGAGCCGCCCGTCGCAGTATCTACCGATACGTGTGGCGAGGCATTGCGGACCCATTTATGGAAGCGCTGGACTTCCCGGACCTTGGCCTTTTAGCACCTTCACGCGGCAATTCCACTTCGTCACTGCAGGCGTTGGCAGTGTACAACAACTCTTTCGTTCTGCACTTCAGCGAGTGTATGGCCCGGGACATTGCAATTCAGTTTTCGGATCCCGACGCTCAGGCCGAAGAAGCCGTGAATCGCACCTGGTTGCGACCGACAACTGCCGGCGAAAAGCAGCAGTTTGCAGACTTTATTTCCAGCTACGGACTGCCGGCTTTTTGTCGAGTGCTGTTGAATTCCAATGAGTTTCTGTATGTCGATTAGCCCACGCCCATTTCAGAGATAGTGAATATTGTCCAGCTTACGTTGGCTCGTCGCGGTCCGACTTACATTTTCAAGCATGCACGCACACCGAAGTATCTGCCGGAAATCATTCTGAGCTAATAGCGGCTCGTCATATGCCTGATGACAAATCCCAGAATTCTTTGCCAGGCCGCTCTAATGTCGTCATTCCAATCCGGATCGAATTCAGACGCTGCCTGCAGAATGGCATCCAGCCAGAGATCGTAAAGTTCCGGGCCGATATTCAGATGGACTCGGTCGTGACTTGCAGCACGTTCGTTCAGCTCCCGAAGCCCGTCCGGCTCCCCATCCGTCGCCGCCGCGGATAACTGAAGAGAGCGCAGCAACATTTTCTTCTGGTGTTCGAAATCCGTGTTCCGAAAACGGAATCGAATCGTCGCTGACGAATCCATGAACAGTTGGTAGAAACGATCAATGAACCCGTCATTTGCAGCACAGCGGTCGAGACTTGCATGAAACACAACTCTGGGCGATGGAGGACTCATTGTTCTGATTTCTTCCTGTTTGCTGCTCACGGACTCTGATGCAAAGCAATCTAGCCGATTCCGGCTTTGCATAGGAGTTGTTTTTGGCCGCACCGCACGCCCCCTTCGATTCGGGGAAATTCTGGCGGGTTCCACAGCCTCACGACAGATTTCGGGCGACTACGTCACAGCGGTCGGCAGAACTGCACTTAACGCAGGGGCCTCCATGGCGATAAACTGCCGAGTCGCAACCCACGGGGTTGAAATTGGATTCGGTTGCGCATCTGTCTCTGGTGAAACCTGCCTGGAATGGAATCGATGGCACACACTCGTTCAACGACGTATCCCGAACCACGCCAGCGTATTGTTGCACCGTTGATCCTGACGACGCTTATTTCGGCAATGAATCTTCCAGAGGTAGTGTCCTGCCCGTTCTGTTTGACGCCGCCCAGAACATGGTCGCAGTCAATCAGTGATGCCGACATTGTGATTCTGGCGCAGCTCGTGCAGGTTGAAACCTTTCAGGACAAGAGTACTCCGGAAACGACTTTCCGAGTGCTTCATGTTCGCCGCCCGGCTGTCGAACAGAAACGAGTGCTTCAGCTGTCTCGTGCCCCGCTGTCTCGTGCCCCGCTGTCTCTGAAGTCATCCCCCGACGCCTTGGCCCTGCAATCCCGGGTTCATTCGGACGTTCCAGCCAATCATGATCTGTCTGTCGCTGGTTCAATACTTCTCATGAAAGAATTCGTCACCGGAATTCCGGGCGATTTGTTCATCCTGGTGGGCCATCGAATTCGACCAGCTTCGAGCGATAACAGATTTACGTTTCAGTCTGGTGACGACGATATCGAATCCCCGAAAACGGCAGTCGTCAATGCCGGAGGAGGACCGCTGAATGGTGGCGACGTCCAAACCGTATCTGCATCAACCGAACTGAACACGACAGCTAATGAAAGCATTTTCCATTTGTTGCTGAATGAATCTTCGCCGGACCATCGACTGCAGACAGAGCTGATCGAATGGGAAGCTCCCTCTGCCGTTTCTCAAGCAACCGCCCTTTACATTCTGAACGCTCCTGATGGCCAGATCCCGGCCTCACTGCGGCTGCCTTACTACGTCAGATTTCTGGAATCGAACGATGCCGAGATCGCCGGAGATGCGTGGGCAGAATTCGCTCGGTCTGACTATGAAGACGTCAAAGCGGTCCGCAGCCTGCTGTCATCTGATGACCTGAAAGCCTGGATTGCTGATGATCAAATGAGCCCCGAACGGCTCGGTCTTTACGGCATGATGCTGGGGCTTTGTGGGACTGCGGAAGATGTTGAGTTCCTTCGGGACACCATCGGAGAACCCAGGTCTGACAGTGAATTTCGTTTCGGTACAGAAGGGCTGATGGGCGGGTTGATGCTGCTGCAGGGGCGTGAGGGTCTTGAGTATCTCAACGAATCCCGCATGACAAACAGCCATGCGTCCCTCTCAGAGCTCAGCGCCGCGATGCAGGCGATCCGGTTTATTTACAGCTACGAACCTGGTCATCTGGATTCCGAATTACTGATGGCTTCGCTGCGCAATTTGCTGGGGAATCCATCCATGAGAGAACTGGCGCTGACGGACCTGACACGCTGGAAAGACTGGAGCATCGCACAGAGACTCTCAGACATGTTTGATTACGCGAATGACGATCCAGGATCGCAAAGGGCCATTCTGATCTACATGACCATGCTACAGAAGGACGCTGCCACGGGTTCGGAATCGGCTGTCGCGCAATGTCCGATTGCTGATGCCCTGATCGAGCATGTAAAACGCGTTGCCCCGGAACTGCTTCAGTCACCCGTTAGAAATGCCGTATTTCGTTAGACCATCGATTCGCGGTTCCAACGACGCGGTTAGGTTCATCGGAAATGAAAGGCAGAAAAATCCGGTTCACGCATCTGCCGTGCGTAGGCACCGGCTGAACCCCACCAATTGTTGACGATGACACCGTCCGCTGATTTGTACCAATTGGAACAGTCACCCGCCCAGACCGACGTAGCGAGCCGTTCCTGAACATCTTTGTCATAGTCTTCAACGGCAGCGGCCGTCACTTCAACCTCGGTGCACCTCTGTTGCTTCATGCGCTGCAGGCATTGGATGATGTATCGAACCTGCTGTTCCACCATAAAAATGATGGAGTTGTGCCCAAGATTTGTATTTGGTCCGTACAGCAGAAAGAAGTTCGGGAAACCGGGTGTCGCAACTCCCAACAGAGTCCTCGGGCGTTGGGCCCATGACTCATGTAACTCCGCGCTGTTGCGGCCCACAATCTGCATGGGCTGCAGAAAACCAACTGAATCGAAGCCTGTCCCGAAGATTACGGCATCGACCCGAACCGATCGTGAGTCTGTGCAGACTGAATCTCTCGATAAAGACGCCACAGGCTCCGTGATGATTTCCACCTTTTCCTGTGTAACTGTCTGCAGGAAATTACTGGACAGCAAGATGCGTTTACATCCCGGTGCATAATCGGGAATCAGTGTCTCCCGGAGTGATTCAGGGATATGTTTTTTCATCTGGCGTTTCAGCCACCATCGGTAGATTCGATTCGCGAGGCTTCCTTCCCGAAACGCAATGATGCGCCATTCACACATCAGGAAGATCCACAATCGGTGCAGCTTTGAAGCATACGGAACGTTTCGAAAACACCATTTTGCCCACGCCGGGTATCGGTAGTTATTCAGCGGATGAATCCAGCTGGGCGTTCTTTGGAAAAGGTGGATTCGAGCGGCCAGCTTCGCTACTTCCGGGACAAACTGAATCGCGCTTGCTCCGTTTCCGATAATGGCGACCGTCTTACCTGTCAGATCGTACTGATGATTCCAGCGAGCACTGTGCCATGCCTGTCCCTGAAACTCATCAATCCCGGGAATGTCCGGAATCTGCGGGCGGTTTAGCTGGCCGACCGCACTGACAAGAATATCAGCGACAAGTTCTTCACCTGATTCGGTCTGAACTTTCCACGATGTGGCTTGTTCATCGTACTTCGCCGATTTCACCGCCGTACCGAATCGAATGAGTCGACGGACATCAAAGTGATCCGCGCAGTTCTTCAGATAATCGAGGATCTCCGGCTGCCGAGCATACTTCATGCTCCATTCATGATTCGGGGCAAACGAAAATGAGTACAAGAATGATGGCACGTCACAACCCGCATTCGGATAGCTGTTATCCAGCCAGGTTCCGCCAACTTCGGGCGATTTCTCGAGAAGTGTAATTGAAGTGAACCCTGCCTCCCTGAGTTGAATTGCCAGGCATAACCCACTCATTCCCGCACCGATTATGATGACGGAAGGATTTCTTCCTTCATCTACCGACACAGGCCAACACTCCAACGGCAGTTCGATGTAATCTCATCTGATATTTGTGCCTTCGTTATCTGCCGCATCGCAGCGGACATACTTGCTCGAGTCATTTCCGGGACTGACACTGAAATCCACGGTACACCAGCAAACAACACGCTGACGCTGATATCCGTTCCGGTAGGCATGCTTCAAACATGACACCCGTGGAAGAACACATCGATCGCTTGCCGGGCTGGACCCGGCGGGACAGAATCCTCCACCATACACGACGTCGCAAGTGCTGCAAATGGAGAAGACGGCTTGAGAGAACACTTTCTTGAAGTGCACGGTCATCGCATCGCCGCTATTGAACATCGTTCCGATTCCATGCGAACCCCGATCATTCTGATTCACGGGATCACCATGTCTGTCCGGATGTGGCAGCCTGTCCTCAATCCCTCATTGATCGAAAGTCGAACATGGATTTCTCTGAGTTTGCCGGGCCATTTTCCCTCGACCGCACCGTCACAATTCTGTGAGCCGCAGATAACCCCCACTCTTTTTTCAGACATCGTCTGTAAGGTGATACAGGAGCTATGCGGCGGTGAGCCAGTTCATCTTGTCGGATGGTCAACCGGAGGGTTTACAGCGTTGGCGACCGCGATTGCGCATCCGGAGCTGGTTGCGAGCGTCGTCAGCATCAGCGGCTTCGCAAACGGCCAATGGGGACATCTGCTGGGATTCATGCAGACGCTGGCCTCGCGAACATGGACCAGACCACTGTTTCAAACCATCTTCCGGTTGCTTCAAATGCGACAGAGGTCACTGCAGCTGATCATCCACCTGTTTGCCGGCGAAAAAAAACTGGACATGCAGATGTCGACTGAAGTGGCCGACGCTGTCTTCAGCGACTTCCGGCAACACCGCACCACTGATCTGGCGATGTTGTTCTCTGCACTGCGAATGGTGTCTATTGCGGATCAATTGAATTCCATCAGGGTGCCGGTTCGCATTATCGGCGGAACAAATGACCCGGTGATTCCGTTTCGGGAGACCCGGAATCTGGCCGACACGATTCCCAATGCCGACCTGCAACCCCTGCCAGGAATTGGTCATTTGTTCTATGCAGAAGACAACCAGCATGTGCAGCATTTGCTGCTGGACTGGATTCGCCAGCACTCCCCGTCCACCTGAGTGTCGCAACGCAATTGACTCAAGCGACGTAAGACAATTCGGAGCTTTTGTTCAGACTCGGATCTCTTGTTAAGCAACGGGGCGATCAGCCTGTCCCACGCGTATGCGTTTGGCCAGTCGTGTGCATCGAGGGGAAATGCGGGGCGGCAGGGCCTCTCCGCGATCAACAGCAAGAAGACCGTTCCGCCTCAACGATGGTCTCGACGCCATGTCACTTTCGTTTGCTGCGGAATCGCTGAGAGACGCCTGAAGAAAACGAAGTCGGTTCGACTAAGGGTCAATCAGCCCTTCGCGAATCGCCCATCGGCACAGATCAACTCGGTCCGTTGCGCCGATGACTCGCATGATGCGATACTTGTGCGCTTCGACAGCCTTCTGAGTAATTTGCAGAGCTTCGGCGACCTCAGCGACGCGATTTCCTTCGGCAATGCGAAGCAGTACATCCCACTGCCGATCAGTCAACTTCCGCAGTTGGGCGGTGGACACACATTTAAATTTTCCGTCCGCAGCCAGTGTCACCCGGTCGCGGAGTTTTTCTGAAAGGACATTCTGTCCGGCTGAAACCTGAATCAGGTGGTCGCTGACGGTTCTCATGCAGTCCTGTCGTGAGACCAGACCGGAGACTTTGTTGTTGACAACCAGGTCGAGTTGTCGATCCGTGAGCCCATCCGCGAAGCAGACGATCCGCGTTTCTCCGAGTTTCACCGCAAGCTCAGAAAACAAATCCCGCATTGCCGCGGTCAGAAGACGTTCGCCAATCAGGACGACTCGAGGACGCTGACTCCGAATGGCCGACAGCAATTCACCTGAGGTACAAGCTGTCCCGACGTTTCTGAGCCCGCCATATGCATTCAGACACCAGGCAAAGGATTCGCAGGAAGCACGGCTGGAATCCGCAACAAGGGCATCTGCCGAGGCGGTCGTGCTGGATCCCGTTTCAGTGTCAATTGTGGTCGCGAACATCTCTTCCCTTCCGTGGAATTTAATCCCATTTCTGTGTTGCACCGCTGCGGCCCGCAGCAATAACCATGCAACGAGAGGGCTTTTAGATTTGTTCCGAGAGTTTTTCCGATGGGATATCCCCGCTAGGGATTTGCCCGCTGGGTGTTTTCCAGCAGGGGGTGTACCCGCATTGGGGCTCGATTCTCTGCACAAAATTCGCGATTGCAGAGGCTGTTTCCCTCGAATGAGGCGTCTCGGTACTTGTGGTAGGGGAAACACTCATGCAGAATTTGCCGGTTGCCGTGTTCCTGGAGGGGTGCGGGTGCTCACAGGGTGGGTAGGATGTTTCTTGCAATCATTTTCCCGAGCGTGAAAACAGTTTCAATGGAAGGATCTATCTGCTGATGAAATACACACACAAGCGATTCTGCCTGACCGCAATTGCGTTGCTGCTCGTGCTGCGGTTCGTCCCGAAGACATCTGCGGACGAGATACGTCAAAAGGTGCCCGTTGCGAGTGTGATCACGTATCTGGGTTACGAGAAGGCAATTGAACTCCGCAACGATTCAACACGGGTCGTGCTTTGTCCGGAAGTGGGTGGCCGGGTTCTGGAGTACTCCCTCAATGGAAACAACATCCTGTATATTTCTCAGGATGAGAGGGACTGGAAACCGGGAAAGAGGCCCGCGTCATCGGCTGGCCGGTTCGACATCGGCCCGGAACTGGTAATCCCCGAACGGAGAGTCCTGTGGAGCGGTGAATGGACCGGACAAATTACTGGTCCCGGCAGCGCCAAACTGATCAGCCAGCCGGACCACTCAACCGGTGTGCAACTCGAACGGACATTCACCCTGGCGACTGATTCGTCCCGATTGCAATGCACTCAAACGATCATCAACGTCTCAGGTGAAACCAAAGAGTGGTGCCACTGGAGCCGGACTTTTGCGGTGGGCAAAGGAATCTGCCTGATCCCGGTGACGCCGCACAGCCGTTTCCCCAACAACTACGTGATGTATGAGGAAGGATCGCTGATCAATATGAGACCAGAGGACTCGGGGATTCGAGAGCGAGACGGAATGATTGAAATCTTCCAGGCACCGCGAAAGCCAAAGCTCGGGTTCGACAGCACTGCGGGTCTCATGGCCTACGTCGCTCCCACCAACCTCTTGTTCGTTAAGCGGTTTGCAGCTGACCGTGATCGAGTCTACAACGAAGCTGCCGGACTGACCGTCTCGGTCTGGTACCCGGACAACCAGATGATTGAACTGGAGCCAATTGGTCCGCGCGAAAGCCTGAAGCCAGGTGAGCGAGCCAGCTTTACGGAAGTCTGGTGGCTTGCTGACCTGGAATTCCCGGAAACCCCGAGTCAACTGGACCTGTCCCAGCTCAAAATCCGGATGGAATCACTCAAATAGGCGGCATCAGAGAAAATGGAACTCAGGTGCCGTTCAGTCAAGGCTCGGTGATTGCTTTCGGTCGGTCGTTGCACTGGGGATCAAACTCTGCACGTATTGAAATTCCAGGAACTGACTACGATTGTCGATACTTTGGGGCGTTTCTGATGTGGCATGGCTACCGTGTTGGATCGCTCTCGGATCACGCGTAGAATTCTGCTGCGACCGCGAACCCGTGGCGGTTTCGTCCCTCTGGTACTGTTTATCGATGGATCTCCAACGATTACCTTGAATCGAGTCAGGAATTTCAGCCTTGCCACTCCAACCAATCGAAACAGCCATCGCTGCCTTGCAGCGAGGCGAGATGATCATCGTCGTTGATGACGAAGACCGCGAGAACGAAGGTGACTTTATTTGTGCGGCAGAATGCATCACGCCGGCGCAGGTGGACTTCATGCTGCGCGTTGGAAGAGGAACTTTGTGCGTTCCGCTGACGGGTGAAGAAGCAACCCGACTGAAACTGCGTCCCGTTGTAGATGAGTCCTTCAATACCGCCCCTAACAAGACCGCTTTTCTTCGCGCTGTCGACCACGTGACGGCGGGAACTGGGGTCAGTGCTGAAAACCGCGCCCGAACCATTCGAGCGCTGGCGGATGCTTCTGCCAATGCCGAAGACTTTTTGCAGCCCGGCCACGTCAACCCTCTGCTGGCAATGGATGGCGGAGTGCTTCGGCGTGCAGGGCATACAGAGGCCACCATCGATTTACTTCGCTTCGCCGGCAGGACTCCCGTCGGTGCGCTGATCGAGATTTGCAGCCAGCATGGCCATGGTATGGCGGACTATGCCGAACTGCAGCAGATTGCGGAAGAATACAAGATTCCCATGATTTCGATCGAAGAACTCATTCGCTATCGACGCACCCGCGAACAGCTGGTATCACGCGTTGTTGCAGTGCAGATTCCAACAGCTCACTACGGTGTCCCCACGATGGTTGGTTATCAGGTGGCCCACGAAGCACAGGAACCCCTGGCAATCGTCTGGGGCGACCTCAGCAAGGTTGACGCACCACTGGTTCGTATGCATTCGTCCTGCTTCACAGGTGACGTTCTGGATTCGCTGCGCTGTGACTGTGGAGACCAGTTGCATCTTGCCATGCAAATGATTCATCACGAGGGCGCTGGTGTTGTTGTGTACCTGCCGCAGGAAGGTCGAGGGATTGGACTTCTCGCGAAACTGAAGGCCTATCGTCTTCAGGATGAAGGGTTGGACACCGTTGAAGCTAATCACAAGCTGGGTTTCAAGGCCGACATGCGCGACTACATGGTTGGCTTACAGATTCTGAAAGATCTCGGGCTGACTCGGGTTCGTCTCCTTACCAACAATCCCAAGAAGACAGAATCGTTTGTTTATGCGGGAGTCGACCTGCAGGTCGTCGAACAGGTCCCGATCATTGCCCCGGCCCAGCAGGCACGACAACAGTACATGGCCACGAAACGCGAAAAGATGGGGCACATCCTGCCAGATGAGGCCGTGACACCGCCCATCGGATGCCGAGATGGCGAGATGCACCATTGACTCTGATTCTCTGCCCTGATTCGGGCATGCCATCGAAATCGCTCAAGTCCCTGTCCCTCGGAAATGCAGCGGGATTCTCACGAGTTTTGACACGAGTCGTGGTGCCAGATCCAGGACGTCTCCGGTTGTATCGGCTTACCGGCGGACGCTAAAATTTTCCGGGAGGGCGGGAGGCGGCGGCTGCAACTATACGGATCGAAAACGTTCGTCGTTGTCGCACAGTAGCTGGAACTGGAATTCAGTTGGCAGCCTGCCTTTTCATCTGCGTTACGCCATTTCATCTCGTGTCGTTGTGACACCTGTTTTCACCTGCGTCTTTTCATTTGCAGGCAGCAGGGCAACGACCAGACCATTCGATTCTTATAAGCCCAAACTCAATGTTGCGATCTGGAACGATTCCCTTGCAAATCTCCACGACAGCGCTCCTGCTGCAGTTTCTTTTGCCCGTTGCTGCCGTTGCAACGACACCCTCCGGTGATGTCAGTCCCATCGCGCGACCAAACATTGTTATGATCATGGTGGACGAACTGGGGTACTACGAACCCGGTTTCAATGGTGGCCGCAATATCAGGACGCCGCATCTGGATCGAATGGCTGCAGAAGGAATGATATTCCGCAATATGCTGGCGGGATCATCTGTTTGCGCACCAACTCGTTGCTGTTTCCTGACCGGAAAACACAGTGGTCATACTTCGGTGCGAGTCAACGGTGGGGGGACTCCACTGCGAGCAGACGAGGTAACGGTTGCATCAATGCTGAAACCGCTTGGCTATGCGACCGGCGGATTTGGCAAATGGGGAAACGGTGGCCGCGATTCATCCGGAGTGCCTGAGAAACATGGCTTTGATGTTTTCTTTGGGTATTACGATCAAGTTCATGCGCACAGTTATTATCCGCCGTATCTGATTCGCAACAGCGAAGAAGTCCCCCTCGAAGGTAACAATGGCGGATCTGCCGGAAAGACGTATTCGCATTATCTGATCCACGAAGCAGCGATGGACTTTATCCGTCAGCACCACGATCAGCCTTTCTTTGCCTATCTGCCTTACACGCCACCGCATGGCATTTTCAGTATCCCCGACGAAGACCCTGCGTGGCCGCTCTACAAGGATGAGCCATGGCCCGAAGATGCTCGCCGCTATGCCGCCATGGTCAGTATGGTCGATCGTCAGGTGGGTGAAGTCCTTGGGCTGCTCAGGGAGCTGGGGCTTGAGGAGAATACTCTGGTTATCTTCAGCGGTGATAACGGGGGAGCTGATTATTTTTCGTCGAAGGAGTATCCGAGGGGCGTGCACTCGGCGAATAAGAACCCTGAGACCGGTGTTGAATATCGGGGAAAGAAGGGCACGCTCTACGAAGGCGGACTACGGATCCCGTTCATTGCCCGATGGCCTGGCCGAATCAAAGCCGGCACGGTGTCGGATTTTCTGGGATACTTTCCGGACTTGATGCCTACATTCGCAGACCTGGCCAGGACCAGTCCCCCGGCAGATACGGATGGTGTTTCCATCGTGCCAACGCTGTTCGGTGAACAGTCGGACAAGGCACAGAAACAACACGAGTATCTGTACTGGGAAATGGGAAATGCCGCTGCAATTCGACAGGGCGACTGGCGCGCGGTCAGAAGTGGCAAACAATGGGAACTGTTCGATCTGAGCAGTGATCCTTCTGAATCGATCAACCAAGCCGAATCGAATCCGAAAGTCCTCGAAAAACTGAAGCAGCTTGCCGCGGCCGCCCATGAAGACGCCGTTGAGGGGACGTTTGAGCGGACCGATCGCCACCAGCGAGATCGTCGGGCCAAAGTTGGGACGCATGATGATCCGTCAGCCCCGGATCCATTGGCTCCAGCACGACGACGAGCAAAGCGGGCTGCATGGGCGCCCTCTGACGGGATGATTCCAAACAGAAACTTCAGCATTGTCCGGGTGAGCAGCGAGAATGCAGGCAATGGAAAATTCGCAACGAACATCATTGATGGGGATGCAAATTCTCACTGGCACAGCCGGTTTGCTCCTCAGAAGGACGAGTTTCCTCATGAAATTATCGTTGATTTGGGGGCCGAGCATTCCGTGCGGGGCTTTGTGTGCCTGTCTCGACAGGACGGAAGCTGGAATGGAGCCATTCGGGATATTGAGATCTCGGTGAGCCAGCTGCCGGACAAGTTCGATTTGATTTCTGCAGGGACAACTCTTGAAAAATCACGAGAGCTTCAAACGATTCCATGCCGTGGGACAAAAGGTCGATATATTCGAATCAAGGTCCTGTCCGGCTACAGCGAATCCGGACTGGCCTCTTTGGCAGAGTTTGGTGTCATCGGAGAATAGCGGCACGCGGGAAAAGGCCAGCCAGGCCGTGTCACGTAAGCTCAATGCCTCTGTTGATCGAAGCCTCGGTTGATCGAAGCCTTTTTTGATCGAAGCCAGTGTTGATCAATCTTTGTCAGTCATGTTTGATTCAGCGGGTGTCCACCAGGGTCAGCCGCTCCTTCAAGAAAACTCAGTCTTAAGCTTCTGCGTTCATCGTTTCATTCATCCGGAAAGCATCTCACCATGCCCGTTGTTCGTATCGCATCGTTACTTGCTGAGGGTCAGCCGGAAGCAACAGTTGTTGCCAAGGGCTGGGTACGAACACGCCGTGATTCGAAGAACGGATTTTCGTTTATCGAACTCAACGACGGCAGTTGTATGAAGAACCTGCAGATTGTCGTTGATTCTGCGGTTCCGGGGTATCAGGCGATCATCAAAGATATCACGACCGGTGCCAGTATTTCTGTCGAGGGGACCCTGAAGGAATCGCCGGGTAAGGGGCAACGGATTGAACTGCATGCGACTTCACTGGATCTGCTGGGCATTGCCGATCCAGCCTCATTTCCGCTGCAGAAGAAGGGACACAGTATGGAGTTCCTTCGAGAGATCGCTCACCTTCGACCGCGCACCAATACTTTTGGAGCCGTTGCACGCGTGCGTAATCGCATCAGTCGCTCGATTCATGACTTTTTTCAGTCGCGCGGTTTCCTTTACATCAATACTCCCATCATTACGACCAGTGACTGCGAAGGCGCAGGGGAGATGTTTCAGGTTACAACGCTCGACCTGGTAAAGCTCGCACAGTTGAAGACGGAGATTGACTGGAAGCAGGACTTCTTCGGCAAACCCGCTTCGCTAACGGTAAGCGGTCAGCTGGAAGCGGAGATTTACGCGACATCGGTGGGTGACTGTTATACCTTCGGTCCCACGTTTCGGGCTGAAAACAGCAACACGACGCGACATCTGGCCGAATTCTGGATGGTGGAGCCGGAGATGCCGTTCTACGAATTGCCCGACAATATGGATCTGGCAGAGTCCTTCATCAAAACCATGATCAATGATGTTCTGAACGACTGCGGCGACGACATGCAGTTCTTCAACGATCGGATCAACAATACTGTCCTTTCCACACTCGAAAACATTCGCAGCAACCAGTTCGTTCGACTGCCCTACACAGAGGCTATCGAGCTGTTGAAGACATCGGGTCGTCAGTTCGATTACGCTGTGGAATGGGGCTGTGACCTTCAGACGGAACACGAACGATTTCTGACGGAAGAACACTTCAGGCAGCCTGTGATCCTTTTTGATTATCCCAGGACACTCAAGCCATTTTACATGCGTTGCAACGAGGATGGCAAAACGGTTCGTGCCATGGACGTTCTTGTGCCGGGAGTCGGCGAAATCATTGGTGGCAGCCAGCGTGAAGAGCGACTGGATGTACTGCTTGCGAGAATCGAAGAATGCGGCATGAATCCAGCCGATTACTGGTGGTACATCGAATTGCGAAAGTTCGGTAGCGTGCCCCATTCAGGATTTGGTCTTGGGCTCGAACGCGCGGTCCTGATGATCACCGGCATGACCAACATACGCGACGTGATTCCGTTTCCACGGACACCTGGCCACGCAGATTTCTGACACCTGCAAAGGGGGATGTCTCGTTATGCCGACCAGTCAGGCGATTCGGTCCGCAAGCGGTGGCTGTGCATTCTCACTGACAGCTTCGCTGGCCGTATTGGGCTGAAGCATGGATTGGATCATGAGCATGATCGCGCCGGTGACGAGACAGATGTCTGCGACATTAAAAATGGCCCAGTCGAACGAACCCAGCTGGAAATGGAAAAAATCACGAACCGCTCTGGCTGGCACATCCTGTCCAGGCAGGCACACATCGTGCATGCCGAGGCGATCGTAAAGATTGCCGAGCGTTCCTCCGGTGACGAACGACAGCGCTACGGTAAGCCACAGGCTGACAGCGGCTTTTCGGATGAAGAGATAGTAGATGATGCCGACAAAGGCTACGACGCTCAATGCTGCAAATACGCCGGCAAACCCCTGCCCCATTCCCCAAAGCGCGCCCATGTTCAGGTTTGTGTGCAGTTCGAACTTCACCCAACCGTCCAGCAGCCACCCGGTTCGATTGAATAGTCCCAGTTCCGCGAAGACGCGATCTTTCGACCAGAGATCCAGCCAAAGGCTGCCACTCGAAAGAAATCCAAAAATGAAATAACGGTTTCGCGGGAGACGATCCATCAGAATCCTTCTTCTCGCAACCTCTCACACTCAACACAATTGCGAGCATAGGGGATTGCCTGAAGTCGAGCTTTTGGGATGCGCGCTTTCGCTTCGCTCACCCCTTTTTCGAGACATCCTTCACACAGACCAAATGTACCAGCATCCAAACGCTTGAGCGCTGCTGAGATCTCTTTCATGACTTCCTGATCGTTTTCGACCAGGTGGAGTGAGAAGTCGAGATCCCAGGCATCAGAGCCCATTTCCGCCATGTGATTTGAGGAACGTTGATCATTGCCCGAATTAGAACCAGAAAGGGCCTCCTCCTGCAACTGCTCTACGTCACCGCGCAGGCGAGCCTGAAGCACATTCAGCAGAGTACGGAATTCCGCAGTATTGTCAGATTTCATGGACTGGTCTCATTTCTGGATGGTTGCATTGCGGGCGTTGATCAACCCGCGGCGGGGGTGGGATTATGGAACCCGTGATGGACACCGTCAAGATTCCCGAACGCCTTGATACCAATCTCGGATACGCATAATTGAGCAAATTTGCCTGAAAACTAAGACTCGGATTCAGAACTTCGATCAAAGAATCGATTTCATCGTTCATCTCCCCCCGGGAATGACAATATACTGGCCAGGCGAACAGTGCTGTGGGTGTGTACGTATTGCCATGTCTGCTGCTCACTCTGCGCATTTATCGCAGCGATTCATTTCGCAATGCGACTTCAGTGGCAGTCTGTCCGCGACTTGCAAGCGCGATCGGCGAGCCCTGAGAAACGATTTGACCTCCGCCGCCACCACTTTCGGGGCCAACATCAATAATCCAGTCCGCAGACCGCATCAGATCGGTTTGATGTTCGACAACCAGCACGCTGTGACCATCTGTCACCAAACGCTTCAGAATAGCAATCAGCCGATGGACGTCTGCCGGATGCAGTCCCGATGTGGGTTCATCGAAGATATACAGAGTGGCCGCTGATTGTTTGGTGGCAAGTTCTGTGGCCAGGCGAACTCGTTGTGATTCGCCTCCCGAGAACGTGCTGGAGGGCTGTCCCAGTTTCAGGTATCCCAGTCCCGCATCCTGAAGCGACTGGAGCACTGTCACGATGCGATTGAACTCAGAGAAAAACTGACAGGCTTCGTCGACGCGAAGGTTCAGTACATCAGCCACATTCCTGCTGTTGAAGCAGATGGATAACGTGGCTCGGTTGAATCGCTGTCCCCGACACGTGGGGCATGGAACGGTTGTTTCCGGCAGGAAGCTCATCTGAAGATTTTGAACACCTGTTCCTTTGCAATCGGCACAACGCCCGTCGCCGGAATTGAAGCTGAATCGATTGGAGGCATAACCACGAGATCTTGCCTCGCGGGTCTTCGTAAACAGCTGCCGAATGATGTTCCAGACGCCCGTAATCGTCGCAATGCACGACCGTGAACTTCGACCAATCGGATTGCTGTCCAGCGAAACCACACGGTCGATACGATCCAGCCCTGTAATGGCTTCGCACTTCACGTCCAAAAGGATTTGCGCCAGCGTCTGGAGATGTTTCCCGGAGGTGGCCCCTCCCTTGATATCGCAACAGGCCGCAGCGTAAGGCAGCAGCGTTTCCATGATCAGCGAGCTCTTTCCGCTGCCGCTGACTCCTGTGACGCAAACGAGCTGCCGGAGCGGAATTTCAACAGACACGTTTTGCAGATTGTTCAACGCAGCATTGTTGATACGGATGACGCCGAAATCTCCCGGACCCTCGACAGGAAACAGGCTTCGTCGATTTGAATTTTCTGCGTGGGTTCTGAATTCCGACTGGCCTGACGGGACGTTCTTCAGTCTGCCGGCGAGAAAATCTCCTGTCGGGGAGTCGACGGATACGGCGTCGGCCGGTCGGCCCGAGAACAACAAATGCCCGCCATCAATACCGGCCCCGGGCCCCAGATCAACGAGCCAGTCGGCATCCCGCATGATGCCCCCATCATGCTCGACGACAACAACTGTGGCACCAGAATCTCGAAGTCGATTCAGCGTATTCAGCAGGCAAGCCGTATCGCGAGGATGCAGCCCGGCCGTCGGTTCATCGAGTACAAAACATGCACCATTCAGACCGATACCGAGGCACGCAGCGAGGCGCGCTCGCTGAAATTCGCCACCGGATAAAGTTCGTGTGGCTCGATCAAGGGACAGATAATCCAGACCGACATCCAGCAGGCATTGTAGTCGCCGCTGAATATCCGGCAGTGTCCGCGATGCGACCAGTCGTGATTCCTGCGAAAGGTTTTCGAACGCACGCTCATCTTTCGGCGAATCCCCACTGGCCAGACATGCGCTCCATTTTTCGATCGTGGCAAAGGCGTCGGCAATGGTTTGACCGGTGAATTCCGAAATGGTCACGCCGAAGAAGGTGACGGCGGCTGGAAACTTCTTTAATCGACTCCCGTGGCATTCCGGACAGGCCTCACGCAGAAAGCGAATATTGGCACCATCCTCTTCGATGGCCCCTCGCGCTCCATGGCCTTCACATTTCGGACAGGCTCCCCAGGCAGAGTTAAAACTGAACGAACGGGGTTCGGGGGTCGGAAAACTGAGGTCGCATTTTGCACAGCTGAATCTGGTGCTGTAGAAGGCCTCATCCCAGTGGTCATCTCTTTGAAAGCAAACGATGCACGTGCCGTCACTTTCGCGACACGCCAGTTCAACCGATTCACGGATTCGTTGCTCAATACCCTCTTTGATAATGATTCGATCAATTACAGCTTCGATTGTGTGGTTGCGTGTTTGGGCGAGATCCTGAATGTCAGCAAGATCCACGAGTTCTCCATCGACTCTGGCCCTTACAAATCCATTGCGGGCAATGCGCTCAAGAATTTCTTTGTGTGCTCCCCGACGGTCTCGAACCATCGGAGACAGTATCATCAGTTTCGTGCGGTCGGGAAGTTGCAGTGTGCGCTGGACGATTTGATCAATCGTCTGGCTGCTGACAGGTTGTCCGCATTCCGTACAGTGAGCGGTTCCTGCACGTGCATAGAGGACGCGAAGGAAATCATAGATCTCGGTTGTAATCGCCAGGGTTGTACGAACCGGAACGCTGTTGGTCCGTTGGTCGACGCACACTGTGGGAGGCAGTCCGGAAATGTCATCGACATCAGGGCGAGGCAGTTGTGAAATGAAGGATCGTGTCTGTGCTGAGACGCTTTCCAGATAGCGACGTTGTCCTTCAGCAAATAAAGTGTCGAATGCGAGACTGCTCTTTCCGGAGCCGCTGACCCCTGTCATCACGATCAGCTTACCGCAGGGCAGATCGACATCGAGGTTCTGAAGATTGTGCGTTCTCGCGCCGCGAATACGGATGATCGATCGACTCTCCCGGCTGCCGTTGGCTTCTTCTGAAATCATTTTGCGGGAACAATTTCAAGCAGGACGGGCGTGTTCTCAGCCGGGATGTGTTCTGTCCAGGCTTCATAAGCCTGAGCACCGTCACTGGCCGAACTTTCCTCACGAACATCGATCATGGAATCACCAAAATTGGCAACACAAATCAGGTAGCCTCCTTCCGCCTGATAGGTCCTCAGATTTGTCTCCGGATCCGTATAAAACTGACTTCCGGCAAAGACAAATTCTGCTTCCATTCGGCGACTCTTTGAATCAGCATGAAACGACCGAATGGCATCCTGAAACTTAACGTTGTCCCATTTGCTCAGCAGATCGTCTCGATCAGTATCTGACAGGGGGCCGTACCACAGAATTTCGTTATTGAATTTATCCCAACGCAGT
>JAGQQE010000519.1 GCA_020426345.1 Planctomycetaceae bacterium
CCCACATCATCAGCGTTTTGTCAGAGTGGGTGGTGTGCAGGTGTCGGTCGTCGCTAGAAAACGCACAGCTGGTGACACGATTCGTATGTCCGTTGAAGGTACGCAGGCACTCTCCGGACCGCGCGTCCCACATCCGCAGCGTTTTGTCATCAGAGGCGCTGAGCAGGTGTCGGCCGTCGCTCGAAAACGCACAGCTGGCGACGGCACTCAGATGCTGAGGGTCGTTGAGGCGGACACCGATGTGCTTTCCTGTCTTCGTCGGGTAGCGGGCAGATGCATTCGGATGAGCGGCCGCCAACTCACCTGTCAGCGTCTCGCGATGCACGAATCCGCACGTGGATGCTGCCGTGGTCGCTGCGTCACCTGGTTGACCCAACAACCAGGTGACGCCGTCCATGATCGCACCCGACCAATTCGCATTGGGAGCATCACAGTTTTCCACCATGGCCTGAGCCAGATCGGCTCCTTCAAGGTTCGCACCCGACAAATCCAGATTCCTGAGCCGTGAACGCCGCAGGGAGGCATGGCTGAAATCCGCATGGCTCAGATTGATGCGACGGTTGGTTTCTCCAATCTCCTCTTCATCCAGCTGGATGCCCGGAACCCGGACTTTGGTCGGGTGCGGTTCCGGCAGATCCTTTTGGATGGCCCTCAGCCAGTAACGGAAGGCCAGTTCGGCTGCTCGCACAGGTTCACGTTCCATCAGTCCACTGAGCGTCGACAGGATACGTTCGCGTTCGCGTTGGCTGGCAATCGCAATCAGTTGCCCTGCAAAGTCAAAGGTTTCCACTGAGACCAGCGGCAGATCCCACGCCGTGCCGTCCTGCTTCTCCAGAGAATCCACCAGGGCCGACGCCAGGAAGAATTCCTGCAGTGACGTATGTGCAAATCGAAAGCGGTTGCCGCTGGAGTGTTCGGGGTGATCTTTGTTCTGATTCGGATCTGCAGGTGGGGCTGAATCTGATTCCGTGTGATCAGGCCGGACGACAAATGTCGCCGCCCGCAGATCTTCTTTCAGGACTCGGACATCGCGAACGGTGGCATTGCGTTCAATGGCCGGATGATCAATCAGAAACTGATCCAGCCAGTCTTCCAGTTTGTCCACCGGCCACGATTTTTCGCCTTCCCGATGCAGTGCCAGAGCAAGCTGTTCCATCAGCAGCTTCTTGTGTGGCCGGGAAATCTGGTGTTTGCCTTGATCTCTTTCCAGCCATTCTCCCGTGATCATCTGATACAACCGAGCCGCATTGATGGTCTCGCCATTCGCCGCCGCTCGTTCCAGTTCGCCAAGACTTCCGGAGATCAGGTTCAGCAAATAGGGACGTTCGGCCAGATCACGCAGATTGTGAACGGACTTGATGAGCCCAATCGCCTTTTTCGCTTCGGCTTCGCTGCCGAATCGCTGCTGCAGATAGATGGTGATTGTCTTTTCGTCCCAGGGAAGCAGAATCAGAGCCGGGTAGCCTTCGATCTGTTCGCGGCCTTCGCCTCGCAGCATTGAACACTGCGACGTGACATCGCGAAAATAATGAGAACGACAGGAAACAATCATCCGTCCCTGAGTTGCCTGCTTCTCCGGTATCGCTTTTGTTCGCGGCTTTTCCGAACCGGTTTCTCGATCTTTCAGAGATCGCATCCGCACGGCAGCATCCGGCAGGCAACTCCACAATTGCCGCAGAAACTCCTGAGCACGTTCCGGCCGCATGGCCACCGTCTTTTCGTCCAGACCGTCAAAAATGACAATGACGTTCTGTTCTCGGATCAGCCTGATCAGGCTTTCGGCTGTCATCGAGGCCGTTCCGTTGCCCGCCGATTTCCAGCAGTTCCGGATGAAATCTTCCAGAAGGGCTTCGAGTGTCGGCATTGGACCTTCAGCCGGAACAGACATCAGCCGAAGGTCAATGTAGATCGGAATGGGACGGGACGGATCGGTGTTTCGTTCTTCTTTCAGACGACGAGCAAACGTCTGCAGCAGCGTGGTCTTTCCAATGCCATATTCGCCCAGCACTGCCAGGAACGGTTCCACATCATCAGGTCGGCGTTTAGCCCATGCCATCAGTTCGTCAATGGCCACGTGAGCTCCGTCATCGGAGTTCGCAATCGAAGTGACCGCGGCAGCCGTTGACGACCGATTAGCCCGACCGTCTACGATGATGCTACCCTTGGCAGGAACCGGGAAATCGAAGTTGTCATAGTGGTCGGGGTTCACCACGCTGGCGTCGCCGTCGATTTTCGCTGCCGAAACAGTGTGGGCGGTGACCGAGTCGCGCACATCTCGATTCGCCAGTTTTTCGCACATGCGGCGAAACAGATCCGCAACGAAAGCGTCCTTTTTACGGGACTCCTGAAAGGAAGTGTTTTCCTTGCTGCTGTTCGGATCGAAGAAGAACTGCTTAGAGTCCAGGCCTCGCATATCGGTGTGCGTGAAATCAAGCTTCCTCAAAGCGACCGGAATGCCTGGCTTGCTGGCATCGTCTCCGAAAAAGACCTGCAATTCGTGTTCGGTGATGTACTTGCTGGCAAAGGCATTCGGGGATGCCAGAAAAAGGCCGAGGTCGCAGCTGTGAAGAGCCTCTTTGATTTGCTCGTCCCAGCCTTCACCAATCTCGATCAGGCGATCATTCCAAAGCGAAAACTGAAAGTCCTTCGCACTGCGAAGCAGCCCGTCAAGTCGATCCAGGAGATCTTCTTTGAGCTTCTGATCTTTACGCGCATAAGACACAAACAGGGTGATGGGCTTCTTACCAAACGTCGCCATTCCGGAGCGAGTCGGTACTCCGCGAGCCAGGTTGTTCTCCGGCGTCGCTGCCGTCACTGCTTCGACACGTCGTTCCACTTCCCGCACGATTTCTGACGATCCCTGAAATCGACAGACGCGTTCGTCAGTGTTCTTGTTGGGGTCCGGCGGAAAGGTCAGCCTGACGCCTGCCGCCTCACTGGCCGCAGCCAGTGCTTTGCGGAAATTATTCAGGTCATTTTCGACCTTTTTCGACGTGGCTCCCGGGAACAGCGTGGCTGCGACTTGGCTCAAAGGAACGATTTCCTGTTGAGCAAACAGCTCCAGAAGATGCTCCAGGCGCTTCGCATTCGCTCCCCCCAGCTGTTCCCTGACCGGAAGGGCCACTTCGCGAAGCTGCTGACCAAAGAGATTGACGTCTGCCATTGATTTGAGACCTACTGCAGCCAATGGATGATGAACACAGCGATCGCGAATACGGCAATCAGGACGACCAAGACCTCCGTCCTGGCAAAAGATCGTCTCCCCATTGGAAGTCGAGGGGGACGAGGAGTGGAGGGTGCTGATCGCATGTGCCGGTCCCACGAGGATTGCGGAATCGGCCTGATTGTTCACTACAATCAACGGGATGGCAACACAAAAATACCGGAACGACCACAATAATTACCGGATCAATGAAAAATGACACCTGCGGCGTCACGTGTGTAATGGCGTCAAACTTGGGCGAAGCCGCCCCCTCCCGGACATAGCTTCGTTTGTCCGACCTCCCCCAAATACTTTGGGGGAGGAGCGGGAAATCGTAGCGTTTACAGGGCGGTGATTTTGAC
>JAGQQE010000520.1 GCA_020426345.1 Planctomycetaceae bacterium
ACGAAGACGCACGAACACTGGCCCGCTATACAGCACCCGCTTCTGATGCCGGTCGTCAGTCCACCACAAGTGAAGGTCCGGATTCGATACGCAAGTTCCTCCTTGCCCGCAGACTGATTGAAGCTGGAGCCCGTTGTGTCAGCGTTTCAATCAGTGACTTCGATACACATTCCGATAACTTTCCGCGCATGCGCAATTTGATGCCCATTGTTGATTTCGGATTGCACGCACTCGTCACAGACCTGGAAGAACGCGGGATACTGGATGACGTGAGCATCGTGGTGTGGGGCGAATTTGGCCGCACACCACGGATCGACCCAAAGACCGGTGGACGTCATCACTGGCCGCGAGTCGGCCCGGCTCTGCTCGCCGGCGGCGGAATACGCACCGGTCAGGTTATCGGCGAAACCGATCGGCTTGGCGACGACGTGCGATCACGCCCAGTGCACTACAAAGACATCTTTGCAACACTTTACGCCAACCTGGGCATCGACGCCCGCAACATCACCATCCCCGATCCGCAAGGCCGCCCACAATACCTGCTGGATGATGGCACGCCGCTACCGGAACTTCGCTGACAACTGCTGCCAGTCGGCATACTGACTTGCAAATCCGTCGTCTGGGCTCAGCTTCCAATGGACTGGACAGACTTCCAGGACAATTGCGAATTTGCATAGGGTGCATCCGTTGAATGGAGGCACGTTCAGATGAGCAGTGTTTTCCAGAGTTGGAGCCAGTTGTCGAAATTGTAAGCCCGAAGGGCGGTTATGGCAGAGGCTCCATGAACCCAATTCGAGCGGGGATTCCAAAGACTCTGGAGTCCAGTGAATTCACCAGTGCAAAATAACGAGTGAGTTGAAACCGAAGCCGAACTCAGGGCCCTGCGACACAGCCTTGCTCGCGACACAGCCTTGCTCGCGGCACTGCATTTCGAGACACCCGCTGGCAGACACGAGCGGCTGCAGTGCTCGGCCTTGAATCTTCCCTTCGACCGCGAGGCCGGCCAAAGCAAAAGGAAAAAGTAGAATGTTACAATGTTCCCGATTTTCCTGTCATCCCGCTTGTCAATTAACGGTTTCTGACACCTTTTGGCGTTTCAAGCAGCCTGAATGTGCGATTGCCCCGGGGATGCCGCCACGTTCGCTCCATCCATTCACTCGAGAAGCGCCAAGGCGTTTAACGCCCTTCTGAGGCTGTCTGAGTTATCGACAGCACGCCCCGGGTCCCAGTGCTTCTCAATGAATTCAACGAGCATTGGATTGTAGTTTACACCTATACTTGCGTGGCGCGTGGGCAACATTTCTCGATATTTATTTGCTCTACACTTCGTACGGATAGTGTTCAATAAATGTTGTTTCGGATCCGGGAGATTATCGGGAGTCGCATTGAGGTTTGCTGGTGCAACGTTCAAGAAAGCGGCCAATGCTTCCCTGTCAGCGATAAGCCAGGACTCTACCTCTCGCACGGCGATACGGAACCACATCCGATGCGAAAGAGTGCTGACATTTTGACCTAACGGAGTCCAATTGCGAATCAACTCTGGAGCACATTTAACAGTGTCGAGATCGGTTAGCACCATTACACACAGATTCGCTGCCGCCATTTTGCAAATTGCGTCCATCTTTGCCTTAATGGGGCCGTACCCACGCATATTCGCTGGGAAGCCGGGATTTAACACCAACCGCGCCGCAGCCTTACCGGTTGAATTATGAAACCTAACAAGCCGACGAATAAGAGCTGCGGATGGCTCATCTTCCACGTACGCAAAACAATTCAGCTCCTGCATTCTAGAGGACTCCAATAGATTCCGCAGTCTTCGGTAACAGGATATCCGCGGCAGTCATCCCTGCCCGCATGGCAGTCAACTCATCCTCTGTTGGTTCTTCAATCGTCGTGGGTTCACCATGGGAACCGGGGTTGAGAATCAAGAAATTACCGGAAATGCTCGCATCTGACAGAAGCGCAGGACTGTGAGTCGCAATTAGCACCTGCCCTCCTGATGCCTTTCGGGACTTCCGAGCATCGACAATCAGCTTGGGGATCTGTTCAACAATCCTCCGATGAAGTGACAGTTCTGGTTCCTCAAGCAGAATCAAGTTGTCTGTTGCGAGCAAAGTCCAAACGAGACCAATCAGACGGAGAGTTCCATCGGAGAACTGATCTTCTCGTTGCCAGCCGGCCTTAGGACGCCAGTGCTGGTAGCGCATTTCGAGATGTGGCGCACCGGAGATTTCGTCCTTTACGAATCGCAGTTCCTGGAAATGTGGAATCACTTGCTTCAATATGTTCTCTGTTCGCCGTAGGCGTGAATCACGGGTTTTTTTCTGGACGGAAGATATCTCGTCGAGGAAACCGCGGCCAAACGGATCGGATCCGTCTGCCTTTGTCGTGAACAGTCCCGGGAACTTCAACAGCTGTGGCACGAGATGGAGGTAAAGAGTCTTCTCGAAAAATTGTGCAATATCGCGAAATTCACGATTTGAGTTCACCTGTTCCAAATACGTCTCTGTCAATCTTTCACGGTCAGTATCATCTTCAGTGTTGGGCCGGTTGAGGACGACTTTTCCGTGGTTTGCCACTTCTTCACGCTTTACGACGGGCTTCCGTTTGCCGCCAACTTCGGAACCTATTTCGAGCAGGTACCGCCAATCCGGTGGCGATTCCGTCCTTGCGAGATCATCCCGTAGCTCGATTTCAATAGCGACTGTTGGATTTTGCCGAGCAGCTAAACATCGGAGCTTTTGCAGGCCTCCTCTGCTACCGACCGATTGCTGTAACCCACCTCCCTGAGGGTTCACCAAGTCGCGCATAAACCGAAACACATCCAGGAAATTTGATTTCCCTGATGCGTTTGGCCCAATCAGATACGTCGTCTCGGACAGTTCCACATTCACGTCGCGGAAATTTCGCCAATTTCGAATTTTGACTCGTGTTATAAACATAGGGTACGTGGTACTTTGCAAGACAAGGTGAAATTGAGAACTTGCTTTCTGGCTTGTGACCAGCCACAGTGTATACCAAGAGGAATTTCAATCGAAGCTTGCTTTCATCGTTCCGTGCTCAAAACGAATGCTGGCCTTAATTGATACCTGCCATTCCCAATGGGAACGCTCACAACTTACCATCTCAAGGCCTTCTGTTTTGGTTCGGCGAAATGAAGGCATCACTGCCATCCACCTCATGAGGATGGGAAAAGGTGTCAGGAACCGTTTATTTGAAAATCTACTGAATCGGTTCCTGTTCTCACCTGTGGACAACGGCGGATTGGTCGTCATACGGCTGGAACTGCGGATTTGGCGACTCACAGCAGTCTGCTCAATCCTGACGACGCGAAGACACTGCAGGAAACAACGACTCACCACTAGTGCCATCCACCTTACGAGCATAGCCCACGGGCGTGATTGAGGATGCGTTTCGGTGGGTGTTGAGTCACGCGGATTCGGTGGTGACTCTGGGCTGGCGTCGGGTGCTTCGGAATGACTGGCGAGTCTTTGGCAGTCCGGCTTCTGAACGGAATCGTCTGCGGAAGTTCTTGATGAGGTCGAGCCAGGTT
>JAGQQE010000521.1 GCA_020426345.1 Planctomycetaceae bacterium
TATCGCTGCCCGAAATATTGACCTGACCGGCTCCGGTTCCTTCGTGACGCACAAACAGCTGATCATCAACTGTGCCATTGTTCGACACCCAGGTCGTCAGCACTCCTCCGTCAAAATCAACTCCATCCGCATCGGTGACGGTCGCCAGCGTGTCGATGTACACGCCTGCTGCGTTTTCGTAGTACGTACCGCCGCCAATACCCAGACTTAAGACCGGAGTATCATTGACCGCGTTAACCGTGATCGCGACATTTCCCGTCACACTCGTTTGGCCATTGGCCAGAGCCGCGATTTCGTCGGCTGAAAGGGCTCGGGTGTAAACGCGGGCGTCGTCGATAAGGCCGTCGAAATCGAAAGTCGTCGTTCCGGTTGCATTCCCACCGATTCGGGAGTTTGCGCCAAGCGTATAGGAAATGCCCGCAGTGAGTCGATTCTCCGCGACGGCGGTGCCATTGATGTAAAGCGTTTGCAAGTCGTTGGCGTCGTCGAAGACGTAAGCGATGTGTTGCCAGCCCGTGTCGGCAATGAATATCCCACTGGTGGTAGCCTGGTAAGTACTTCCGTCGTAAAAGAACCCCTGAACCCCTTCTCCGCCGTTGGGACGGTCAACACCGAGAACCACGGAGTTCCCCAGTGAAAGAACATGGGATCCGTTCGTGTCCGCACTGTCAACATACACCCACGCGGCCAGGGTCACATTCGTGGGGTCACTGAACCGGCCGGAAATCGACACGTAGTCATCGACTCCATCCAGGCTGAGCACTTCGCCGCGTTCGGGATCGTTCACAGTTGTTGCATTGCCGACTAGCGTTCCGTTCTGCGAGATACCCACGCTTTGATCGATCGCATTGCCACCTTCGAAGGTGTAGTAGCCCTGAAGATCGGCTCCCAGTGACGTGGTCATGTCCAGCGTGACGGGGCCAGAGTAGTTGGCGGCCGGTGTAAATGCCATGCCTTCAAACGCGGCGTTCAGATCGGATTCGGTTCCCTGAATCGTCATGAACGTGCCTCCGTTGCTACCACCCAGAATCGACAGCCCGGTCGTCTGCGAAAGCGTCAGGGTGCCGTTGTTGTTGGTCGAGATGAACACCTGAAGTCTGGTATTGGTTGCAGCCATGGTATCGCTGACCGTAATCGCGTTGCCATTGGCGGTGCTGAAGACCAACGGTGAGTCTTCATCGACCGACTGTGCTCCCGGCAACGAATGCGTCAGCTCCAGGCCGTTGTCGACTGCAATGGTCATTACTTCGCTGTAGCTGTTACCGGCAGCGTCCGTCACCTGCACGGTGACGTTGTGTGATGTGTTGGTTTCGTAGTCCAATTGCGAACTATCGGCGACAGTGATCTCACCGCTATTGCTATCGATCGCAAAGCGTCCACCCGCATCGTCGGTCAGGCTGAAGGTGAAGTTGGAAAGTACCTCGCTGGCGTCCCACTCGATGATGTAGGCGGAAGTTGTCGCACCGCCATCGACGTCCGTCCAAAGGCCGTCTGCAGAGCGGAGCTTTGCGTGGTCCTGAACGCCTGCGGCATCGTTTGGTTCAGTCGCCACCCAATTGGCGTACCTGCCAGCGACGGCAGAACCCGCAGCGTCTCCCGACCAGAATTGCTCACCGATGCCTTGTGGGTCCAGCCACCGCCAATCGCCCTCGATGGTCGCGTCTGAAGCACCAATCCAAACATTGGCTCCGACGGAGCGAGCAAAATCGTGGACGTAGGAGTTCTCCGACGCTGAACCGATTGTCACGAGGCGTCCGCCGACTCCACCAATCAGAGAACTCTCTGCTATTGCCTGAGCATTAAAGAAAGTATCAGGTGACGTCACTTGACGATAAAACTTGCCAGTTGCCGCATCATAGGAAAGCGTCAGATCGCTGTGCAGGATCGCCGTAACGGCGGCGGGGATTTCGATCACGCGGACGTCCGTGATAATGGCAGCCCAAGCGTCATCGACTCCGGCAGCAAAACGCAACACGGTGCTGGTGTCGTCCGCCGTAAATGTCATCGATCGAGGCTCGTAGCCCAATCCCGTGCCGAACGTGTCTGTGACCTGGAAGTCCATTGACTGCCCGGCAGCGGACGCAACCAAATGCTTGACAGGCTGGCCGCCGCCAAAGTTGCCAGACATGTTGAACACTAACTGATATTGGCGACCGACCTCGGTTACCAGCGTTTGTGTGATCGAGGCTGGAAATTGCCCCGCTCCCGCCTGCAATTCAAGCCCAACGCCACCACCAGGCGAAACATATGTCGACGTATGCGAAACGACTCCGGATTCCACTGTCCAGTCGCCAATCGTTTGACCTTGGGTGTAATTAGTCCACGATCCGGTGTCACCCTTCAGGAATTGCCCATCGCTGACGATATCCTGCGGCGCATCTGGACCACTTGGCACGACGAACCCAACGCTGGTTCCGTCCGTGGCGGTTTCGCTGATGTGCAGGTCTTCCACCGGCGTACTGGCAATGAAGCCTGCGCCGGTTGCATGTCCGATGCTCAGGTTGTTACCGCTGACGACGTCGACGACTTGGTTCGATCCATTGAAACCATCCATCTGCCAGTTGGCGACCAGACCGCTGGGCAGACTGCCGCTGTCGAACTTGTTCTGATAGTTCAGTGCGATTTCCACTTCGCTGCGGACCTGGTTCCAGATGCGAACGTCGTGAAACGTGCCGGCAAAGGACTGTGCAGGATCAAAATTCCCTTCGACGGAATCCTGCTCCTGGCCCAGGACAAATACTCCACCACCGTTGGTTTGAGACTGTGAAGGAGTTGCGACGGTCTCAACCAACCTTCCATCGATGTAGAAACGAAGATCGCCTTGTGGTGCATCCCAGGAAAACGCAACCGAATGCAGACCGCCGTCGAAAAGTTGAGAATACTGGCCTGACGTGGCGAAGCTTGTCCATTCCAGCGTTCCGTCGGCATGGACTGCAAACCACGATTCGCTTGCGACGGCCTTCTTGGAATAGAAGGTCGACATGGATGTTGGTGTCTGGAGATCAGACACCTGAAACTCCATGGTAATCCCCTCGAACCCATCCCAGTACGGAACTCCACTCGTACGGTCGACCAGATACGCGTCATTCCCGCCGTCAGTGTTCAGCTCGATTCCGCTGGAGAGGTTCGTTGGCGCGTTGTCGGACTCGGCCAAGTCGTTGAGCGAGACGGTGAAGGCTTCATCGTACGTCGCCGTACCATCGCTGACCCGGACGGTGACGGTGTGCGTTGCGTTGGTTTCGTAATCCAGCAACGAACCATCCGCAACAGTGATCTCGCCCGTATCACTATTGATCGTGAACGCACCGGCAACCGTTTGCGACTGGATCGAATAGGTCAATGCGTTGGTGGCGTCGAGGACCGAGTCGGCATCAAATTCGACGATGAATTTTTGATTCACTGTACCATCGACATCATCCCACAACCCTGTCGCCGCAAAAATCTTGGCGTAGTCCTGCCCTCCGGAATCATTCGGATTCGAGGGATCCCAGTTGGAATACACACCATCGATACTGCTTCCGGATCCATTCCCAAGCCAGAATAA
>JAGQQE010000522.1 GCA_020426345.1 Planctomycetaceae bacterium
GGTGGCCAACAGCAGGGTGGTCAGCAACAGGGAGGTCAGCAACAGGGTGGCCAACAGCAGGGTGGCCAGCAGCAGGGAGGTCAGCAACAGGGTGGCCAACAGCAGCGTGGTCAACAGCAGGGTGGCCAGCAACGTAGCAGTTTGATGGACGGTGGGCGCACAGAAGGATTCGGAGGAGGAGCGAACAATCGTCCTGCGCAGCCGCTCACAGGTCAGGAATTCAGCCAGTGGTCTGATCGTTTGCGAGAAGTAGAAGAAATGCTGGATGACCCCGACCTGCGTGGTCGTGTCGCTCAGGTTCGCGACAGGGCCCGCGCAATTCGTGCGGAATTCAAACGTCACGGCACAGAACCACAATGGGATCTTGTGAAGTCACAACTCCTCGGCGAGATGCAGACGCTTCAGAAACGTATTGCAGAAGAGCTTGCTCGAATTGAATCTGACAAATCCATGGTGCCCATCGACCGGGAACCCGTGCCGGAAGAATTCGACGAACTGGTGCAGCGTTACTATGAACTGCTGGGCCAGCAAAGACGCCCCGGTGCAGAAAAGTAATGCACTGCCTTGCATGAGCCGCCCGGGATGGAAACGTTCACTCCTTTGCAGCGTCGCGGACATCCCAGGCAGCCCGAACGACGCGAATTTCTTCATACGAAACCTGACCTTTCAGGTGTTCGAAGAGTGGCTTCAATCGATCGCTGCCGACATGAGCGATTGCCGTTTCAATCTCCTTGCATCGTGTCTCGGGAATCCATGTGGTAATATCGGCAATGTGATGGGTTCGGACATATTGTTCCAGGTATTGCCAGACCGTGCCCTGTGATCGATCTTTCTGCAGGCATACTTCTTCGACCGTCAGTCCCTGCTCAAAGAGATCAAAATATGCTTCCGAAGCGGGAGTCTCTGCCTTTTTCCTGCCGTGCGTCTGCATCGGTGTTGGTGTTGATGGACCGTCGTCAGTTGCGATGTCTGTTGCGATTCCGTTTTGATCGCACCAATTACGTATTGTGAACAGCACAACCGCCCCGAATTCATCCCGTTTTTGTTTACCGATTCCATAAATCTGCGTCAGCCCGGCCAGATCTGTTGGTCGTGCCTTTGCGAGATCCCGCAGGGTGGCGTCGCTGAAGATGATGTACGGGGGAACCTGTTTCTGCACGGCGAGTCGGGTTCGCAAACCTCGCAGTTCGTCAAACAGATTGCGATTGACGCCCTCCCACATATCCTGTGTTGCGCGGGTCGGAATGTCGTCACGCATTTTCAGCAGAGACGGGGTAAGTTCGCCCTTCAGCAGCTGTCGGCCCGTTGGTGTAATCTCCAGGCAATTGTATTCACCTGCCTGGCGAAGAAATCCCTGGGACAAGAGTTGATCGATCCAGTTTCGGATTTGCGGCTCCGATTCGTCTTTCATCAGGCCCCAGGTGCTGAGCTGATCGTGACCATTTTCAACGATTCGTTTGGCTCGGGATCCCTTCAGAACCTGGGCAGTGTATGCGCCGCCGAATCGCTGGCCCTGGCGGTACACGCAGGACAGAATTTTCTGCCCTGTTATCAGTGGATTTTCTACCGGGCGCATTTCATGCAGACAGATGTCACAAGCGCCGCAATTCGCACTGTCCAGATCCTGCCCGAAGTGGCGTACAAGTTGCTGATGTCGACAACGTGTGCTGATGCAGTAATGCTGCATCGCTTTCAATGCAGCCGTACCGGTATCCCTCACAGCCGCATCCTGAATGTCCTGCATCAGGAATTCCCAGGTGTCAACATCGTTGGCCGCGTAGAGCAGCGTACATTCCGCTTCGAGCCCGTCGCGGCCTGCTCGACCACTTTCCTGCTGATAGTTTTCCAGTGATCGCGGCATTTCCGCGTGGATGACAAATCGGACATTGCTCTTGTCAATCCCCATCCCGAAAGCGACAGTTGCGACGATAATCTGAATGCTCTCGTCAATAAAGGAATCCTGAGCAAGCCGTCGTTTTTCGTCGGGCAATCCTGCATGATACGGCAGAGTCCGAAAGCCAAGATCATTGAGTGCACTGCTGGTCGCTTCGACATTCTTACGGCTGATACAGTAGATGACACCGGATTCGTTTCGATGTCGCTTCAGCACACGCTGAATCTGTCCCATTGCGTCATAGCGCCGTTCGACTCGGTATTGCAGATTGGGGCGATCGAATGAACCCACAAGGACAGCGGGATTCAGCAGTCCAAGCTGCTCACAAATATCATTGCGAACCTGGGGCGTTGCAGTGGCTGTGTAGCCGTGGATCCCTGCGCCTGGGAACGCAGATCTGAGTTTTGCGAGTTGCCTGTACTCCGGGCGAAAATCATGGCCCCACTGACTGATACAATGAGCCTCGTCAATCGCAACAAAAGAGACGTTTGCATCCTGCAAAAACTGAATCGTCTTTTCCTGAGCCAGACGTTCGGGTGCGATGTAAAGCAGCTTCAATTCCCGACGGCGGATCTGTCCCGCGACCTGCATTTTTTCATTCTGTGACTGCATGCTGTTGATGCAGGCAGCCGGTACGCCGACGGAATTCAGCGAATCCACCTGGTCTTTCATGAGCGAGATCAGTGGCGAGACAATTAACGCCAGGCCATCCCGGCTCACAGCCGGAACCTGGTAACACAACGATTTGCCACCACCCGTTGGTAATACCACAAGAGAATCCATGTCCTTCATAACCAGGGACATGGCTTCCCGTTGCAGTGGGCGAAAATCGCGGTACCCCCAGTACTGCTGCAGGGCTGTCTGCAACGCTGTTATCTCAGATGTGTCGCTCGGCACCGATAATTCTTTATGTTGGTGTGGCACATTCATTGAGATCGAACAGCAAAGGTGCTGTCTGAGACAAGACCGCGGAAACAGCCGACAGGTGCCCCCTGTTGTGACATGCCTGGCAGTCCCGGCATCGTCTGCATACCGGAACGGAAATCGAATGGGTACGACGGCAAATCATAATCAGTTGACCAGCTGACCATTTACAGACGCCGCTGTGGAATTTTGACCACGGAGCAGCATTCTGTCGAGCGGTTCGGTAGGAACAATGAGCTTACGCTAGAAGTCGAGAGCTTCCAGAGGTTCGAGAATGATAAGGGAATGCCAGAGAATTCCGAATGCCGCTGCATCAGCTTCAAATGTTGCTGTCAGCACGAGTTCCTGTGGAGCGATGTCAGCCGCAATGGTGTAGTCTCCGCGACCGGTGTGTCGACCGACGCCGGTCGTCTCATCTGGAAAGACACTGTTGTAGTCGTCATCCCAGAAAAACCGTCGCACAGCGAGCTTGCAGTCGCCCTTTAAGTACAACAGTTTTTTGCGCAGCAGACCCGCCGCCTCCGGTTCTTCAAAGTCGTGTTTGATGATCTCCGTCAATACAGACCTGGTGTCAGGCTGACAAAAGTGCCAGTGTACCGCCGTGTCGGTTGCACAAAGCTGAATGTCGTTCGGCCAGGTGACCCCGTTTTCTGTCGCAGTTGTATCGCCGAAGATACCCGACAGCACATGCACCGGCCATCCGTCGATAT
>JAGQQE010000523.1 GCA_020426345.1 Planctomycetaceae bacterium
GTACTGCCGCCAATGTTCACCGCACGGCCACCAGCATTCTCGAAGCGGCAATGATGAATGGTGATGTCTGCACTGCCACCTTTCGTCTGGACTCCGTTCCCGAAGATGTCACCGCGATGCCGGAACTGACAGCCTTTGATTTCTCCATTGTGGCAACCGACCATATCGATGGCCGACCCACTGTCTCCCCAGCGTTCCACCTCGCAATTTTCGAGGACGAAATGGTCCACACCAGACAGTTTGATGCCATCATTGTTGCCCCGGGGGCCGACATCTCGCACCTGAACCTGGTCCAGATGAATGCCACGAGCCGGTTCACCGGGACGACCGCCGTCGTCGATGTTCAGCCCATTGCCCGTCGCGCCTTGAAGGACTATCCCGCGCAGGTGAACGTGAGCCGGATTTCGGAGATGGAGACCGGAGCCACCGCCAACGAATACCGGCGGCCGGGCAGGGTCTTGCGCCTCAATGATGATCGGATTCGCCTCTGTTCCTCGAAGTGTGTTAAACGACAATCCGCCCGGATACTCACCGGGCGCGATCCGAACGGTCGTTCCAGGCCGTGCAGAATTCACAGCGGAGATCAGCTCGGCGCGATTCGATACATCAACGGTCAATCCATCCTGTTGAGCCAGCATTGGAATCGCCGTGCAGAAGATTACAAATGCAACGGCGATCATCGGTGGTAAAAGATATCCGCGTAACCGAATCACAAGCATCTCCCATTCAGAAGTTGTTCACTTTATGTTATTCCTGAATGGTTTCAGCAAACAACAGTGTGACGGCTGGTTTGGTGACTTTGCCCATCGCGTTTCGAGGCAGTTCGTCGATAATGAGTAAACGGCGTGGAATCTTGTATGGTGACACGCGGTCCCTGCACCAACAGCGCAGCGAGTCGGCATCAAGCGATTCCTTTCCTCGAAGCACGACGGCAGCAGCGACCATCTCGCCCCAGGTATCGTCAGGCAAACCGACGACGGCACATTGTGCAATGGCTGGGTGATCGAGCAGCGAGGCTTCGATTTCCAGGGCGGAGAGCTTGTAGCCACCGCTTTTGATGATATCGACGCTGCTGCGTCCCATGATGCGATAGTAGCCGTCTTCGATGACAGCCATGTCGCCAGTGCGGAACCAGCCATCAACGAATGACTCAACTGTCGCCTCGGGCCGGTTCCAATACTCCTGAAAGACATTTGGCCCGCGCACCTGAATCTCGCCTGAGACGCCTTCTTCAGTCACCGACTCTCCGGACTCGCTTTGCAGGCGAATCTCCACACCGGGAAGTGGTCGACCGACGGCGCCGGGACGGCGTTCGCCATCGTAGGGATTCGACAACGCCATGCCGATCTCAGTCATGCCATAGCGTTCCAGGAGCTTCTGGCCTGTCAGCCTTGTCCAGGTTTCATGCACACTCGCCGGGAGCGCAGCGGAACCGGAAATCATCAGCCGCAATCCCGCAAAGCCGCGTACAACTTGTTCACGTTCCGAGGTTGGCAACGCTTCCAGCGCTTCGATCAGTTTCACATAGATGGTCGGCACGGCCATAAAGACCGAATAGGCGTGACCATCAATCCTGCGAAGAATCAAGTCGAGGTCAAATCGCGGAAATGCTTCGATCTCAGCGCCAGCCCACAACGCACAGGACATGATGTTGATGATGCCGTGAATGTGGTGCAGCGGCAGGAACAGTGGGATGCGGTCATCCTGTTCCCAACGCCAGGCTTCGATTAACGATTCAATCTGAGCCTGAATGCAGGCGTGTGTCGTCACGACGCCTTTGGGTTTGCTGGTCGTTCCGCTGGTGTAGAGGATCATGGCCCGGCGGTCGGTCGCGATCTTCGGCAACGCGGGGCCCGGCGACGACGGCAGTGTGTCTGTGACGAGCAGTCGTATGCTGTGTTGTTGGCACAGAGAAGTGACTCGCTCCGCCAATTCGCTGGATACGATCACTGCAGTTGCCTGCGAGTCGGTCAGCGTATACTCCAACTCCTTCTCGGCCGCCGACAGGCTCAGCGGCACAGCAATTCCCCCTGCACGCCAGATTCCCCATTGTGCGGCGTTGTAGCCTTCACCCGGGGGAATCAGATAGGCAATTCGTGCCTCGTTCAGATCACCGGTTCCATCCAGCAAAGCGGCTGCGATGTTTCCTGAAGCGGTCACGAGATCGCAGTAGGTAGAGATGCCGGTGGCCGAACGCACCGCAATCCGATTGCCATGTGCGATGGCACGCTCAACTATTGGCAGGTGTTTGAATACGGCGTCAACCATCTGTTCTCTTTCTGACTTCAGCGACCAACGGGAGCGGCATGGCGCGAGGTACGTTCCATTCTCACCGATCTTTCAAGCACACCGGGCCAAGGGAAGCTGCCCTTGTTATGATCCCACAACAATCCGAATCACAATGAATACCAGCGACGGCCCGAGCAGACATCCCAGACCGGTGTAGAATGTAGCGGTCATTGCGCCATACGGAACAAGTCTTTCATCTGTTGCTGCCAGACCGCCAGCCACACCACTGGTTGTCCCAATCAACCCGCCGAAAATCAATGCGGAGCGTGGATTGTCGAGCCCGATCCACTTCGCCACGAAAGGTGTCATCGTCATCACAAGCATGGATTTGACGAGCCCGGCAGCGACACTGAGCGCGATGACCTCGCTTGACGCTCCGAGCGCCGTGCCGGTAACGGGGCCGACAATGTAAGTCGCTGCGCCGCCACCAATCGTGGTCATGCTCACAGCGTCCCGATAACCAAACGCATAAGCAATGGTGGCTCCGATCAGGAATGAAACCAGCACGCCGACAAGCAGTGAAACGATTCCGCTGATACCGGTCTTGCGGAATTCATCGAGCCGCACTCCGAAGGCTGTCGCGACGATGGCGAGATCGCGCAGCATCGCTCCCCCCATCAGCCCGATACCGGCAAGGCACTCGATGTCCGCGATTCCCTTCCTGCCACCGGTTACGAGACCGCCAATCCACGCCAGCAACAGACCGATCAGAATCGCAATCGCCGAGCCATGCATGCGTCCCCGCGTGATGTAACGGGAGACGCCATAAGAAATCCAGACAACGATCCCAACACAGGCAAAAGCAGTGACCAGCGAGTATTTCGTCAGGACGGGTTCGATGACTTGCCAGATTCCGTTCACACTCCGTCTCCTGTCGATGCGGACGCTTCCGGAGAAATCTCATCACCAGTTGTTTGGCCGATTCGACTGATCAGCGGCACGAGTGCAAAACTGACGATGACCACGACGATTCCCGCCAGAATCGCCACAGCACCACCACTCACCGCAGCACTTACGTTCTGGCTGGCAGCCATTGCCACGACGATGGGGATGTAAATTGAACTCCAGAACAGTACACCGCTCTGCGTCGGTTTGGGCAACATGCCATTGGCCTGCAGCCGATCTGATGTGAGGATCAGCATCAGCATTGCAAAACCGACGCCTCCAACGTTGGAATCAATGCCAATGGCAGAGCCAAT
>JAGQQE010000524.1 GCA_020426345.1 Planctomycetaceae bacterium
TTCCAGAAGTGGCGACTGCTGCCCGGCAAGTTTGATCGAGCCTCGTTTTACGCACGGCCCCAAATGCAGGGACCAACGCCGATCTCGGCATCACTTCGAGGTCCACGTGGTCAGTTTCAGGGATTTGTTTCGCTGAATGGACAAACCGCGGAATTCTCTTCCCCGGAGGCCTTCGACAATGTTCGCCGTCGCGCTGTTACAGAACTGGCACGGTCTCAGCAGACAGCATTACGGCAATGGAAAGAGTTCGTGGATTCGATGCAGAAGAACATGCAGGGAACCATGAATTTCAACGGACAGGAAATGCCGTTCGGCAACCTTCAGGATGTGATGCGAATGCAACGTCAGATGCTGGAGAACGTACAGAGGGCTGGAGGTAACTCGGGCAATCCGAACTTCACTGGTTCGATCAACGTCAACGGTAAGGTCATCACATTCAAGACGCGCGAAGAATACGAAGCCGCCCGCCAAACCGCCTTCGGCCCCGCCGCCACCTTCGGCATCGGAGACGTGTTCGAAGAAGACCGAACAAAGCATTAAGTTTCCAGGGAAGTTCTCAATCGGGCTGCATCTGACTGTCTCTTGAAAACCCGAGACAGGCACGCAGCAGACTCTTTCTACCCCCCATTCATCTCGTTGTTTGCAATCAGCCACGAGCACCGAATAGGCGTCGATTTGACTCCTTAATGATTTCTGATTTATCAATACATATTACGCTTTCACCGCTCGGTTGCATTCGTATCCATGTCGAAGAGATCGAAGACGCTCTGTCGAATCCGTATCTCACTGCCAAGCGATTCGCCAGTGCCCAGCAAGCCAGTTTCGGACGTCAGTGGGAAACTCTATCACGATACTGTTGGTGCATAACGAATTGCGGTGTCCGAGCTGCCAGATGGCTATCCTTTCGCAACTGGGTGATCGGCACCTGATGGTGATCCACAAACGGGAAAGGTGTTGGTCAGGGATGCTGTCAGCTTACAGCCCACAGACCGGGCCAACAAGTTGAAAGCTGCTGGGTCAGATAACCTCTTGACTGCCATTAGGCTGGCTGGACGGTTTACAGCCGTCCAGCGTGACTGTCCCGGTTTTTCAACGGACCGTTAACGTCACAAGCATGAAGGACTTGCGTATAACAAGGCCCTTCGCGCCATGCGGAAACAACGGCAATGATGTCGTCTGTCTTCATTGTGGTCCAGTGGTCAACCACCGCTTTCCATTCGGCGTTCTCATCGAAGTCCTGAAAGGGGTAGTAACGCGTATGGTGTTTCTTTACCACGCTTAAAACCGCTCGCAGCAATTCGCTGACGCGTTTCTCCAGGATGTCGTGATCTGCTCCGATCCGAATCGCCTGAAGCAACTGGACACGGCGTCGTTCAAGCATACGATTTTTGTCAGAGTTCTTTGCCATCGAATCCTGTTAACACCTTGAACAACATTTGAAGCCAGGTTGCTTCGCAATATGCCAGCCAACCACACGCATCCGCTGGCAGGTACGAGATGCGTTGACCTGGGAACCAGTCCAACCGCTGGCTTTGTTGCGATGGTTACGCCAGCTTGCCATTCTTTTGATAATGATCCCACTCGGTCGTCGCGAATAAGCTGATCATACCTTCCACAGATCCATGAGTGAGGTAAAGGGAAGGCAGAATTCCGATAGGTGCGTCCGATTCCTGAACGATACCAAATCCCGATGCCATCTGTACGATCTGCGAATCAGGGAATCGAGCTGTCGGATCACGTGGCACTAACAGATCCGTGATCTCACAACCGATCAAACGAGTGTCATTAAGGTTGCCATAAATGACTTGAGAGATAGGAGCAAATGATTCGTCTAAGTCGATCAGGCAGCATTCGAGAAAAGCACTTTCCGTGGGTACCACAGGGAAGATCACGAATGCGCCGTCGTCAAGTCCGTAGGCAAACCGGGCCTGATTGCACGTAACGCTGCTCCAGTGAGAGCCCCAGAGCGATACGAGTATTCGCCCCAGCAGCATCGAGGTGGGGACAGTGGCTCGAATTCGTGGATCTGGAACCGAAGTAACACAGTGCTGTGGCTTTGGCGTCATACGCAGATTTCTTAGCCATCTCATCCTTCACCCTGATGCCTAATCATTGACATAACAACCATGAACAGCGGCGTATGGCGGCGGCTCGGATTTCAGTTTCCGCCCAATCCGCTACCCGGAACTGTAGAGTTCTTTCTTGTATGGATCTCACCGGTGACCGTCCTGGAGTGGCCAGCGGCGGTTGTTGATGTTAAAGATTCACGCTCCGTGCGGTTAAATGTCCAAAATGGTGCCTTAACCAACCCACAACTTTTCGGGTTGGCGATTCGTGCAGTTTTCAGGAAAGAGAAACAACTTGCTCCACCGACCCAGATTTGAAGAACGGCTGAACCCGTTGAGAAAGGCTCTGCTTAACCACCGCATTTACGGCGAAATGGAACGCCTTGATGTGTTGCGATTGTTCATGGAACACCACGTCTTCGCTGTTTGGGATTTCATGTCTTTACTCAAGGTGTTGCAACAGCGACTCTGCTGCGTCGAAGTGCCGTGGGTGGTCCCCGTTGATTCGCAGGCGTGCCGCTTCATCAACGAGATCGTGCTTGCCGAGGAATCGGACCATGATGGCCGAGGCGGGTTCGCCAGCCATTTTGAACTTTATTATCGCTCGATGAAACAATGCGGGGCCAACACCGCTGGCATTGATGGATTCCTCAGTGATCTTCGCGGGGGCGTTCCAGTGCTGAAGGCCCTTGCATCACCCGCAGTCCCCAAAGCGGCTCGTCGTTTTGTTGAGCAGACCTTCAGGATTATCGAGACTGGCGACCTCTGTACGGTTGCTTCAGCTTTCACGTTTGGTCGGGAAGATTTGCTGCCAGACGTGTTTCAATGCATCGTGGATGAGTTGAATACGCGAGCTGGCGGGCAACTGGACGACTTCAAGTATTACCTTGATCGCCATATCGGATTGGATGGCGACGAACATGGTCCAATGGCTACCCGTCTGCTTCAGTCCCTTTGCGCAGCCGACGATGCACTTTGGGAAACCGCTGAACAAGCAGCGGTTGACTGCTTACTTGCTCGGCAAGAACTTTGGAATGGAATCTACGATGCGATCAGCAGGGAAGCTACGATAGCAGGATCGCTGAAACCAAGAGAATGACCTGTCCCTGAAACCTGTACCACCTCACGAAATCGAAGCGCTCACGGAGCGGATGAAAATGATGAGCCGACGAGCACGAACGGCATTTGCCCATTTTCAATTGCCCTGCAATGCGCACTGGCAAGGTGTTTGCCGTGTTGATCGCGCCGATGGCATGAGTCTCTGGTTCCCGAAGCAGCCGGACGCCGGGACGTTTTCGATCGGGAAGATTGATAACGAATAACTGTATGCACATCTGATTCCCCGTGATCGACCAACAGGCCCTCCGGTTGCGTTCGGCATTCGCCGTGGCTCAGCCCACTTTGAACAAGCCAGC
>JAGQQE010000525.1 GCA_020426345.1 Planctomycetaceae bacterium
CACACCAGTCGTCTGGCGCGAGTTCACATTACCACGGCGCCTCAGGGAATTGCGGCTCCGGGAACGGCCTATCGCATGGACGAACTTCCTTTGCCGCTGAAGCCGGCTCTGAAATCTCCATATCCGAGCGATGAAGAAGTCGTGCGGCGCATTAATGAAGCCATCGCGGCAAAGCCGTTCTGGATGCCGGACGGAAGCCAGCCGCAGATGATCACCAATCAGGTGTAACGGCCCGCTGTAGCCACCGGTGGCAGATGAACGCGATTCCGGGTACAAGGACCGGTTGTCCGACGATCCGGGATTGCGTCTGCCGGGTCTCATCTGGCGCCGGGAGGGAGGTCAACAGCCTGCTCGAGCCGCCGTTCGGGCTTCCTGAGATCGCGCGCACCGTGCGTGCATCGTTCCAAGAGATTCCGGCTTGACCATTAGAGAATCTGGCACAGATGTCGACTGATTCTGAACCCCGTTCTGTTGTTCCGGCGGCCTCACAAGCGGAAGGATCTCCCGGTACGCCTCCGGATTTCAAGACCCTGTTGCCGGAATTTCAACGCCTGGTTGAAGTGGTTGCCCGTCTGCGCGCACCGGACGGGTGCCCGTGGGATCGTCAACAGACCATGAAATCCATCAAGCCGTATACGCTGGAAGAAACGTATGAACTTCTGGAAGCGATTGATTCGGACGACAATGCGGCCATTCAGGAAGAGCTGGGCGACGTCCTGCTGCAGGTTGTGCTGGATGCTCAGATTGCGGCCGACGAGCAACGATTTGGTCTGCTGGAAGTGATCCGGCAGATCGCAGACAAGATGGTCGCACGCCATCCGCATGTCTTTGGAGACGTCCGTGCCGATACAACCGAGGACGTCAGGAAGAACTGGTATGCCATTAAGCAGAAGGAAAAGCCGAAACGCGAATCGCAGCTGGACGGGATTCCGGCTGCGCTGCCGGAATTAGCGCGTGCCGCTCGTATTACTGCGCGCGCTGCTGCGGTTGGATACGACTTCCCGGATCGAAGGATGCTGTTCGACAAGCTGACGGAAGAATTGAATGAGCTGTCCGTTGAGCTGTTTGGCAGCGAATCGGTGCCTCATATCGCAGCATCCGTCGATTCAGCGGTCGTGCCCGATGTGCCCATCACTGATTCTGCGCAATTTGAACGGGCAGAATCCGAACTGGGCGACATCCTGTTCGTGCTGGCGAATATTGGTCGCCGGTGGGGCATCAACCCGGAAGAAGCTCTTCGCAAGAGCAACGCGAAATTCAGCCGGCGCTTTCAGGCAATCGAAAAAGCCATGGTCCAACAGGGATTGCCCATTGCTGATGCAACACTACAACAAATGGAGCAGGCCTACCAGGCGGCCAAGAAACAGGAAAAAAGCGAAACTTGACAATCGTTTTCGCAGCCGGGTAGAGTGAACAGGTAGAATCATCCCGGATTCTCGGTTCCTTCCCTCCCCACCACTTTCCTTCCCTTCGGTTCTTCCTGCCCATTTACATCGCATCCGTCACTTAAGTTCAGTACGTTGCCATGACAAAGCCCCGTGCAAAGGGTGAGTGTTCGCCCGCTGCTGTGACACGGACAAGACAAGATCGCGACGTACGAAAGTCCTGATATGAACCTGCGACTACTGTTTTCGCGACATGCGCGGCATCTCTGGATCCTGGGGTTTCTGATTGTTGCTTCCGGGGCCGGTGCTTTTTTCGCGAGGGAAATTTTCGTTCCCGCAGACTATGGCGACCTGGGACCCTATCGCGCTTCGGCATTGGATGATATTGCATCGGACCCCATGATTTTCACGGCGGACAACAAGTGTCTGCAGTGCCATTCCGACGTGGGGGAGGCTCGCGAAGATTCTCCGCACAAAGCCGTTGCCTGTATGCATTGCCACGGTAACGGCCACGAACATATGAAGCTGGCTCTGGCTCACGCAGAAGACGATTCTGTGGCGATTCCACCAGCGGCGGAATGGGACGGCGACTTTCGGACACATCTGGATCTGTTTGTCACACAGGATCGCGCGACTTGTTTGTCATGCCATACGCGAGTCGTCGGGATGCCCGCCTCTTTCAGGAGCATCATTGTTGCAGAACACCTGGAAGAACAAGGCGCGGAAGACGTCAATGGTCGCAACGTATGTTTTGAGTGTCATGACGGTCACAGCCCGGGCCTTTAAAATTCCTGAATGGCTTCTGCCTGCACAAGGAAAACGTTATGTCTTTTCTGCTGAACATATTGAATGAAACCAGTGGCGGCGGTTGCAGCAGTGGGGCTTGCAGCAGTGGTGGCTGTGGGTCGCACGACCAATCTCACGGCAGTGGCGGGTGTGGGTGCGGCAGCCCGGCTCCATCGCATGGACCGATGAGCGCACAGGCGGAAGCCACGCGCCGCGAATTTCTTTCACGAGCCACTTCCGTCACAATTGGCGGCCTCAGTCTGACGGTGCTTCCTGTGGCTCAGGCCGTCGCAGACAAGCTCGGTTCGAATGTTGACGAATTGACGCTGGAAAATGCCGCTTCTGCAGCTGCTGCCGTTGGTGAGGAATCCGGGGTTGGACGATCGGATGTTCTTTACGGGTTTATTGTCGACACCGAAAAATGCATCGGCGCCGGAAAATGCCTGACCGCATGTCGAGTGGAGAACAACGTTCCCGAAGGTTACGCTCGCACATGGGTTGAACGGTTTGTGCACTTTAAAGACGGGCGCGTTCAGGTCGATCTGGTCCCTGAAACAGGATTTGAAGGTTCAGAAATCGCGGCGATCAATCCGGACGACGTTGATCGCGCTTACTTTGTACCGAAGCTCTGCAACCACTGCGAGGACGCTCCCTGCAATCAGGTGTGTCCGGTGCATGCGTCGATTACTTCTCCCGAGGGCGTGGAACTGGTTGATCCGGATCGTTGCATCGGATGCGCTTACTGCGTCCAGGCGTGTCCGTATGGTGTGCGATTCATCAACCCGGACACCGGCAATGCAGACAAGTGCACGTGGTGTTACCACCGGATCACCAAAGATGAAAAACCAGCCTGTGTCGAAGCCTGCCCCGTCGGCGCTCGCATCTTTGGACGGCTGGATGACCCGAACAGTGAAATCAGCAAACGTCTGAAGGAAATTCCGACCCACGTACTCAAAGAACATCTGGGAACGCACCCCAAGCTGTTTTACGTCGGACTTTCCGGCGAGGTTGTCTAGCGGTCCGTTGAAAAGCCGGGACAGGCATGCAGGACGACTGGAAACCATCGTGTTTGAAGATCTCCTGCTCAAGCCAGTCCCGTTTTTCACCGGGTTGTCTGGCAGGCCGGCGGGTCTTTCGATGGGTACAGGGCCGATTCACGAGAAGAGAGAGTCATGAGCGAAACTGGTTTCGTCTTTCCAAATGACCATCACCCGGCATGGAGCATCATGATTGTGCTCTATCCGTATGTGACCGGGCTGGTCGCTGGTGCGTTTGTGGTCTCCGCGCTGCATCATGTGTTTCGCCGTGA
>JAGQQE010000526.1 GCA_020426345.1 Planctomycetaceae bacterium
ATGCGCCAGTATCGGGCCGTCGCAGAGATGGCAATTCGTTATGTTGCGAAGAGCGCAATGAAACTCTGGACAATTCAAACCGTTCCAGCATGGCAGTCGTTGCAGGAACACGGGTACTTGCGCGGTCAACGCCGCCACGCTGATCGTGACTTTCTGCCCGCGTATGATTGGATAGCAACTCAAATGCGTCAGCGGATCGGGCAGCCACCATCTGCTCACATCTCCGTTCCAATTTGGGCATGGCATCAATACGACGGTATCCACAGAAAACGCCCCGATCTCAGATCTTCCGGGTACCTGCCAACCGGTACCCGTGGCTATCGCATCGGATTCACGATTCCTGATAGCTGCGTCCTCCTGTCCGACTTCGAACTGTGGCACTACGCACTAGACTACTGGTATCTCGCATCATCTGAATCGGACGCTGAGGCCTTCGGTCTTCTAAATCAAAACCTCAGATGCTCGTGGTCCAACCCGCCATCTGACCATCGCGTGAACTCCACAATCGAGCGAAGCTGGCACAGGATGTTTGATCTGCATTGGCATGACCCATACGTCACTGCCCCACGAGATGAAAAGTCAATTCAGGCAACATTGTGGCAGCTAGATCATTCTTGGATCAAAACTGTTGATGAGTTTGTGGCCCGGTAAACGCAATATAACAAGGGGACACAAAGGTGTCAGCGACGGCAACATGCTCCCTTGCTGCGCTTCGGGTTACAATTGCTGCCAACTAACTTGGCGCTGGCCCTCGCCTCGTTACAAACTCATGCAAGATGCACTTCACAGGACGATTGCCATTATTCAGCTCGCCTGTGAAGTTCCACCCAGAGCTCTCGATCGACCGAATCGCTGTGTATTGTCACCGAGCCATCAAGCTGGAGGGTAGTAACGGATGCGCTGTGCATGCTGCGAGCGCTGGATGCGAAGTTGCCGGCTACAATCCCGCTCGCGCAAGGCATTCGGAGGCGTCCAAGTTCCTGGCTGGTTGGGTCAAGAAGGAGTTGCGTGCATGAAACGACGGCATCGGGGAATTCCTGGGCATTTGGACCATACCGATTTCCTGCAGTCATACTCGCGCCACACATTCCCAGAGCCCAGGTACCTCGCGGATCAATCGCGTTGATCCCTGAACGCACTTCATCGACAGCAATTACCTGTGAGAGTCCCCGAGTGCATTCCGAGAATCGAACCGACCGGTTCACACCGCCAATTCCACTTCCGATGAGAGTCGAACCACGATTTAAGAGATCGAGGTTGTCGATTGTAAAACCGTCTTCACAGTTTGCTGTTCCATTCAGGCAGATTCTATTGGGGCCGACGTTCATCGCATAATTGCCGCGGGCATAGAAATGTCCCGGATTGCCACGCAGGGCGCCTCGATCATACATGCTTGTGGAAAATGGATCGGAGGGGCATAACAACGCTGAAAGTCTGGTGCTTCGCACAAATTCATTCTCACGCGAATCAATCGGGAAGTTGACTTCCATTTGCTGGATGAGTGTAGCCTGTTCGAGCATTGGCAGTATTGAAATCAACCAATTTGTATACAGTCGGTCCGGCTCATTTCCAGGCGACACCCCAATCGCCACGCGATCGATTGTCCCCAGTGGCATCACCCCGGCGCCGAGGACTTCACCTCGTCCGCTCCAGACAGACGCTGGTGGTAGCAGTCGATAGATGTCGTGGTAGTTATGTAGTGCGATTCCAATCTGTTTCAAGTTGTTGCGACATTGGGCAAGCCTTGCTGCTTCACGAGCTTGCTGAACGGCTGGTAGCAGCAAAGCAACCATGATGGCGATCAATGCGGCTACAGTTAATAACTCAATAAGTGTGAACCCCGCTCTTCGTAATCGCGTCAATGAATCACGATGATGCATATTCATAGTTGCCTTTCGTCAACAATCGCAGATACCAGTGTATTCTGATACGTTTGGGATATACCTGGCTCCGGACCGAGTAAACACACGTTGTCTCCACTCGGATCAATAACACGACTTCCAAACCATACTGAACACACAATTTGCCATTTTTTGGTTTCGATTGCGCGGTATCGAATGGCCCGAATCTGACGATCGATGACCTCGGCGAAGTTGAACGTCTCACCATCACAGATTAAGTAGAAAACGACCTCTGGATCGGACGTGTGAAACGCATCCATTGAGGTTAAAAACGATTCATTACAGATTGATATCGACGCGATCACCGTCCGTCCAGCTTTTCGTATTGAATTTTGGCATCATCAATGATGATTAAGTTAGGGTGTTCCCAGCTCGCCCGAAGCTCATCGGCGACCTTCCACGATTCATCCAACGGCGGATTGCCTCCCTGAACGGGACCAACCTTTGCTTGCAGTGCTATTCATTTTGATCGTCGCTTACGAACGAACACAATGAGCCCGACGCCTATTACCAGCAACAGTACCCAGTACAACCGTGTTGTTCTTCGAAAAGCCGGCTCTGACAGCCCGTAATGTGACAACGTGAAAATGGCCGGGTCGGGGGGAATCGCGGACGGCGTGATATGCGTGACGCGATTCTGTATCACACCAGAATGGTCGACGTTCTTATAGGAAACAGCAAATGCACTCGCGGGGTCATTCGGGGATTGGTACTCAAAATCAGCCGTCCATTTTGTGCTAGTGCGAGACCCCGTAACTGCACTGCATTGGACAACCCTGGGGAATGGTTCTGCCTCAAAAAGAATCGACGCATCATAGAACGTTGATTTTCGATTGTCAGAGATATCCAGTTCGAACATAAGCTTATACCGCTTCGCCGCAGCGTCGGTACTGACGGTCGCTGAATGCAGCACCAAGCCTGGATGAGAGAGTACTTCGGTGATGGGAACTCGTTCAAACACTGCGGCAGCACGGGTGTACATAATCGCCGCGTATCGGTCGCGGTTGATCACGGCCTCCGTTTTTGAGTCGCCTGTCCGGTCCGCCAGCATCTGGATAAGATATGGTTGATCACCGGACTGTCGCGAAAGGATGAAAGCGTATCGCTCATTGCAAGCCATTACCCTTTCAACGCCCTCAGCATCAGTGCTGAAGTGGAGCAGACATTCTCCCAATTCAGCCGCCTGAATCTCAAATGTAACCGCTTGCCCAGGTGGCGTGCCCCAATCAATATATTGCTGAACCTGATCCTTCGGAACAGATTCTAAGGTTTCGCTAAGTGATCCTTTAACCGGCGGAGACGGCAGTTTGGACGCCCAAGCAAGGATCAGGGTGCGCACCATCTCCGGATCTGCCTCCTCGCAGACGCCAGATGTGGGCAGAAACAGGAAGCATGAGGAAATCATTATCGTTGAGATTCGCAATGCAACAACTCCTGGAATGGGCGGTTGGCGGCAGACTAGCCACCAACCGCAGGTACTTTCGTTATTTGCACCCGCAAGACAACTGAGTAAGCGCCCGGCGAACAGCATTCTAATGGTCTGAGCAGGTTTATCGTTCGAGTTTTTTACGTTC
>JAGQQE010000527.1 GCA_020426345.1 Planctomycetaceae bacterium
GGATTTCGTGACGATTTCTTCATCGACCAGGTCGACCACGAATTCTGCCTGCGTACGCGCGCGAACAGCAGACGGGTTGCGATCTCTGCAAAACCGGTAATGCAGCACAGTGTCGGTGGTTGGCGCGGCCCCAGAGTTCCTCTGCTGGGATGGGAACTGCCGGATCATTCGGCGTTGCGCAAGTACTACATCACGCGCAACTCGATTGCTATCGCGATGAATTATTGGCGGAAAGAGCCGGTTTGGTGCCTGGTGCGTTTGACGAGGCTGTTCGCTGGTGTAACAAGTATTGTTCTTTTCGAACCCGAGAAAGCCAAAAAGATACGCGCATTCGCAACCGGTCTTGGAGATGGCCTCCAAGGACGTATGGGAAAGTGTTCGCATGACTGGCTCAGGCCAGTTTGATGGTCGCCGCACGTACATGCGGCAACGTAAAGTCGTGGCGGGCCCCTCAATTACATCTCAAGAGATCCGCGATGCCACTTCCAGTCGCGTACCTACCCAATAATGCTTCGGACAGTGCGTGCCACGCGCTTGAACTCCGAGATACCATTGTGGCGTAAAACGGCGTAGGCGAATGCAACAGCCTGTATCGCCGAATAGAGAACCCTAGACTTTTTCCATACCGTACTGCGGCCGCTGACCTCATGAGCAAACTGTTTACACCAGAGCATCGAAGTCCGTCCGTAGTGCAGTTTGCAGGCAAATATCGATTCCCTGATCGATTCACGGCGGAAATTCGCAGTCTTGGTATCTGCATGGATTCTGGACGCTGCAAGCGTCTCCGGCAGAAACAGGAAAGGCGTAAAACGTGAGAAACGTAGCCACAGTTCATAGTCCATTGCCATGTCGAACCGCGTATCCAGCATACCGGCTTCATCGACCAAACTGCGTTGAAAAAACACGCTAGGCTGACATATGCAGCAGTGATTCAGAAGATTCGACACGGAGAACGTGTCAGTTGGATAGCGACCAATGCGAACTCCCTCGCGATCGATGTAGTCTGCTTCTCCATACACCACACGACAGCCGCTGCCACCCTTTAACGCCGAAACCGCATTCCGAATAGCATCAGGACGATACACATCATCTGAGTTCAACCAGCCAATGATGCTGCCACGCGCTAGCGCCAACGCCTTGTTTACAGCGGCTGCCTGCCCATCGTCCGGTTCTGAAACCCAATGAATCCGGCCACCGTAACCCGCCAGCGTTTCACAGGTCCCATCTGTGGAACCACCGTCCATCACAATCACTTCAATGCGGGGATAGTTCTGATGCAGGATGCTGTCAATACACGCGCTGATAAACCCGCCCTGCTGATACGAGGGAACCACAATGCTGACAAGTGGAACGTCATCGGAAACCAAAACGAGCCGGGGGTCCCAGCAGATCGGATTCCTGAACTTCCCAGTTGAAGCTCGGAGTGCTGCCAACAAAGGTTCGATTGACTCAGCACGTTGCAACTCGGATAGCCGCCGACGCCCCTGAACGACAAGAGAAGAACGCAGGTCAGCATCATTCCACAACTGACACATCGCAATTGCGATTTCTTCAATGCTGTAAGGATCAAATAAGACAGCTGCATTACCAGCCACTTCAGGAAGACTGGTGCGATCGGAACATGCGATAGGACATCCGCAAGCCATTGCCTCAATCAGTGGAATACCGAAACCTTCGAATATCGACGGGAACACGAGCCCCTCTGCCTTTCGATAGAGAAATGGCATCAGATCTTGCGCAACGTAGCCCAGCCAGACTATCGCATCTTCAACCCCGTACTTCCTCGCTACCTGATCGATCTCCTTTCTTCCTTTGCAGTCACTCCCCGTAAAGACGACGTGCATTTCTGGCACAGTCCGCCGGGCGACAGCCAACGCCTCGACGAGCCGTCGATGGTTCTTATGTTCCCAAGTGTTAGACGGATAAAAGAGAAACTTCGCTGGAAGATCCGGCAGACGAGGCGTCTCTCGTATCTCGCTGGCCGCGAAACCCGACCGAAACGCCGCCGGCAACCCCGGGGGCGTGAAAATAATGCGATCTGGTGAAATCCCGAGTTTTTCGACGGAATCCCGTGCCACATAACGGCTACTCACGCAGAGCGTCTGCGCAGCTCTTGCCGGCCATTCCCAGTGCAGCGCACGACTGCTCAGTTCCTCAGAGGAAAAATACGCGGGAAAATGCCGATGCTGCAGGTCGACCAGAAGTACAACCATAGGACAGATCGCTTGGTCTACACCGGGATCCATCATAGGAGCGAAAAGCACGTCAAACTCACCATGCAAATAGCGACTCCGGATTTCCTGGCTTTTTCTGGAAGTCACCACCACCCTTACACGATCGGAGGAATCATCAAATAAATGCGCGATCCGGCCATTCACAAAGAGCGTAAACGACAACTCCTGTACGGCGAGAAGTCTGTCCAAGAGGCTTTCTATATGTTGTTGAATACCACCCACAACTGAAGGGATGAGTGGTAACAGATTGATCCCTACACGCATTTGCGGTTCCTGCATTCGGTTACCTTCTCATATCTCCGTCTGTTTCTGCGTGAGCGCATGAATTACCCGTCCCCCCAGAAGCGTTGGCCAATTCTTGAGAATCTGTTTGGTAGTCGGATATCCGACCGACGCAAAATCAAATTCAGATTCAACATCTATCATATGACGCAGCGTACGATGCTTAACATACTTAAGCCATCCCGTTACCTGACCCTCGCGGTAGAACGTGGCGTTGATTCCGCTCTTTCGCAAACGGGCCATGCTCGCCATTCCATATACGTTGGCCGGCGACAATTTTGGTTGGCGACCGACAAAGTCTGAGCAAAATCTCTCCAGCGATTCGAAACCACTTACCAATGATTCGTAGCGAAATACAAACGCCTCTTCCGTTTCGGAATAAGCTTCCGTTTCTTTCAGGTAGGCGAAGTACTCCTCCAATAGATCCCGGGTATAAAAATGTTCGAATCTTTTCTGTGGCCGTTCGCTTTTTCTGGCATAGCATTGCCAACGATCTTGAATGATTCGAAAATGAGAAAACGCAGTAGCTTGTGGTGAGCGCACGACGAAAATATAACGGATATCGATACCCGGTATGTCATCCGGGCGATAGGGGCGTGCATGGTAGTGATCGTGAAACCACTGCACGACCAACGGCTGAACTTCTCGTGAGGCTTCTTTCAACGTCACCAGTCGTCGAATCTGCTCCAGATTCACTTCGTTTCCACGGGAAATTACTTCGTCTTCAATCGCCTGTTCATGTTCTATAAATAGTGTTGGATTACTCCGCGACACTTCAGGCACAAAAGGCCGATCTCGACTCTTCAGTATTTCTTGCACATTCGTTGTGCCATAGCGTTCAAACAAATCACCGCGCAACCGCCCATCTTTATGAAATATAAAGATCGGTACGATCGGGTAAAGACCTGCGACCAATAGCTCAACGAAGTGATTTCC
>JAGQQE010000528.1 GCA_020426345.1 Planctomycetaceae bacterium
AACATCGAGGAAAAAAACTGGCTCCACGAATCCTGCAACGCCTGGAACTCGAAGCCAATCGTCTCGGCTACTGCACGATTCGTATCGAAACCGGAGACCGACAACCTGAGGCGATCGCCCTCTATCAGAAATCCGGTTACCTACAGATTCCTCCATTCGGAAAGTACGTCAACAGCGAGAGAAGCGTGTGTTTTGAGAAAACGATCTCACCGGCAAATCGGACAAGCATACAGTCACCGGAGAACAGGACGAGTTGACTTATCGGAAGCACGGCACAAACAGACTGTGAATTAACCGAGGATACTATGTCGAACATCTCGTTTCGTATGGCCACTATCGATGATGCAGACGGGATTCCGTCCCAAACGCCACAGTCGGAACCTTCCGTGATGAGTCCACATTACACCGCTGGCCTGATGCACCGCATTCCGAAAGTGGAAATTCATGTCCACTTGGAAGGGGCCACCGATGCGGAAACGGTCTGGGTGATGGCCCAGCGGAACGGAGTCGCACTGCCGGCGAGCAGTCTCAAAAACTGGAAGGACCATTACCGGTTTCGTGACTTTGAACATTTCATCGAAATCTACGGGATCGCGACATCGGTGATGCGAAAACCTGAAGACTGGTCATTCTTGGTCGAACGGTTTTTGTATGGGCAGGCACGGCAGAACATCGTTTATACGGAAGCGTTTCTTTCTGCTTCTTATCAGGTAAACAACCTGCCAGAGGATGAATGGATCGATGCGATTGCCGAGGGAGCCGCAATCGGGGAAAGGCAGCATGGTGTCAAAGTCCGCTTTATTCCGGACATCTCGCGGCATCTTCCCGACACGCAGGAGGACGTGTTGCAATTCGCGACAGAAGCTGGCAAGCGAGAATATTTCATTGGTTTGGGGCTTGGGGGAATCGAAGCAGGTTTCCCTGCTGATCTGTTTGTTGAAACATTTCGTGAAGCGAAGCGTCGTGGTCTGCGCATCGTTGCTCATGCGGGGGAAACGACCGGAGCGCAAACAATCCGTGACGCGGTTCACAAACTCGGTGCGGAGCGGATCGGTCACGGCATTCGCTGTCTGGAAAACGCTTCGTTATTGGATGAATTGCGCGTTCTGCAAGTTCCGATGGAAGTGTGCCCCACGAGCAACTACGGCCTCGGGGTCGTCGCGACGGGCAAGCCGCATCCTCTGCGGCAGATGGTTGACGCGGGATTGCTGTGCACCGTCAACTCCGATGATCCCCCGATGTTCGGCACCACGCTCAGCGACGAATACTCGTTGCTTGCTCACCAGGGATTTACACTACAACAGTTGCAACAACTGAATCTGAACGCCGTGGAAGCCTGCTTTCTGCCGGATGAACAGAAGGTGGCTCTGCGTTCTCGAATTGAGCCCGCCCAATCGGACAAATAGAAACAATCATCACGCAGGAGGAACCGGTATGTCGCAAGAACGGAAAAAGGCTCGTCAGCTTGACAACGAAGCCGTTGCGGATGGCCGACCGCTGGATTGGTTTGAGGAGTTGTACTCTCAGGTTGCCGGTGACGAATCCGGCATCCCGTGGGCAGACATGCGTTTGAATCCGAATCTGGCCACGTGGCTGGAGGACCGTCGCGGCAGTGTGACGAGACAGTCAGCTCTGGTGGTCGGCTGTGGACTGGGCGATGATGCCGAAGAACTCGCTTCGCTCGGTTGGGATGTCACGGCATTTGATATTTCGCCAACCTGCATCGACTGGTGTCACAGGCGATTCCCCGATTCCTCGGTCAATTATCTGGCGGCTGATCTGTTTGATGCACCGCCCGAATGGCAACGGACGTTTGACTTCGTTTTTGAATCCTACACGCTGCAGGTGTTGCCTCCGGATCTTCGCAGCAGCGCCATCCAACTCATTGCGAACTTTGTCAGTTCTGGAGGGCGATTGCTGGTGATCTCCCGCGGTCGCGATGCAACGGATGATCCTGGCCAAATGCCGTGGCCGCTTCTTCGCGAGGAACTTGACGGATTCCGTAACTGTGGACTGAATGTGGTTCGTTTCGAGAACTACATTGAAAACGAAGAACCGCCCGTCAGAAGATTTCGGGTGGATTATCAGCGGCGAATTTGATGAGATGTGGACTTTGAGCGAACTACGACCATGAGACAGCGAACGCTTGATGAACTCGAAGCTGGTTTGCCCTGGATTCAACAGGTCCCCGCTGACGAAGGGACACTGCGGATGATCGTGATCCGGCCCAGCCGCGATGCTCGCAGAGTCCTGGAAGAGATTGAGATCAGTGTCAGTGGCGGAGTCCACGGGGACCGGTGGGAAAGCGACTGTTCGAAGCGATTGCCGAATGGCCAGTCACATCCGGACATGCAGATTTCGATCATGAACGTTAGAGCGATTGAATTGATCGCTGGAGAAACGGACCGCTGGCAACTGGCAGGCGATAATCTCTACCTTGATCTGGATCTCTCACACGACAACCTCCTGCCGGGCCAGCAACTTGCGATTGGGTCAGCCGTGATTGAAGTCACGGCGATTCCCCACAACGGCTGTCGTAAATTCGGTGAACGCTACGGAAGCGATGCGCTGCAGTTTGTCAATTCGGAGATCGGCAGGGAACTGCACCTCCGAGGGATTTACGCGAAAGTGGTTGTAGACGGCGTGGTAAGCGTTGGGGATGTGGTCAGAAAGGTCTCTTCGACGGAAGGCACAGAACGATGAAACGGCGGTCACTGGTGTTGGTCTTGGTTCTTTTTCAGTGCCCGTTCGCATCGGCAGGCGACTGCTGGCGGGATTTGAACTTTTTACGACTCGCCGTGCCGTTTCGATGCATGTAGGTGGTTGAGGCGTCATTTCTGTCCTCTGGCCGAACGTTGCATTGGGCTCACCGTACGAGTTCTGATCGGGGAGACGCGGGGCTACGGCTGTCCAAAAATTACCCGCTCCAGTTCGGACGCCATTTCGTCTACGATCCAACTCGACGAATTATCGAGCACGACGATGCAGTCCCGCTCGCGAAGGCGTCGCGAGATACATGTGCATGCACCAAGCCACCGGCCGTTGTGCCAAGCTCCCTCATCGGTAAGTACCCAGCCGAAGCCATAATCGGAAAACGTACCGTCGCTCAGTTTTGGCCGTTTGAAGGCTTCGGCGAGCACACTGTCCGAGATCAAGTCGTTGCCGCGCCAGAATCCGTCCCAAGTCACGAAGTCTTCGATGCTGCTAAACACACCTCCGTCCCCTGCAACGCCATCGATCCAGGACGGCTCCAACGGCGTGCCGTCGACCCATTCAAAGCTGCTCGTTTTGTTCGGAAATGTCTCGTCTTTGGAGAGCAGATTCCGCCGAGCCGGTGTCGGTCGTGGCTTGGCATCAGACTTCACTTTGCGACGACGATAAAACGTCGCCCGCGACACATTCAAAGCCTTGCACGCTGCTACGATTCCGATTTCTTCGCCGAGCTTC
>JAGQQE010000052.1 GCA_020426345.1 Planctomycetaceae bacterium
ATGACTTCGATGGAGCTTGGAAAACGCGAACGGCAGATTGTGGAGGCCGTTTTTCGACTGAAGGAAGCTTCAGTCGCGGACGTTCTTAAAGAACTGGATAGCCCCCCCAGCTATTCCGCCGTGCGAGCTATGCTGGGAATGTTGGTTCAGAAGAAGCTGTTGAAGCAGCGTCAGGAGGGCAAGCGGTACCTCTATCGCCCCGCCGCAACGGTAGAAAAAACCAGCCGCTCCGTCTTGAAGAACGTGCTAGCGACATTCTTCAGCGGCCAGCCAGACAGCGTGGTGGCCGCGTTGCTGGATGTGTCGGATGACGTCACCCCCGAAACGCTCGATCGCATGCAGCAACTCATCGATGCAGCTCGACGGGAGGCTCAACAGTGATATCGCCGCCACCATCCATCTGGTTATCAACCGTTAATGCTTTGACCGCTCTCGCCATTTCGTCGACCGTGATTTTGATGTCCACCGCAGCCATCACTCGACGTTCTGATAAGATGCCGGCGGCACTCAAATGCCGACTGCAACGTGCCTCAATGCTGATTTGCATCTTCCCTTTGTTACTTTTCCCTTACAGTCTGTTGAATGATTTCCATACAAACAGCAGTGGTGGTGAACGAATTGCAGTTGTGCAATGCTCACGAGGCAACTTCGCTGACAAGCTAAATCCAGAGAATCAGAATATTCCCGTAGACCAATCGACGGATGGCGACGCATCAATGGCATCCCTGGAATTGCCGGCGGCCATATTCCCCAACATCGACAAAGCGACTCAATACGCGTCCAATACCACCACGCAAGCGCCGTCCAACAAGTCATTGCCGGAAAAATCCGCAACGACTTCACTTGCGACCGCAGCTGAGCAGCCTGAATTGATCGAAGTGATGGCGAATCCAAATCATAAGTTTTCGCTCAGCGTTGAGTTCGCGACTTCGGTGAGTCTACTGTGGCTAATCGTCGCAGGCAGCCAGCTTGTCGTTCAGGCGTGCCGCACTATTCGCGACTGCCGCTTTTGGTGGCGATGCCTGAAGAAAAGCTATGTTTCCTCAGCAGGCGTCGCCGAGAATCGGGGACCACTTCGTAGAGTTCGGATCGTCCACCTGGCTGAAGCCCATGTCCCGATGGTTTTCGGCGTGCTTCGACCAGTCATTGTTCTCCCAAAGTGCCTGAGCATTGCCACAGAAGCGGAATACCGCATGGTAGTCGAACACGAATCTGCTCATATCCTTCGACATGACATATCGTGGAATATGTTAACTAACGCGATTGCCGCCATACTTTGGTTCCAGCCACTTGCATGGCGAACACAACGTCAGATTCGCATCGAACAGGAACACGCCTGTGATGATGCCGTTCTTGCTGGTTCCTGCCAACCATACGAATACGCCCAACTGTTGACTCGCCTGGCAGGATCTTTGATCGGACCTCGTCCTGATAGTGCACTTGCCGTTTCGATGATTGGGCAATGTCAATTGGAACAACGAGTCACCTGTGTGCTGAACGGTGCGAAACGAAGTCAACAGGGAAGACTTGCCGCGTTTGCCACGGCCTCGACGTACAGCACATTCATGTTGCTTGCCACAACGTTACTTATGTGGCTGATGCCGACTATTACGACCGCTCAGGATGGCGGTTTTTCGAGCAACTCGACTGAATCGGCAGCGACGAACCCGAACACCGGAATCCAGTCACAAGGACAAGCCCCAAGTGCTGGTGACGATCTACCAGACGACCACTTTCGAATGCTGGGTCGAGTGCTCGATGAGGAAGGGATCGGAGTTGCCGGTGCTACCGTCTATCTGGAAGGCCGACACAAGGACGCTCCCACGGCTGTCTCCGGAGAAGATGGGGCTTATGAAATGCAGGTCCCGATTGTCCCCGACCGGTCTCATCCAGGGGACGCGGACGAGATTTGCCTGCGAGCGGAACGATTGGCGGACAACCAGAAAGGATTTCAAAGTTATAGATTCACAAAAAAACTGGCATTCGAAGATGCCTCCGACCGTTCCGTAAAGTCTATGGATATCATTCTATGCAGAACAAGACCACTGTCCGTCACTGTCATGGACGACAACAACAGTCCGATACAAAACGCATCCGTGGGGCTCATCGATCAGGGAATTGTTGTTGAGGTGGCAGAAACCGACGCCGAAGGGCGTGCCGTTGTTTCAGTTGTCGATAGCAAGCGAGTCAAAACAATCAGTAGTTACGTCTTCGCCCTGAAGGACAAATTCGGACTTGAGTTCGTTGATCTTTCGCGGGTGGATGACGTAGAAGCCACAATATTCAGACTAAGTCCAACCTTGCCACTTATCTTTCGCGTACGAACGCCCAAGCCAATTAATGCCGAGGAACTTTATAAAATTGAGGATATCGAGTCCGCTACGACGCTTCAACCAGTCGCAGGAGTGACCGTTGCGCCGCAATTGTTCTTACGCTATCGTTTTCATCCATCATTATTCGTGAATTCAACACTGACAACCCGTTTCTATCCCACGACCGACGCAAACGGTGAAGCAACAATTAGCTGGGTTCCTGCTGATTGTCTTAAGCAGTATTTTACCGCAGTGGAATTTGCGAATCCCGATTTTCCACCACTTACATTTAAGAACACATTTATCACATCTCACGCAAATAGTCTAAGAGCAGACTTGACGGTAGACAAGATGGTGAACGTGACAGGAAAAGTCTTGAATGAAGCGGGCGAGCCAATGCCGGACACAAAAGTACAGTACGACTTTTTTTCTTTGACGGAACAAGAATATTCAATTGCAAAATCCGGCGAAGCGATCACGAATTCGCAAGGTCGATTCTCTTTTCGGGTTCCGGGCAGAAGCTGTGTGGGAATGCATGCTCAGAATGGAAACCAATTCAGCACGGCTATTCAACGGACAACGCTTCACCCATTCTCCTGCGAAAACATCGTCCTGAAATTTACAAATTCAAATCGAATCAGCGGCCTGGTGACCGGCGGCCCGGACAAACATGCACTGACTGGAATTAACGTGCAACTTACGCGTCGTTTCATGCCAGAGGAAAAACAACTAATGCCTCTGAATCGAGACTTTCAGCAGAAATACGCCGATCGGGGGGCACTTGCCAGCATCGTAGCGACCGACAAGAACGGCCTTTATCAGATTCAGTCTGCCGACGGTGACTGGACGATCGCGAATCCGGTCCCGGATCGCCCCCGCCGCAACACATCCGTGATGTTCGCTCTCCAACCAGAAAATCGCGTCCGATTGTCTGGCGGCATCGATGCCAGAAAGGATTTTCACTCCGACACGCTGACTCAGCTGACAATTCATGAAATCCGCAAACTCTCGGCTCCCCCACAACCGCTTCCACTTCAATCACTAGCTGTATTTCATGGTTTCGAAACGATCTATATGAGACAGGCGAAGGAAGATCTGAATCGACGCAGCGAGCCGCCAGCCCTACTGTTACCAGCCGAACCGCGCGCATTCAATTACGGCGGCGCGTATTGTGTGTGGGACGGCCGGGCAAAAGAGATCACAGTTGAAATAAAACCCCGACCAAGTGTGAAGGGCCAACTTGTAAATGCAAGTGGAAAAGCGGCGGCTGGTCGCAGCGTTCGATACGTGATTCATCCTCGCAGTGCAGACGAGAACCTTGTCGAAGCTTCCGTGCCCGACACGATCAGCGGACAGATTGATTCCGACGAACACGGAAAGTTTGCCTTCGATAATTTCGTCCAGGACTGCGAATGCGAAATTCAGGTAACGGCTGACGAGGGTGTAGAATGGGCCGATCAACGCTGGATTGTTGTCGCTACAGTCACGCCAAATTCGGCAGCGCCGATTGACGTTGGCAAGCTGGTTGTACCTGAGAAAATAGCCTCCACAAAGTAGCCTCCACAAGATCTAACTACCGAATTATTGAAGGGGGCATTCGGCCATTCACAATGTACCTTGCTCTCACTGGAATGCCGGAGAAAGAACGAAAAGCGAGGGTCACGACCGGTCGGGGATTCGCTTTCCTGAAGGATTATCGCCGCAACAGATCGTGGCAGATCCGATCTGCATCGTACGGTCCCCGGAAGATGCCACCTGAGCACACAACGGTCAGGCCGTTTTCTTCCGATGGCAGTGGCTCGGAAGTCCGTTTCTGGTAATCTAAAGATACCTGACCTCTTTTGCCCGCCTGACCTAAAATGCTACGTCAGTCAATAATCGAGTCTCGTTATACTGAGGGATTATCGGCCAATTCTAATAGCCCATGGCAACTCGCTTGTTGTAGTATTTTCGATCCAACTCAAGTCCAGGAGGTGCCAATGGCGTCACTGATTACTGCCATGCTGTTGGTGTCCCAGTGTGCGTTCGTCCAGCAAAAGATCCCAACGGAGAGTCGACAAGAGCTGAAGGTCCAAATCCGGTCCGGGTCCGTCCCAACGGAAATCACCAGGGTTTCAGATAGAATCTCTCCCGTTTGGTTTGCGAGAGGATCGATGGCTTCGTTGACGATTCGGGAAGCGTTGACGGATTCGTTCGAGTGCATACTTAAAGTTAAGGTGGCAACTCCTCACGACACGGCAGCTGTTGACCAGGAGAGTCAATCGCTGGAGGTCGTGAGTCTATTGCATTCCACTGAAACAGATATCCGCGTAGGCGCTCATCTGAAAGTCATTAATCCGATTCAGTTTGACACGGGGACTACAGCAATACTCGTTCGAGTTTCTGGTCCGAAATCCAGTTCACAGTCTTTCGTAGTTGTACATAGCTTTTCCCAAGGCAGCGTACTGGCCGACTATGCCGAATCTGTGTCGATCGAAGAACGGCGCCAAACGCCACTTCAGCTGCAACTGGAGCAATTGCTCGCTGGTTTCTTAGCTGCGGACCCTCGTGTCAGGATGGAGATACTGAAGGAAGCATCGGCGTTTCCGGTTGACGTTTGGTCGACGAGCCGAAAGCCCGATTCGTTTCGAGAATGGTCAATATCTGCGTTACAGACAGATGGATCAATCGATCCAATGTCCGCCGAAATGCTCAGTAGCAATTTACAAGTTGTGGCGATGATGCTGGCAACGTACGAACGCGAGTCCGAAATAACACTTGTTGATCGAATCCTGTTCTCCGATGACGAACGTAGTCAGAAGTTGAGAGCAGAGAGCGAGATTGCAGGATTCCAATATGCGTTCGTACTGTTAAAGAAGGCGAGTGGACTAAATGAGCTCGCAGTTCGCTATTTGGAAGAAGACTCGCGTGGGGACACCGCTCCGGTCACAGCCCGGGAACGATTTGCATTTATCGGCCTGCTCCAGCAACTTTGGGATTTCCCGGTACCATCCATTTCAAGACAAGTTGTGGATGATACGCTGAGTCGTTGTCTGGAAAGCAGCCGATTTAATGGTTTCGAATCCGAGATTATTGAAAGACTTCGGCTCCATAGGTATTGGGCAGTTTCGCCGAAGATTCTGGAGGTATACGGGACGCTGGACGGCACCGCAAAACGTGCGTGTCTGCGATTTCTTGTTGACGGAATAAACGATACGGATGGAGTGCTTGAGTCATCTTTGAAGTCGAGAATTGTGAACCACATTCGTGAGGAACACGAGTCAACCCCAGCTCTATTCCGTTACATCAAGGATGTTGATAGGGTCCTCGAATAGTTGCTACGATTCAAAACACATCGGAGCTCCATGAGAATGCAATAGACGGAACATGCAGGATTTCCCCTTGAGCGATTTCTCACTCGTTGTGCATACTTGTCCTGAACGATCCGGCAATGAATACGACGATGGACGTCGGTTCTGGCTGTATTGGTTGCGCAAGAAAGCCAGCCTTACTGATTAACATCAACAGGGAAAACGTTCGGATGATCAGTGCGTTTCGGCTGTGGAATCTCTGCGAAGCGTTCATGTGGTCGACTTTCTGTTGAATTACGCGACAACCCATCGCATTTTGTACGGTTCCACGACCTTCTTTGTGATTTGGAACTGACAATGGCAACGAGAAATGTGCGTTTGGCTGTTTGGGGCGTCCTGACGTTTGTGTATCTGGTCTGCATACCCAGTGGGAATGCCGGAGAAATAACGAAGAGCGAAGGTCACGACCGGTCCGGGATTCGTTTTCCCGATGGATTATCGCTGCAACAGATCATGGCAGATCCGGACTGGATCGCACGGTCCCCGGAAGACGCCGCCTGGGCCCACAACGGGCAGGTCGTTTTCTTTCGACGCAAGAGGCTCGGAAGTCCAGTTCGGGACTGGCATGAAATTTCAGTCACTGCGAGCGGACTGAAAAGGCTGCGCGATGATCGCGTTCCTGTCAGAGAATTCAGCTTGCGCATCCCATTGACCGGTGATGAAGATTCCGCAGGGAAACGTATCATTGGTACGAGGGGCGGAGATCTCTTCTTGTATGACCGCGATACACAGACGCTGATTCAACTGACACGCACTTCGGCACGAGAATCCGATGCTCGCTTCATGCATCAGGACGATCAGGTTCAGTTTACAAGAGATGGTGTTTTGCTTGTCCGCGATCTTTCCACGGGACTCGAGCGAGAGCCTGTCGTGCTGCGTTTTGAAGATGCGCCCGACGACCGCAGAACAAAGGCGGGGGGAGACTCGAAGCCTGACGACGAAAGCGGTGACAAGGGCCGGAAGCCGTTTTTGGAGCTGAAGGAGGAAGAACTGTTTCGGTACCTTCGGCAGGAAAAACGCAATCAGGATGTTTCTAAGAAGCAGGACAAACTGATCGATCGGTTGAATCCGCTGGATGTCGATGAACCATTCTACCTGGGCAGGAAGCGTCGGCTCGTTCGTCAGATCCTTTCAGGCGATGGACGCTGGCTGGCGGTCGTAACAACATCGTCCACCGACACAACGGACAAAACTGATACGATGCCGGAATGGATTCGGGATGATGGCTACGTGCACAGTCGTCGCGTGCGTTCGCTGGTTGGTCACTCCACGGAATCCGCCCATCAACTCACGCTGATCGATATTCGCCGGCGTTCCATTCATGAAATCGATCTGAGCGTACTTCCTGAGATTGGGCAGGACAGGCTTGCAGCTATTACCAACGAACCGGTCCGGAATGATTCCGGCGAAAGCTCCCCTGACAACGGCAAGGATCCTGACAACGGCACGGATGATGAGTCTTCCAGACAGGGGACGGCAGACAGGAATTCTGCCGCCCGAGAGCACAAGAGCCACGCGGCCGATGTAAGCGACGCGGAAGATGTGAGCGACACGGAAGATGCCCGCCCAGAAAAACTGGTTGTCAGGGACGTCGCCATCCCGTCGGTGTCGTTTTCCAGGGATTCGAAATACTTGTTGTTTCAATGCTTTTCGGCGGACAACAAAGACCGCTGGATCATGACGCAGTCATTGAATCGTGTCGGCAGGGATGATGGCCTGAAGACGTTGCACCATCGTTACGATCCGGCCTGGATCAACTGGACAGAACGTACGGCCGACTGGATCGGGCATTCATCGATGGTGTACTTTCTGAGTGAAGATTCGGGATACCAGCACCTGTATGAAGGTCATGCCGCGACAGGTCGGGTTCGTCAATTGACGTCCGGAAGTTTCGAGATTTCTGATCCCCGGGTCAGCAAAGATGAATCCCGTTTTTTCGTAACGCACAATCGAAACCACCCGGGCGAATATGAACTGGGTATTGTCAGTCGCGTCACACCGGAACTGAAATCTCTCACGGGGTTTGGCGGTGTCAATGAATTTATTGTTTCGCCGGATGAAACACGGGCGCTGGCAATCCATTCGTCCCCGCTGCAACCGCCTGAATTGTTTCTGTTTCATTTGCCTGAATCTATCAATGGAGAAGTCGCTGCTGTCTCCATTGCCGGGGCGGTTCAATTGACGGAGTCAACAACTCCCAGGTTTGAAAAGATCGACTGGACGGCTCCGCATTTCGTTCAGGTTCCTTCTCGATCCGGCCAGCAGATACATTCCCGATTGTACCTGCCGGAAGATGCTGCGGATGCAACCGATGCGCCGGCACTGGATTCGCAGACCACAGATTCCTCGCAAACATCTGTCGATCGGAAGTCAAAGGGAAATCAAAAGCGTCCGGCGGTCGTCTTTATTCATGGTGCGGGGTACCTGCAGAATGCACACAAGGGCTGGTCGGGCTACTTTCGCGAATTCATGTTCCATAGCCTGTTAACGCGTCTCGGCTATGTCGTGCTCGACATGGACTACCGCGCGTCCGCTGGATACGGACGTGACTGGAGAACGGCGATCTATCGACAGATGGGAACACCAGAACTGGAGGACCTTCAGGATGGAGTTCGCTGGCTGGTAAAAGAACACAATGTAGACGCAAAACGTGTGGGTGTGTATGGGGGATCCTATGGCGGCTTCATGACGCTGATGGCGCTTTTTCGTGATCCTGAACTGTTTGCCTGTGGAGCCGCCCTTCGGCCTGTTACCGACTGGGCCCATTATAATCATGGGTACACCAGCAACATTCTGAACACTCCGGAAACCGATCCTCAGGCGTACCTGAACAGCAGCCCGATTTACTTTGCGGAGGGATTGAAACGCCCTCTGTTGATCTGTCACGGAATGGTTGACGATAACGTCTTCTTCAAAGATACCGTCAGGCTGGGTCAGCGACTGATTGAGCTGCGCAAGGACAACTGGAATGTGGCAATGTACCCCGTGGAAGCTCACGGGTTCCGTCAGCCAGAAAGCTGGTTTGACGAATATCGACGCATTCTGAAACTCTTTGAAGCCCATCTTCAATGATACGGCCTCGCCCGATCGGACACTCCGCAAAACCGTCTGTTCGATGTGGTAACGACCGATCGAGACATCCGGGCGGATCGCGATCTCACGGTGCCTATCGGCTACCATGTTTCAGCGATGTTTTCCTTCAGTCATTGAGATCTTGACGGACTCCGGCCACCGGACTTCGTGCCGGCGTTGAAACTTGTTGTCAGGTCTGGCGATTCTCGCTGGGCAGTGGTACCCTACAGGAACGCGTGATTGCGTCGTTGGCGGTCAGTGCCTTGCGAATTGGTGCTCTGGTTCGGGAGATGTTTGATGCTTGTGATCCTGTGTCTGCTGAATTCCCTTCTTGTCGACGATCCCGTGTTTTCCGGACCGCAGCCTGGTGAAACTCTGGCTCCATTCGTGATGACGGGAGTCTTTGGGAAACAGGCCGACCAGAAAGTTGATGTTCCGGGTGACGTTTCCACACCATCGGTTGTTGTTTTCGTTCACGAAAGAACACGTCCTGCTCTTGGAGTGGCGAATCTTGTGATGCGTCTTGCCGATGCTCGAGGTCCGGAAAAGCTGTCCGGAAGTCTCGTGGTTCTGACGGATGACCCCACAGACGCGTCGACCTGGATGAATCGCATTCCTCGATACTTTCCCTCGAAGGTACAAACAGGGATTTCCGTTGATGGAATCGAAGGTCCGGGGGCTTACGGGCTGAATCGCAACGTCGCGCTGACCGTTCTTGTTGCGAACAGAAATGTGGTGACGGCAAATTTTGCTTTGGTGCAGCCGAGCGTTGAAGTCGACGGACCAAAGATCTTCAAGGCGATTGCCGAAGTGCTCGGCGAAAAGGACGTGCCCGCTGTCGCAGACTTCATGCCGCAACGAAGGCCATCGGATGCTCCAGCCAGGCGAGATGGGGCGATGAAGCGAGACGAAGCGATGAAACGTGGGGACGCAGCAAATGCGGCGGCGGCAGAGCATCCGCAGATTCGCCCATTACTGGGCCCGTTGATTCAGAAGACGGCCACTGACGAACAGGTTGTTGCCGCAGCGGACAAAGTCGAAGCCTTCGCCGCCGAACACGCGGATTTTCGAGTTCAGGTGGGAGACATCACCCGGCGCATTATCGCTGCTGACATGTTGGCGAGATATGGTACGCCGAAGTGTCAGGAATATCTGAAGAAATGGTCCCGAGAGTTCACTGACAGCCGCGTCAAAACTGGCAATCAGGGGCGAGAATAATCATGTGGTGGCTCGTCCTGAGTCTCACTTCGGCCAGTGCGTCGATCCTTCATCAGCCGGTTGATTTTGACACCCAGGTCATGCCCATTCTTACGAAGGCGGGCTGCAATTCGGGGGCTTGCCACGGTGCAGCGGCGGGGCGTGGTGGGTTTCGTCTTTCACTTTACGGCAGCCGCCCTGCCACCGATTTTGATCAAATTGCTTTGGCCATGAAAGGTCGCAGAATTGATCGTCTTGATGCATCGCAGAGCCTGTTCCTGCTGAAACCAACGGAACAGTTGAGCCATGAAGGCGGGACTCGCATTCAGCCTGAAAGTGTCGACCATGCCATCCTTCTGAACTGGATCTCACAAGGCGCACAAAGAACGCCGCGCCGGACACTCGACTCCTTTGAACTGCATGCCGAAAAACGGTCGGATTCGACGGGCGCGACGTATCAGATCTCCGCAACTGCGTGCTTCAGCGATGGAACGACCACCGATGTTCTCCCCTGGACGGTGCTGACACCGGACGACCCTGATAGTACGCATGTGCAGGAGAATGGCAGGATTGTTCTGCGTACCGCCGGACAGCATGTGGTCATCGCTCGATTTCTTGATCAGGTTCGTCCGTTAGAGTTCATTGTCCCGTGGCAAAGTCATGCTGCCGATGATGTCGAGGAATTGTCTGCCGACACGGGACAGTCGATCGATCGTCTGGTGGTGAAACGACTCCGTCAATTCGGTCTCGAAGCGACATCCGAAGCGGACGAGTATACATTGATTCGTCGACTGACGCTCGACCTGACTGGTTGTCTGCCCTCTCCGAAATCGGTGAAGGAGTTTGTTAGCAGTTCAGACGTCGACAAGCTGGAGCACCTCATTGAGAGTCTGCTGGATTCGGATGAGTTTAATAGCTACTGGACGTTCCAGCTCGCTCAGTTACTGCGTGTTTCCGCACTGAAGGCGAATGCTGAATGGGCTCGAGTCTACTACGAGTGGATTCATGATTGCGTGCGTACTGACATTGGGCTGGACCAGATGTCCCGCCAACTGATTCTGGCTGAAGGCCTTGTTTCCGAAACAGGTGCGGCAGCCTTCTACAACATCGGTGGCGACCCGAGAGGTCAGGCCGAATTCGTCGCTTCGACAATGATGGGCGTACGATTGCAGTGTGCGAATTGCCACGATCATCCTCTGGACAGTTGGACGCAGGATGATTACCACGGCCTGGCTGCAATCTTCGCCCGCATCAAATCCGGAGATGTCATTCGGTCCGCAGCAACCGGGCGGGTGATTCATCCCGGAACCGGAGAACCCGCGATCCGGCGACTTCCGGATGCTGGCTTTCTGGGCGAGGATGCAGATGGGCGGACAGAATTTGCTGAATGGCTGACGTCTGCTGAGAATCCTTACTTTGCTCGCGCGATGGTGAATCGACTTTGGCGACACATGATGGGACGTGGGCTGGTGGAACCGGTCGATGATCATCGTGCCACGAATTCGCCGACAAACCCGGAACTCATGGACTGGCTCGCAAAAATGTTCCGGGAGAATGACTGTCAGCTGCGTCCTACGCTTCGAGCTATCTGTCAAAGTGCCGCGTATCGCCGAAGTGCCGTTGATCACAATCGTCAGTCGTCGGAAACTTCGGAGCATCGAAATCAGGCCGTTGCCCGGTTCCATGGTGCTGCAATTTCGCGTCCGATGTCCCCGCAGGTCTTTCTGGATGCTGTTCTGGATGTCACGCAGAGCGATGAGTTTTCGGGGCATCAATCGCGGGCGGTTTCGCTGGATGGGTTAGTAGCAACTTCCGAACCTCTGGATCTGCTGGGGCGTTGCTCCGATGCCTGCGAACAGTCTGCCTTGCGACGCAACGATCTTGCCGTTCAACTGCATCTGATCAACGGGTCGTTTATCAATCAGAAACTCAGTGACAGCACCGCAATCACCGCGGAAATGCAGGCCTGCGGAAGGCCGGAAGAATTCATTGCCGCGATTTATCTTCGTGTTTTGTCGAGACCTGCCAGAAACCATGAAATGGAATTCTGGTTGCGTCAGTTCGGCGGAACGCTGAAGGGACCGGAATCCACTGAGATTGCACAGGACTTCGTCTGGAGTCTGTTGAACAGCACCGAATTCTGCACCAATCACTAAGTCGGGGCGAAGAGGCATGACCACAGGCTACGCAAACAAATTCAAACGATGTGACGGTATGTCGCGCCGCGCGGTGCTGCAACTGGGACAGCTCGCTGGTCTTGGAATCGGATTGTCCCGTTGGAACGCTGTCAGCGCGGCTGCTGGGGCCGATGCGAGAGTGTCGTCCTCAACAGGTGCGTCGAAAACATCAGTCCTGCCTGCATCAACTGCACAAATACCTCGGCCATCGGCCAGGTCATGCATACTGATCTGGCTGGATGGTGGACCAAGCCATCTGGAAACTTTCGATCTGAAACCGGAGGCAGCCAAAGAGGTTCGGGGGCCCCTGTCGGCCATCTCGACTCGTATTTCCGGGGTCGCCATCTCCGAATGTCTGCCGGAACTGGCATTACGAATGGACGAAATTGCGATCATTCGTTCGATGACGTCGCCGCTCGGAGAACATAATCTGGGCACGCACTATTTACTCACGGGATATAAGCCCACTCCCGTTCTTCAGTATCCGCCCTTTCATGCCGTTGCCAGTTTCAAACGACAAACTGATGGCATGCCTTTGCTGCCGCCCAGCATTGCAATTCCCGATCATCGGGTGGGTGGTGGCAGATTCACGGGATCGGGATTTCTTCCGCAGGAATTCGGTCCATTTTCAATTGGCGGTGACCCGTCAAAACCGGACTTTCGTGTGAAGGATCTGGAGTCGCCTGCGGGATTGTCGCTTGATCGCATCGACCGAAGGAGGATGTTTGCTGAACAACTCGCGCGATGGGACGAGAATCAGGGACGCTCGAATTCGTCGTCCCAGGATTCGGCACTGAATCGCGCTGTGGCTATGGTGACGTCTGCCAAAGCGCGAGCGGAATTTGACCTGGAGGAAGAAACGCCGGCAACCAGACGACGTTACGGCATGAAAACAATTGGGCAAAGCTGCCTGCTGGCTCGACGATTAATTGAACGCGGCGTTCCCTTTGTCACTGTAAACGATCGGGGCTGGGACACGCATGACAACCTTTACACTCGCCTGAAAGAAGGTTACACGGGAGCGAAAACCGGAGTCGGGCTGATACCGTCACTTGATCTCGCGGTGTCATCACTGATTGATGATCTGCGTGATCGAGCTCTTCTGGATGAAACATTGATTGTTGTGATGGGAGAATTTGGTCGAACGCCAAAGATCAATACTTCCGGCGGTCGCGATCATTGGCCACGCGTATTCAGCGTGATGCTGGCTGGAGGAGGCGTTCGTGGTGGTCAGGTGATTGGTTCGAGCGACAGTACTGGCGAATCCCCATTCGAACGTCCGGTCACTCCGTCTGATTTAATCTGTACCATCTACAACATGCTGGGATTCAATCCATCAGACGAACTGCGCACAGACACAGGCCGCCCGGTTCGACTTGCAGGTGACGAGGCGAAAGTCGTGCGGGAGTTGTTGTCGTGAACAATCTGTTGAATGGCTTCTGCGCGCATGGGCCCATCAAAATGCGGGCCGTGGCAATGATCGTTACCGGACTTTCCTGGGGTTGGGCGGTCGGCGACGCGGCAGCAGACGACGAGGGTTCAGCGTCACGGCCTCTGATCACCTGTATGACTGTCACAGCTGATGCAGGCACTTTGCTGGATGCATCACAGCTTGGCGTTCGCGTTCGGGACTCGAAAACGCTTCTGGTCCGGCGGACCATTTCTTCGCCCTGCCGGATGACGAACGCCGTCTGTCTGTCGGCCGATGAAACCAGACTGGTGGCGGCCGGGGGGAACCCGGGCGAATACGCGTGGGTAGCGGTGTATTCCTGGCCGGACTGTCGTCTGCTCTGGCAGAAAACCTTTGCGGACGACTTCGCCTACGCGGTATCCCTGGCGCCCACATCCGGGTGCCTCGCTCTTGGACTCCATGACCAAAGCATCGTGTTGCTGGATCTGACTGATGGGAGACTGCGGCATACGCTGCGCGGGCATTCGCGTCCGGTCACAGCCGTTTGTTTTATTGACGATCAAACGCTGGTCAGTGGCAGTGTCGACCAATCTCTGATTGTCTGGGACTGTGTCCGTGGCACATCGGTGCGGTCCCTCACGAATCATACACAACCCGTCACTTGCATTACGCTGAGACCCATGCGACAGGGGCAATTACCGATGATCGCAACAGCGTCTGAAGACAGGACGGTTCGATTCTGGCAACCGACCATCGGACGACTTGTCAGGTTTCATCGATTGAGTTCGCCGGTGACCAGCCTTGCCTGGGATGGCGATGGAACCCACGTGGTTGCTGGATCGTGGGACGGTCGCGTGCGAACCATCCAGGTAGACACGCTTGAGACGCTTGAAACATGCTGCCATCCGGAAGAATGGATCACGTACGTGACCACAGCGCCGGACGGAAGCTTCACGCTGGTTGCTAATGCCGCAGGAAAGCTCCATGTGCTGCCGGGCCGCCCAACCGCTGATGTTCAGTGAATTGGTTTGATTGTCATCGCTTTATGATGGAAATGCCGCTTTCGTGGCGACGTGGTGTTTGTGCCGATGCGATGATGCTCTGCAGTGTTCAGGGATGTCCATGGTCATGTTCCGGATGAATGGCGTCCTGAAAATGGATCAGAGTTTGGCACCCACCGGCCGATTTTTTTCTGGATGAATTCGAGAGTCAGATCTGCGTGGGATCAATTCGTCAGACTTTTGACAGGCATCATTTCTGCGGAACTCACTGGAACACTGCCCTTTTCTGCGCTAATGTAAACGGGCACGCTGTCGTTCGGGCCTGCGACAGCCTGATTCGATGTTCGCTGGTTGGTTGTTCTTCACGGCATCGTTTTCCTGAGGTTTCCTGGCATGACTGATTCTGAGCAGGATGAGAACCCGTCGACTCCAACGACCGCCGAACGTGTCCAACAGCTGGAGCAAGCGCTTCAATTTACGCGTGACGCGTTTCGGGCAACCCAGCAGGAGCTGGTAGAATCACGGCGACAGTTGGTGGAATCCCGGCAACAGCTGCACAGTGCGATCGGAGAGCTCAACAGGGTCAGAGGTGAACGCGATACGCTGCCTTCCGACCTGCAGCAAACGCTTCAGGAGCTGCAGGAGAAAACGGATTTCATTCTGGCTGCAACCGGCGAGGGCATCTGTGAATTCGATTCGGACAGTCGTCTGACATTCATGAACGCGGCCGCAGCCCGCATGCTCGGACGTGAAGCGAATGAGGCTGTCGGGAAGACTGTGTCCGAAATCTTTGGGTTTGAATGTCGTTCGGTTACCGAATTGAACGCAGGCGACTGCGCGGCCGCAGATGTTTCAAAAGAAGGTTTCGCACGTCGAAACCCGCGGGATACTCTTGTAAGGGCAGATGGAACATCATTTCCCGTCGAGCTTGTCATTTCGCTGGAGTACCCTTCCCGTTCCGGACAGACCGGCTCCATTGTCGTCATTCGGGATACGACCGAAACAATTCGAACCCATCAGGAAATCGAACGGCAGCAACAAAGGATTCGCCTGATCGCCGACAGTGTGCCAGCTCTGGTCAGCTATGTTGGTCCGGATATGCGGTACCGATTCGTCAACAAGCGGTATTGCGAATACTTCAATTTGAAACGGGAAGAGATTGTTGGCAAGCATGTCCGCGAGCTCGTGACTTTGGGCGCATTTGATCAGGCCGCGCCAAGAATTCGTCGCGCGTTGGCAGGAGAAACGGTTCACTATGAACTGATTGTCCCGCGTCACGACGGTACACCGTTTTTTGCGAGTGTCACTTACACGCCGGAGATTGTTGAAAATACGGTTCTGGGCGTTGTTGCTATTGTCGTTGACATGACAGCATTAAAGGAGGCGGAAAATCGCTACGAGCGCGCGGCGGCTGGCACTGGTGACGGCATCTTTGACTGGGACATCGAATCGCCGCAGTTCTATGGCTCTCCGAGATTCTGGTTGAAACTTGGTCAGCCAGACCATGATCCGATGGCAACACTGGATGAATACTTTCAGGGCGTGCATCCGGAAGACCTGGACAACTATCGAATACAACTTCAGAAACTTATCGCGGGTGAAATTGAATCACTGGAGTTTGAACATCGTTATTTCGTAACGGACAACGTGTGCGAGTGGTTCCTCACTCGGGGACGGATTGGATTGGATTCGACGCAGAGGAGAAGGTTCTTTTCGGGCTCGATTCGTAAGATCAGCGACCGCAAGCAACTGGAAATCCAGCTACGTGAAGAACTGCGAAAGCGAGACATCTTCCTCGCCATGCTCTCACATGAACTTCGTAATCCGGTAAATGCGTTGATGCTTGCCGCGCAGCTTGGCCTGACGGTAAACCTGTCCGTGACTGAAATGTCCGAATGCATGGAGACAATTGATTCTCAGGCCCGACTGCTGCGACGGCTGCTCGACGATTTGCTGGATCTTTCGCGATTGAACTACAACAAACTGAATCTCAGGAAATCCAGATTCAATGTTTGTAGAGTCGTGCAGGACGCCATTTCCGCACTGCAGGCTAAAGCTGAAAGCAAGTCTGTGGCGCTGAAAGTGACGGCGATGAATGAAGGGCTGTTCGTGGATGCAGACCGCGATCGAATTATGCAGTGCATCCTGAATCTCATCACGAATGCCATCAAGTACACGTCGGCAGGAGGGAACGTGGAGGTATCTCTGGAGGCGGATGAAGGAAAGCTGGAGATCTCTGTCGCAGATGACGGCATTGGAATGTCTGAGCAGACTCTTGCAACGGCATTTGAGATGTTTAGTCAGGCAAATCCTCTCGCGGCTGGCTCAGAAGGAGGCCTTGGACTGGGGCTTGCACTGGTCAGTACCATCTGTCAATTGCATGGGGGAACAGTCACGGCCGAAAGTGAAGGGTTGGGTCGGGGCAGCACGCTTCGAATCACCCTTCCAGGAGTCGTCGCGTCCTTCGACGATCAAATGCCCTCGGGCTCAATGGTCGAGTCAACTTACAGCCCAATTCGTCCTCAGATTCGCCGCATATTACTGATTGACGACTTGCCAACCGGGCGAGCCATGCTGGCGAGATGTCTGACTGCAAATGGCTTTGAAGTCATGGAAGCCGAGACGGGGGAAAACGGAATTGAACTGGCCCGAAAGAATCGCCCGGACGTAGTGATTGCAGATATCGGGCTGCCGGACATCTCAGGATTTGATGTGGCAAGACGACTTCGACAGCACCCCGAAACAAGACATCTGCCACTCTTTGCACTCACCGGTTATGGACAGGAAAGTGACCTGCTGAAGTCGAAGGGTGCCGGCTTTAACCTACACCTGACAAAACCTGTGGATTTGTCAGCCATGCTCCTGGCATTAGCAGGGGAGTACCCGGATGCGCCGTGAATTCCGTCACCCATTCACCTTGTGCAAGTGATGTATGATGTGGGGGGATTCCCTAATGTTGCCGGAAAGAATGCAGCTCCAGGTTTACTACTGCAGGAAATCGACGAGGATCACACGGGTGGGAGGATCCTGGCCACCTTTATTCTTCCGAGCCAACTGATCGAATGATCTCGCCTGAAATGACTTTGGGCTTTGGTTCGACCTTCAGCATGGAGCGAAGGGATGCTTGTACTTTCTCGCAGGACGGGCGAAGACATTGTGATTCCACAGGTCAATGTGGAATTCCGAGTCCTTGGTATTCGTGGTACGACAGTTCGAATCGGGATCCTCGCACCGCAGCACATCCAAATACTGCGGAAGGAAATGCTCCCGGTGCTGGACGATGCGGATGACGTCGCGGGGGCTTCGCGGAAGTTGATGCCGGTCGCGATTGATCCAACCAGTGATCCCAAAGAAATCCATCGCCTGCGAAACCTGTTAAATGAATTGTCGCTGACCATCCAGACGGCGTTGATGCAGCATGAACGTGGTCAACTGCAGGATGTGCAGGCAACGCTTCAACAGATGCACTCGTCGATCCAATCATCGGCCCACACCGCTGTGAGTAGTGGTGAGTCGAAAGAAATGGGGGCCGTTCGAGTCCTGCTGGTTGAGGATCAGCCTCGTGAAAGAGATCTGATGGTGCAGGTGCTTCAGCGTGGTGGTTGCGAAGTCGACATCGCGTCCGATGGAGTTGAGGCCGTAAGACTGGCCGCGCAGAAGCGGCCGGACATTATCCTGATGGATTTGAATCTGCCAGGACAGGATGGAGCGGCGGCGGCCTGCCAGATTCATGAGATCCCGGCCTGCCGCAGTGTTCCTATTCTGGCAATCACCGGGGAAGGCGAAGACGATCGATCGAGTGAATTCACCCAATGGATCCGCAAACCAGTAGACCTTCGCAAGATACTCGGACGCGTGCAGGCGCTGACTGCGGCGGGGGATTCGAGGCTACCCGTGTTCGGATCGAAGAACTAGCAATCATCTGCTGAGGTTCTGAGAATGCCGGATAAAGAATGATCCGCACGATATTGAAGACGGCTTTTACCAATGCGATACTGGTCCGTTGGGGACTTTGATGAGTGCCGTTGGAACTGAGACTTCCCGTTCACCATGTCTCAGTCGAATTTGCGATATGATTTCGTCAAATTCTTTGTAGGACTCGAAACGTCGCAAACGCGCTTCAAGGTCGTCAGGAATTCCCAGACGGACACCGTACCAGGCCGCAAACTTGCGGAAGAGCAGACAACTGAATTCGGCATGCTGTTCGACCATCATTCTGAAATGTCTGCTCAGGAAATCCAGCTGTTCGTCAACGCCTGGCGTCCATTCCTGCTGTTCGCGAACAATTTGATTCAGCGAATCATTGCCTTTTTGCGCATCGGAACCGTCCAGGTTTGCCAGACCATTCATCACACGATCGATGCGTCGAAAAAGCCATGGATCCAGCATGGCACCGCGGCCAATCGCGATCCCATCACACCCGGTTTCGCTGAACATCGAAAGGGCATCGTTGACAGTTCGAATATCTCCATTCGCGATAACGGGGATAGATGTGACGGCCGCTACCACGTCTTTTATCGCTCTGCGATTGACTGCCCCATGGAAGCCCTGTGCCCGGGTTCGTCCGTGTACTGTGATTGCTGCGACGCCGACTTGTTCCAGTTCGGCTGCCAATTGCGGGGCGGTCAGGTTGTCGTCGTCCCAGCCAAGTCTCATTTTTACCGTGACGGGGATATGAACGGCGTCGATCACTCGCGCTGCAGCCTCAACGGCGCCATCCACATTGCACATCAGTCTTGCTCCGCCCCCGGTTCCATTTACCTTGGCCATGGGGCAGCCCATGTTGATGTCGATTCCCTGGTAACCGCGATCGTTTAACCAGCGGGCCGCGTCAACAAGGTGGTCGGTGACTCCGCTGAAAATCTGCACCGACAATGGGCGGTCTTCTTCGCAGGTCTCGACGAGTTCCAGAGATTTTCGAGTTTCTGAAACAAGCATCGTTGCCTGTACCAGATCTGTCGTGGCGAGTCCCAGACCGCCAAGTCGACGGAGGACACGCCTGAAGGCCAGGTGGGTGTATCCCGCCAATGGAGCCAGGAAGTATCGAGTCGGTATGGGGCGACCTCCGATTTCGATCGGTCCTGCCAACTGTCTGAGTGTCGGCCGGTTATCGGCGTTGCCGTGCGGCATGAAGGCATTGCTGGTGGGAAAGAAGGCTGCCTCGTGGGATACAGGAAATGGGTCAGGCATCATGCGTTGCCAGCTCCGTCGTGATTGCCGGCGATGGTTGCAGGGATTCTGATATTGACGGACTGCAATGCCTGCACGACTTCCAGCACTGGCAGGCCAATCACGCTGGTAAGGCTGCCGCTGATGCCACAGACAAATGCCTGCGCATGGCCTTGTATGGCGTAACCGCCTGCTTTTCCTGGCGATTCTCCGGTACTGATGTACCAGCGAATCAGTTCGTCATTGAGTGGGACGAATGAGACTTCGGTTCTGACGATATGTGACCATGTCTGTCCGGCACGCGACACCATAAGTCCCGTCCAGACAGAGTGTGTGGTCCCGGATAACAATTCACTCATCCAGTCGAACACCTGATGCCGCCAACGATCGGGGTCGGGCTGTCCAAGTACGACGCTGTGATCACTCTTATCCTTTGCGATCACGATGGTGTCAGCGACCAGAATGGCAGGATCTGAAAGATCGGTACGTTGTTCAACCTGTGCTGTCACATCATTGAATTTCATGGCAACGATCTTCAGCAGTCGTTGTTCGAGTTCGTTGTCTGTTGACAGACCTTCAAACCCCGGCTCTTCGGAATCAAGGGGCGGACAAATCTCAATCGGTATGTCGCCCGTCACTTGCCGTAGAAGAGCAAGACGGCGTGGAGATCTTGATCCAAGCACAATTGCAGGTGATGAATTCATGATTCGATCGGACAGAAGAAAGTTTGCTGAGACTAAACCGATGCAATATGCCGCTTCGATCTTCGGGACGGATGCCTGAACTGAAACCAATGAAAAAGAAGTGGGCAGCGATCGTTTGATCTGACTAAAGATTTCGCTGGAGTCGTGGTGTTCCATTGCAGGCCGCGTAGCGGCTGCATCATGGTAAGTGAATTCTCTGCCGAGTTGCAGCCTTCATTCTCAGAGACCGAAGTTGACGAAGCAGTGTTGCCGGGATTGCATGGTGTCCCTTGAAATTCAGACGCAGAATTGTCGCGTCATCATGTATTTTCCTTTACAACACAGTTTGCGATTTTTTTCACAGGGCGCCGCGGTTGAGGATCGATCAGATCTTGAGTTTGATTGCAGCCGCGGACAAGCTCATTGTTGGTGAGACCTGAAATAAAAAGACCTGAATTCAGGAGTATTTTCTACGTGCGAAACCCCAGCCTTGTCTTTCTGGCCACAGCTTTCCTGGTATCCGGCACTTGGGGCCCATCAGTGGTTGCTCAGCCTCCTTCCAAAGAACTTGCCAAAGAATTGTTGGCACTCCCTGCCCGACCGAAACGCCCCGATCTGCCAGCCGGCACTCTCCCCCTCAAGTTTATCAACAACGAACGAATTGCTTTTCTGGGCAACTCGCTGGCTGAGCGGATGAATCTGTTTGGTCACTTCGAGACTCTGTTGCACACGCGATTTCCTGACAAGCAACTGGTTGTTCGCAACTTTGCTCGCCCGGCTGAAGAAGTCGGAGTTCACCAGAGGTCCAATGACTACACTGCCCTGGACGATCCCATGGCAGCATTCGGAGCCGATACATACTTCTGTTTCTTTGGTTACAACGAATCGTTTGCCGGTGCGGACGGTCTGGACAGATTCAAAGAACAATATGGCACGTATCTGGATGAGATCGCCAAACGCTATCCTCGTGACGATTCCAGAGCTTCACCACGGTTCGTCCTGATTTCACCGATTGCATTTGAGGCTACCGGGGATCCTCTTTTGCCTGATGGCAGCGCCGAAAACAGCAACCTGCAGCTGTACAGCGATGCCATTGAGCAGTTTGCAAAGAACAGGGGTCTGGCATTTGTTGATGTATTCGACCGGTCGAATGAATTGTTAAATGCAGAACCCGGAATGCAGTACACGATTAATGGTTGTCACCTGAACAATCGCGGAGATCAGGAGGTTGCTCGCATCATCGACGAAGTGATGTTTGGCGCCGCGTCACCAGCAAGCTTCGGAAGTCCGGGATACGAGAAACTACGAGCGGCTGTAAATGATAAGTCGTTTGTGCATCTGCAGGATTATCGGATGCTGAATGGCTGGTATGTCTATGGCGGTCGACGAACCTGGGATACCGAAACCTTTCCCCGTGAGTACAAAAAGATCCGGGAAATGGCAGCCGTTCGCGATCAGTATGTATGGGATATTGCTGCCGGTAAGCCAGTGCCTGATCAGCCCGATGATTCGGGAACGACCGATCTGTTTACTCCGGAAACGCGGTTCGGAAATCCTCGACAGGATTATTCGGAAGCTGAAGAACTGCGATACCTGACACCCCGGCAATTGGTTGAATCATGCACCGTCCCGGACGGTTTTGCGGTCGAGCCTTTTGCTGACGAAACCATGTTTCCGGAGCTGGCAAAACCCGTTCAGTTGAACTTTGACAACAAGGGGCGGCTTTGGGTTTCTTGTATGCCAACCTACCCACAATGGAAGCCGGGAGACCCCAAACCAAATGATCGCCTGATCATTCTGGAAGACACAGATCAGGACGGCAAAGCTGACAATTGCAAGGTGTTCTATGACGAACTGCATTGTCCAACTGGTTTTGAATTCTGGAACGGCGGAGTGCTGGTTGTTGATCAACCGCGACTTCTGTTTCTGAAGGATACGGATGGTGACGATAAGGCAGATCTGGTTGTGCATTTAATGGACGGTTGGGCAACTGACGATACGCATCACACATGCAGCGCGTTTGAGTGGAATCACGGCGGATATCTTCACATGCTTGAAGGTATCGCAACCAGCACAACGCTGGAAACACCATGGGGACCATATCGCAGCAAAGGTGCTGGAGGTGCCTATGTGATGGATCCGCGGTCACTGAAGATTCGACAGTTTGCACTTCCCGGACAGTACAACATGTGGTGTTACGTGTTCAATAACTGGGGGCAGGGGTTTGTCGGAGACGGGACGACAGCCAATCAGGCCTGGGATACGCCGCTTTCCGGAGCCCAGTTCGGTGGACGCACGGGGCTGAATTTCATTTTTAACAACGAAGGAATGCGACCAGCTCTCGGGAATGAGTTTCTGGTGTCGCGGCACTTTCCGGATGACGTTCAGGGACAGTTTACCTATGCCTGCGTGATCAACATGAATGGCTTTCCGCGGTTTACAGTGGGTGATGATGGCGGAGGCTACCATGGTGCTCGACTGAAGAAGCCAGATGGTTCACCAGACGATTTGATCCGCTCAACCGACAAGCATTTTCGACCGGCAGATCCGCAAATTGGTCCTGATGGCGCGATGTGGTTTGGTGATTGGGCCAATGCGTTGATCGGTCATATGCAGTACAGCCAGCGAGACCCGAATCGTGATCATACCAGGGGCCGCATCTATCGACTGACCTATCCCTCCAGACCGCTCGTCAAACCTGTGACCCAGTTCGGGAAATCGGTGCCAGAGATTCTTGAACAACTTCGGGAATATGAATGGCGTACTCGATATCGAGCTCGTCGTGAACTTCGCGACCGGGCCAGCTCCGATGTGCTGCCAGCCGTGGAGAAGTGGATTGCCAGCCTGGACAGGCAGGATCCCGAATACGACCGTCTTCGAACCGAAGCATTGTGGATTCAACAGTCTCATCACCACATCGACAAGACTCTGCTAACGACTGTCGTGACCAGCGCCGCAGAACCGAATGCCCGCGCGGCTGCCGTTCGAATCATTGCTGACGAGCGAGAATCGGTTCCGGACGCATTGAATCTCCTGGCGGCTGCGTCCAGAGATCAGCACCCGCGGGTTCGCACCGAAGCCGCTCGCGGGCTCAGCTATTACGACGACATGGTGGCTGTCAAAGCACTGATGGCAATGACCAGTTTCGATGCGGACTACTGGGTCGACTACACCGTTCGGCACGCGCTCGCTGCTCACGAATCTCTTTGGCGAGCTGACTTTGTGACCGGCCGTATTCCTGAGGCGG
>JAGQQE010000529.1 GCA_020426345.1 Planctomycetaceae bacterium
GCCTCGGCTTTTTTGCGTGCCCGGTGTACCACTCGGATTCGCAAATGGACGATCTTTTACATGACGTGTTCTATCCGCTGCATTTCGTAGACAGAAAATGTCGTCAACATTATTGGTCATACAGGGGTTGGAATGACAACCTTGAAAACTGACTCGTTAAGTACGGGAGAACACGAAAGGTGTTGGACACCGTATTCTTTGAGTCCGGGTAGTCCATGAGGACGAGTCGTGATGTCCAGACCCAGCTTTGCAGTTGCTCCGTCTGGCCAGGTGTCATCGCCAAATGGCGAATCGCGATTCACACTACGACGGATCGCAGTCAGCTTCGCCTCCGTTTGCGCAACAGTCACATGCCCCAGCCAGCCCGCACTTCGACGAACGGTCCATGCAGACAGCGAGACATCTTTCGAAGCGATGCGAGGCCAGCATCCTTTCGATCGCGGGAGCCGGATGGATGACAGCGTCTCTGACAACACCAGCATCTCACGGATTTCCGATTCTTATTCAGTCAGATTTCGGATGGTCAGCGGCCACTTTCAGCCGAATCGTCATTCAACAATACGGCGACGAAAGCGGTGAATTCAGTTGCGCTTATGCTTCATTCATGGATGAGACCCCGCCTGCCTATCGCATCAATGTTACCGTTTTGATGATACCATACTGGTTTGCGTTAGTTTCGTGTCTGCCGAGCCCTATCCTGTTTTGGTTCTGCCGACTTCGCACCACAAATCGAAGCGTGGATCCTGCATGCGGTGACACAATAACGTGATGCAGCGGAGTTGTGGACCGAACATTTGCCGGTTTCCTGCAACTCAGTTGCCACACCCCCCTGATCACATGCTCTTGCCGACAGAAGCGATGTTTCTTTTTGCTGGAACGATTGGCGCACACCTGTGGATGAAAACAATCTGTACAAGCCATCAATCGACCGCAGCGGTAGTCGCGACAGCACCACGAGACACTCGACAAATGAGAACTCACCGCGATCGACAGCATTCACAGCATTTCTATTCGCCTCAGCTCTGACAATGCTCACGTACACAGCAGCGAACCTATACGCTCGGTCGTACGATCCCTGGCTTACACCACGCTTCACAGAATACATGCGCATTTGGTGGGCTATTGGAAAGCCGATGCTGGCTGTGATGATGCTGCTTGTTCCGATCGGAATTGTGCTGCTGCTTCGAACCCGCTCTACTTCGCGACGCTTGATCATCACGTTCCTGGTCGTGACAATGACGGCCCTTCCGGTCTTATTGGGAGTACCGTGACAGCTGTACTGGTCGCAGAATGCAGTCGCGACGATTCAGGCTCCATCGTCCTGGACAGCGTAACCAAGCCGGCCGATCACATAGTCGTTTTGCCAGGGAAACAATGGTGCGAATCGAACACTTAAACTTCGGCTGGCTGCACAAGCCTCCGTTGCCGCCGGCATGTTGCCACTGTCTTGTGATCCTGTCCGGGCATCAAGCTATCCTGGTTGACACCGGAATCGGCATGCACGATGTCAACGATCCCCATCAGCGCATCGGGGCCGAGACCATCGATGCAGCTGGCTTCAAGTTTCTTCCGGAAGCAACAGCGATTCGTCAGTTAGTATCACTCGGAATCTCGGCTTCCGCAGTCACCGATATCGTATTGACACACTGTGACTCCGACCATGCGGGTGGCCTTTCAGATTTTCCGCATGCGCGTGTTCACGTATCGGCGGAAGAAAAAGACAACCTTGACGCCGGTAATCCTCGGTACACACCCCAGCAATTCTCGCATGGGCCTGACTGGCACACCTACTCAAAAAACGACTCCGACATATTCGGGCTGCCCTCACGGCGGATCAGGACGTCATCAGACACAGACATTCGACTTGTCCCCCTTTTTGGCCACACCCATGGGCATTGCGGGGTTGCAATCAATCACGACGGTGCGTGGACGCTTCATGTTGGTGACGCGTATTATCTGCGCGACGAATTGACGAATGAAAATCACCCTGTCAGCCAGCTTGCGACGCTTCGGGCTGACAACAATGAACTTCGCATCCAATCACTCGGCAAGTTGAGACAGCTGACTCGACAGAGTGGCTTCGATCTGACCTACTTCGGCTACCATGACGTTACTGAATTGCCCGACAACATTCCGATGCTCGATGACGTGGCATAAACCGTGGCATGAACGCAAAGCTGCCGACAGCACGTTTTAAGGTCGAGCATCGACTGTGCCGACCCGGTTATTCCGACCGTTCGTCGTTCCGGTGAGATCCAAACACATGACAGATGATATTGCGATTCGTGACCTTCAACGAACCTGGTTGCGCGCGACAGAAGACGGTGACATCGCCACAATCAGCGGACTAATGACCGACGATGTTGTGTTCCTGACACCGGGAAGACCACCGTTTGGACGGCAGGAGTTCATTCAGTCATTCCAGGGAATGATCGGTCAGGTTGCAATGCATTGTCGCGGAGAATACGAGGAAATCATCGTCACTGGCGACTTCGCTTATGCCAGGGCTCGACTCGACATCACTGTGACGCCAAAGATCGGTGGTGTTCCGAAACATTTATCGGGAAATACTCTGTCAATTCTTCGGCGATCCCCTAACGGCGAATGGAAACTTTGTCGCGATGCAAACCTGCTGACGCCGGCAGACAGCTGAGGGAACCGAAAACACGACGAACCGTGCCAGGTGGCCAGCGGATTTTGAAGTGAACGTAAACTCCCCCGCCGGGCGTTGATGGAAGGAGTTTGATGGCAAGTCAATTGAGGTAGTGGCACCGAATGATTCATTTGAAACTTTCTCTTCATCGTTTGCTAAGCCTTGGAATCCTCGCAATATTCCTTTCGGTGGCCTGCAGTACTCTTACGACTACGACGTTCGCGGTTCTGTCGATGGGGAGCTGCTCGCTGGTGTTGCTGTCGAATTGAATGTTCGTCGATGAAAGTCAGACTGTTCCTATGAAAGACAACCGTCGACCACTGATAATGCCAACAGCCGCTGAGGCTGACATGAACGCAGTTGAGATGGCACGAATCTGGCTTGCGCAAAACAAACTTCATTGCGTGTTGAACATCGGGCACTGGAAGGAAACATCAGGAATTGACGAGCGAAATGCCTGGGGGATCGTCTTGGCTGACATTGCCCGGCATGTTTCACTTGCACTTGAGGATTCAACCGGTACGGATTCCCGTGAGAACCTGAAAATGATCCTCAAATCGTTTCAGAGTGAACTCGTTCATAAGACATCCGAGCACGCCGGGGAATGGCCTGAAGGTAGACCGTAGCTCGTCGTCGCACGCGGGAAATCAAGGGACAGCAAATGAACCGAGGTTGTCGATCGGTCGTTTTCGCCAGGAGAAGCAGCTTTTACTGTCCGTTGAAAACCGCAACAGGCAGGACGACTGGAGACGATCGTGTTTACAGGTCTCCTGCTTGAGCC
>JAGQQE010000530.1 GCA_020426345.1 Planctomycetaceae bacterium
TCCCAGTACGACTCCTGAGTCTCATGGCATTCCAGTTGTTCAGGGACACCGTACAGCGACCAATGTAGTTCCGCTGGCGGCAGGTAACACCCTCGGCGGTCCACGTCCGACTCGCTGTCGGCCAATCCATATGCCTGTGAACCAATCACACACTGAAAGATCACGTTTTCAAAGAGATCGTGGCGACGAAGAATGACGCCGCTTTCTCCAATGTCTCCTTCTTTGAACTTGGCGAGGGTCGTGAGATCACCGGACTTCAAAGCTTCTTCGACTCCATCCGGAAAACGAACTCGATAGGAATGTTCGAGATCAGACGGTGATTTCACAACGACGCCGACTGCGCCTCGAGGATGCAGCGTGCGACCATTCTGGCCGAAAACATCCTTCAGCGTTACGACCTGCGTGCCAACTGCGAAAATCAGGTTGGGATGATGACGTACTCGTTTAGTCATTGACTCGCGTCCTTCGAAGTCGAGAAACTCCCACTCAAATGCGTTCCCAAAAATTCTGAGGTATGGTACGCCAAACCGGACTCGGGTGATCTCATCAGGCGAGATCGTAACTGGGCCTTTCTCCCATCGGCTGAGGACACCAGGATGCTCGAATTCTGAGTTAGCGTTAAGCTAAATGGCTGTAGGAACGGCTAGTAGCTCTCCCTGCCAAATCGTCACGGCTTGTCCACCGAGAACGACACGATCACCAGAGGTACGCACCTGAACCACGCCTCCACGGGCTGAGGCCTGAAAAGCCATCATTTCTGTCTTCCCCAGTACCTGAGCCCAGTACGGTGCCAGACAGCAATGGGCCGAGCCAGTGACGGGGTCTTCGTCGATTCCGACGGCGGGAGCAAAGAAGCGAGATACGAAATCGAAAGAAGGATCATTGGATCGGCTCGTGACAATAACGCCCCGAGTCGGAATGTTCTTCAGTTTGCGGAAGTCCGGCGACATGGTTCGCAAGACTTCGGCATCTTCGACAACAATCAGATGGTCGAACTGCGTCTTGCCGACGTATGTGGCCGAGACGCCCAGCGCTGACAACAGATCATCCGGCGATTCGATCTGTTGCGCTGGAGTCGCCGGAAAGTCCATCTCAATTCCAACATCGCTCCGCAGGCAGGTAAGGATTCCACTTCGGGTGTGAAACTGAAGTGGGGCATTTTCAGGATGAATCCCGGCCGTCCAAAGTGCATGGGCGGTGGCGAGCGTGGCATGACCGCACAGCGATACTTCGACCTGCGGTGTGAACCAACGAAGGCCGTAGCCGTCGCCGCTCCGTCGCACGAATGCAGTTTCCGATAGATTCATCTCGGAGGCAACGGCCTGCATCCAGTCGTCCGGTACTTCCTGCCCCAGCCAACACACCGCTGCAGAATTGCCGCCGAATGGATGATCTGTAAAAGCGTCGACCTGCCAGCATTTGATCGAAGACATTCTGATGGTGCTCCCGTTGAAGATGTCTTTCAGGGTACTCTATGCCATAAAGCTGCGACACCAGAACAGGAAAATGGTTCATCGAGGGCCTGCCACGCTTACCCCATTCGCACGGAGGAGTGCTTGACGTGACTTCCGCGGACCAGAGCTATCGCCTGCATCAGCACAGCGTCCGGGTCAATCACCTCTTTCCGGCGGCGGTGCGACCACTGACAGATAGCCCACTGCCCAACCCTTTGCCATTGGGCTGGGTCCGATTCTGCGCACGCTCACACGACTGCTGTCCTCCCACGTTTCGATGGCAACAACCGGCAGGACCGATAAATTCGCAGGGCCGATGATTTGTGATTTGGTATTCACTTGTTCGAACTTCAGTGACGCTGTAGAGCGCTGTCATCACAGATTAAACGCGTCCTGCAGTAGCGGCCCGTCAGGTCCATTCAGCTGTGTTCGCTGATCGTCGGTCACTTGCCATAACTCCAGTTGGCTGGCTGGAGATGAAGGCAGCGTGGCGGTGTTGTCGAGGAATCCCAGGAGATCAAACAGGCTCCCTTCTGCAATGTAAGTCAGCAGATCGGCCAGCGTCTGGCGTTGGTCCTGTGACAGTGAACGGTAGAACGACGTGAATTCACCCAGGTGTTCCGGGGGTTCCGGCACGGGAGGGTTCTGCAGGTACTGGAGCAAACTGTTGACTGTTTCTCCTGAACTGCGTTTCAGGTCGTTCACCAATTGTGTTGGGGTCATAATTCGTCTTCAGCTGGGATGTTGAGGCGGCGAGCTCGTCAGGTTGGATTCTCACTCGCTTTGATTTGCGGCAACGGGCGGATAGCTGTCCGTTGAAAAACCGGGAGGCACGCAGGACGACTGGAAACCATCATGTTTTAAGGTTTCCTGCTCGAGCCAGTCCCGTTTTTCAACCGGCGGTTATGTTGTGGGAATGGCAGTCGGAAAGGTTGCCTATGGCGACTGAGTCCGTGCTTCAACGTAGACAGTTGCCGTGGGAATCACGTGTTTGACCGACGGACAGATGAGACATGATGAGTACCTGGCCATTTCAGCCACGAACGGGTTTGTGGAACTGGGTTTGTGGAACTGGGTTTGTGGAACCATGTGAGTTCAGCGTGGACGATGACTGAACTCACCCCGGATCCGGCGATGTGTCAGTCGTGGCTCTTTGGTCTGTCGACATGCTGGTCAATCAGAATCGGGTTGCCGTCCGGGTCGGTGATTGTCAGGAATGCTGGTCCGGTCGTGGTTTCATCGGCAGCAACATCCAGTTCGATTCCCTGGTTCTTCAGTTGCTGCTGAATCTCCCGCACATCCATGAATTCCGGCAGCGTGTTGCAGTCGCGATCCCAGCCGGGGTTATACGTCAGCATATTCTTTTCAAACATGCCCTGATACAGCCCAATCGTACTGGTCGCATTTTGCATGACGACGTATTTTCGCTTCACGTCGCCGCCGCTTTGTTTGAACCCTAGTTTTTCGTAGAACGCCTTCGAAACATTCACATCTTTGACAACCAGGCTGACCGAGAAATTTCCGAATTGCATGTTGGAAGCCTTTGAAGAATCCTGGCCATCGCTGGAACGGGATTGGGGGACTTGCGGAACGAATGTTGCCAGAAATAAAGTGACTAAACCGGGAAGAATGAATCGCATTCATCGCCTTTCTGAAACTGCATGAAGTTGCTGAAATGAATCTCCGCCCCGAATGGCCCTTGTTGCCAGCAGGGCCCTTGTTGCCAGCAGGGCCCTTGTTGCCAGCAGAGCCCTTGTTGCCAGAAGGACTGTTGTTGCCAGCAGGACTGTTGTTGCCAGCAGGACTGTTGTGAACGTTCGGCTGTTGCGACGTTGCCTGCACCAGCATCCCGGCTTTGTCGTGAATTTGCGGGTGCAGACACAGTTCTTGTACTTTGGTGTCGGATCTTACAAACAGTCAGAAGTCACCACTTGACAGATCTTGCGAATAAAAATAAAAAAAACAGATCAA
>JAGQQE010000531.1 GCA_020426345.1 Planctomycetaceae bacterium
GCTCATCCCTTGAATCAGCGCCTCTTCCGAATCGAACCAAACCTCTGCAACGCCGTCAAACTCGGCCATCATGCCTCTCGATTCCCTGAGACCCTGGTTGAGTGTGGAGTCCAATGTTTGCGACTGGACATACTTTCTGGCACCTATCACGGCCGCATTCTTCATGAAGAAGGGGCCGTGGTTGTTTCTCCAATAATCCCGGAACTCGTCGCGAGACAAGTCGGGGTGTCGCGTCAGGCACATTACAAATTTAATCACAGTGTATCGCTTTTCGCTGAAAGGTGTTTGGTGGCGAACGTCTGGCAGAACCGTGCCGCCGAGGTTGATGCTCCACTTGACAACGCCCGATCGACGGCTCCGCGTTGATGCCATTGTTATTTGTCTATCCGGCGTCACTCTTCAGGTTGCTGAAGTCTCGCTGCGCAAGTTTGCTTGACTCGATGAACACCATCAGTTTGTCGCCGTCGTGCCAGCACCAGTCGAACTCATCGAGCGAGTGGACTGTTAACAGTGAAATCCAGTCACCATCTGGTGTAGGATCGTACGCTAATGAGGTAAAAGAAGGGTATCCAAGCAAGTATTCGCTGTTTTCGTCGAGAGCGTCAGTCAGTTCGTACAGTGCATCGCGGTCGAAGGGCCAGTCGGATCGCAAGTCTTCGTACCGTGGTATATCGATTCCACCAGTCAGGCTTATCGCAACGCTCTCGGGAACATCAGCAGTTGGTGAGTCGAATAACGAGTGCCCATCAAACGATGGCCAGTAGAAACCGAGAACGTAACCGTCATCGCCCCAGAAGATCTCGCCCTCTTCGTCGTCTGCGTAGAAAAAGGCCAATAGTCCCGAATCCGGTAGCGAGGCTGGCCGATCTTCGATCTCGGCGAAGTTGATTTGGCCAAGAAATTTATACTCGCCGTCCTCGTGGTTCGGCCATTGAAAGTCTGTTGGCAAATATGGGTGGCCACCGAATCGACTACCGGCTTCTTCAATCGGCCCGTCGCTGAGACGAATATGGACGCAGGGTTTCAAGAGGCCAAGGATGAATTCGGAGTGTTCAGCCACCGATGGAACATTGGCGATAGTTTTCTTCAGAGATTCGATGTTCAAGTACCGCACTCCTGGAGTAAGCACATAACGAATTGCGATCTATGCGACGGCAGTTGCTGGCGTATGGATCGTGTGTTGACCTTTGCCGCTCTGCGAATACTTGCGGCCAGGTTGTTTGCTTGCGGCATTCATCACGGTGAGGAATCCGCTGCGGAGCAGTTTACGGATGCGGCAATGGGTTGTCACCCTGGGATTGGCGATTGGATCGTGGTCGGATGTTGGCATTGATTCGGCCGCGACTGTCGATCGAGCAACGAATGGGTCGGCATCTCCGGAGTGGCGCAGCGGCTGCGAGATCGGTCTCCGTTTCGAAGCGATCTGAATATCGACGTGTGGTGTAAAAGACGCCGTCATCCATCCGGCTCCCACGTTCGATACGATGCTCGTCTCGCATCGCTGCGGAAGATGTCTCGCCGTCTGCATGGCCCGTTCGTCAAAGTGCGGGCTGACTGGAGCATGGGAATACTGCGCAAACAGAAGCGGGGCTGACTGGAATCCGTCGTAGCGTCAATCGCGGTTCGTCATTTGGCGATCAAACCCGGGCAGACGGAGCAACTGCAAAGCCGGGGCTGGAAATCACAACTCGCCCTCGCAGACAACCCGGACTCAATAAGAACGGTTCCTGACACCTTTAGTCCCCGCCGAGGATACCATCCGGTAATCTCATAGTACCAATTCAGCGTTTCCTGTTCGTCAAAACACGTTTAGGAAAACATTTTGGCTGAACATGCCAACACTAAGCCATAAGGCATGCGAGAATTGCGAAGAATGTTCCTGTCCCAATTCCGATCGCCGTGACCGCCCAAAGGCTCGGCCAGTCATTGATTTGGGAATTTCTGGTCGAGACGGGTCGTAGAGAACATCGACCCGGGAACCCACATGGTACCGATTCGACCCGCCCATGAAATTCGTGAATTCGTACTTCCGCCCGTGACTGTCCGTAAACACCACAATAGGTGACCCACCGGGACCGTCGGCAAAGTCTTCCATGTCTACAATCTTCCCTTTGGCAGTCTTCCATGTCCGAATTCGGTAGCGAGCCCGTTGGAAAAAGTACGCGGCAGCCGAGTAATTGACGATTCCGCCAAGAATAAAAAAAGACAGAGGGCTTACTCCATCGGTAATCCACCAGTAAGCGAGTGCAACCCCTACACAGACGAAGAGGGCTTTGAGTAAATGTGGCAGCGGCCGTTTCAGTTGATTCATGTTGAATGATCTCGGTTACTCGTTGCTCCAATCGAGGAATACGCGAATAACCAGATTCCCTTCTGGCGTAGCTCGCAACTTATCGATTGCCACGCGACGCAAGGGTGGAATGCCGTCACCCGAATGTACTCCGCCCTGCTGACTCAGCGCAAAGAATGCCAAAGTGATCGAAAGCATGGCGGAATCCAGAAGGCCGATTCGACAGCGAAATAACGAATTGCGATCTATGCGTCGGGCGATTAGCCGACTTATAGATCGTGCGTTGAACTTTGCCGCTTTGCAAGTGCTTGCGGCTCGGTTGATTCCTTGCGGGATTCATCACGATAATGGGTCCGCTAGCGGATCAGTTTACCGATGGGGAGATGGTTTGTCACCCTGGGATTGGCGATTTGAGGGTGATTGGATTCCGGCGGATGTTGGGATGGATTCGGATGTGACTGTTGTTCGAGCAACGATTGCGGCGGCATCCTCGAAGTGGCGCAGCGGCGAAGAGATCGGCTTCTGTTTCGAAGCGATCTGAACAACGACTTGTGTTGTCAGAGACACTGTCATCCATCCGGCTCCCGCGTTCGATACCATGCTGGCCTCGCGTCGCTGACTCGCAAACTGAAACTGGTGATCAATCATCAGAAAAGCCGCATCTGCCGCACGGACGGAGTCGCCCTGAGATTCATAGAAGACAACAGGGCTCGGCTTCGCTTTCGAAGGCTGGGGCGGTCAGATTCGAGTCAGTCCGAAGAACGAACGCAAGTTCCGTGACCGCGTCAAGCAGATCACCCGTCGCAACCGCGGCGTGTCGATGTCTCATCGCTTCACGGAGCTGCGTCGCTACTTTCAGGGCTGGGTGGGTTACTTTCGTCTGGTGCCGATCAAAACGTACTTCGCGGAACTCGACAAGTGGATTCGCCGTCGCATCCGGGCTTGCTACTGGAAGCAATGGCGCGGTGTCCGCACGAGGATCGCGAATCTGCGTCGGCTCGGTGTCAAAGACGACGAAGCGGTGACTCACGGCAGCAGTCGCAAAGGTCCGTGGACGCTGTCGTCCAGCAAAGCCGTGCACGAAGTATTATTGCTGGACA
>JAGQQE010000532.1 GCA_020426345.1 Planctomycetaceae bacterium
TTATTGAGGCCAGTCACGATGCTGAAATGAGAAGCACACTTGCAGACGTTGAGGTGACAGGTAGTGGGGAAAGTCCACTTGGAGAAACCGTTGATGTTAACGGCCATTTCCGTCAGGTTGTTGACCTTGTTTCCGAATCTGCGGATCAGTTGTTCATGGCGGCAGAAGTGAATCGCCTGGCGGTCGCTGTGATCGAACCGATCCCCTTTACGATTCAGCTGAACCAACCCAATGCCTTTCTGGCACCGGATGGCACTCTTGATCTGCAAATCGATGTAGAACGGGAAAAGAGTTTTCGCGGACCTGTCAGTGTCTCGCTTCCATTCTTGCCTCCATGGGTTGATGGAGCCGAATCTGTCCTCATTCCGGGTGATCAGGATTCGGGGCTCTTTCGGGTCCGGGCTCTTCCGCAGGCCGTCCCCAGAGACTGGTCGATTTGCGCGGAGGCTCATGCAGTGCCGGATCAACCTGCCGACAATGACGAGGCCAGCGAATCTCCCCGTTCGATGACTCCGTCCGTTTCTGTCGTGAACCCGGTCAGGGTTGCGTCAAATCTTGTGACGCTTTCTATACGTCCATCGCCTGTCACCGGACGATTGCAGGCCTCGGCCGTAGAGCAGGGGATTCCCGTCAGGGTGCCTTGCCATCTGAATTTTGAAGGTTCGCTTCCCGAGCCATTGACTGCGGTGCTGGCAGGGCTCCCGAACCGAGTCACGGCTCGGGAAGTTCAACTTTCTTCTGAAGCCATTCGCAACGGGGCCGCAGAGATCGAATTTGACGTGATTCCGGAACCCACAGCCCCGGTCGGCACCTTCGAAGGATTACAGGTCCATATTTATGGCGAAATGGACGGAATGCATATGTCCTGGTGTGCCGATCGGAGTGGAGAAATAACAGTCTGCCGCACCGGTGAACTCTTTCGCGATGACTCTGGTCGTCCCCTGACTCGCTTGCAGGCTCTGCGTCAGCAAAACCATGAACCCAAAGAAAACTAGACTCGCGTGTGCCACATCCGGGTAATTCATTGAACCTGGTGTGTTGACGAAACAACGTGGTATCGCGAACCCGAATAGCCCTGCTGAAGCGACGATTGATTGCCTTGCCGTGTCATCTCAGGTGGGACCCACGATTGCAGCTGAATAAAAAGGAAGTAGACCTATGAATCTGATGCTTGCCGTTTGGATGCTGACATTTGCACCGGACGATGGTAGTCAACTGATTGTCGACGTGCCCGACGCAGAGCGTCAGCCCATCGCGGTAGTTGACGCCAGTCAACCTTCCGTAACGACTGTTGACGCGTTGCATGCGGGGGAACACGAATCTCAGTTGATTATTTTCCCTGAAGTCATCGCACTCACTGACCAGCGCGATTACCAATCGCTGGTTGCCATCCTGCGTCATAACGACGGAAGCATGGTCGATGTGTCGGATAAAGTCTTATTTCAGGTCCGTGATGAAAAGATCGCGCGCGTGGAGCAGTCCGGCAACCACGCGGGCAGCCTCATTCCGGTCAGTGACGGAACGACTGAGCTGCTCGCTTCCTTCGGCAACCACAAAGCGGTCGTAAATATCGGCGTTGCCAATTCCAACTATCGGCCGGAACTTGGTTTTCGCAGCGAAGTTCTTTCTGTGCTGACACGTGTCGGGTGCAACACAGGTAAATGCCATGGCGCGGCTTCCGGCAAGGATGGATTTCGCCTGAGTCTGTTCGGATACGATCCGGAGGGCGATCACTTTCGACTGACTCGCGAAATTCCAGGACGTCGCATTCATCTGACCAATCCGGAATCTTCGCTGCTGATTACCAAGGCCCTCGGAAACGTCGATCACACTGGTGGGCAGCGCATCGCCGAAGAAACCTGGCATTATGACATCCTGATGGAATGGCTTCGCCATGGAGCCCCGGGGGATTCGGACACGGCACCTGTTCCGACTGGCATTCAAGTGTATCCGCCGAACGCCGTGTTCTCGGGATTACAGGGGCAACAACGCTTGCTGGTCATGGCAAACTTCAGCGATGGGTCTGATCGCGATGTCACGGATCTGGCTGTGTTTCTGAGCAACAATGACGCAGTATCAGGCGTCGATGAAGATGGAGTCATCACAGCCAATGGCCCCGGGTCTGCTTTCGTGATGGCAAGGTACGATCAGTATTCACAGGGCTGCGACATCATCGTTCGTCCGAGAATCAATTTTGAATTCCCGGATCTGCCAACTCATAACTTCATCGACGAACTGGTCCATGAACGCTGGAAGAACCTGTACCTGATGCCGTCCGAAGTTTGCACAGACGAAGTCTTCCTCCGCAGAGTTCACCTCGATCTGATTGGCTTATTGCCCACACCAGACGAGCGTTCTGCGTTTCTTTCGAGCACCAGTCTGACAAAACGCGACGACCTCGTTGATTCGTTGCTGGATCGCCAGGAGTTCCTGGATCTGTGGGTCATGAAATTTGCCGAACTCCTTCAGATCAGAACAGCAAACGGTGTCAGTCCGAAAGGGCTACTCCTGTACGACCGGTGGCTGAGGGATCGCATCTACGCAGGTATGACCATCGATCAAATCATTCAGCAGCTACTGCCTGCGACAGGCGGCACGTTCGAAAACCCGGCAACAAGCTACTATCAGACCGAGACGACTCCCCAATTACTTGCCGAGAATGTCGCGCAGTCCATGCTGGGTATGCGGATTCAATGCGCCCAGTGTCACAATCATCCATTCGATCGCTGGACCATGGACGACTATTACGGTTTTGCGTCGTTCTTCAGTCAGGTCGGATACAAACAGGCTCAGGACCCACGCGAAATCATGGTATTCAACGCCGGCACCGGATCACTGAAACATCCCATCGCCGGTCGAGAGGTTGTGCCGGAATATCTGGGATCCGGTTCGCCACAGATTCCCCCGGAAGTGGATTACCGAGCTGCTCTCGCGGGCTGGCTGACATCCGACCATAACCCTGCATTTGCCAGGAACATCAGCAATGTCGTCTGGTCTCATTTCTTTGGAATCGGGATCGTGGAACCTGTTGACGATGTTCGGGTCAGTAACCCGCCCTCAAATCCGCAGCTTCATTCTGCGCTGGGCGAACGATTGCAAATGTACAAATATGATATCCGCTCACTGGTCCGCGATATCTGCACGTCTCGAACCTACCAACTGGCGACAGAAACGAATGAATCCAACAGGCTGGATGATCGCCATTTTTCGCACGGTCGCATTCGTCGTCTTCGCGCAGAAGTGTTGCTGGACTGCATCAATCAGGTTACCGGAACAACGTCACAGTTTCGTGGGTTGCCGCCCGGAAGCCGTGCTGTCCATTTGCCGGACGGACGAACGAGTGATTACTTTCTGACCACATTCGGCCGAGCGTCGCGAAACACGGCG
>JAGQQE010000533.1 GCA_020426345.1 Planctomycetaceae bacterium
CGCTGTACTTCATCTTCTCACGAATTCCAGCCAGACAGACGATGGCCATTCCCCAGCCAAATCCGGAACTCAGACCAAACACGACGCTCTCGCCGAAGTTCAGTCCCTTCTCCACCATCAGCAGTGTTCCACCGAGGATGGCACAGTTGACTGTAATCAGCGGCAGAAAAATACCCAGCGTATTGAACAGCGCTGGAAAATATTTATCGAGCACCATTTCCAGGATCTGCACCATGGCGGCAATCACGCCGATGTAGCAAATGAGACCTACAAACATCAGATCCTGCCCGGACAGATCTTCGCTGATCCACGTCAACGCACCCGGTTGCAGCAGATACTGATAGATCAGGTTGTTGACCGGAACGGTGATGGCCTGAATCACCGTTACCGCGATTCCCAGGCCGAACGCCGTTTTGACGTTTTTTGAAATCGCAAGAAACGTACACATCCCCAGAAACAGGGACAGTGCCAGGTTTCCGGAAAAAACAGAACTGATGAAGATGTTAACGTAGTTTTCCATGGTTCATTCTCTGGTCGGCTGCAGTGAACGGCTGTCGACTATTCCTTCTCAATCTGTTCAGGTTTCATTGTTCGCAACGCCCAGACAATCAAACCGATCAGAAAGAACGCACTGGGAGCAATCAGCATCAGACCATTCGTTGGATACCAGCCACCCTCATTCACTGGTTTCAGAACATTCATCCCGAAGACTTTTCCCGAGCCGAGAAGTTCCCGAGTGAAGGCGACGATCATCAGGATCAAACCGTATCCCAACCCGTTTCCAATTCCGTCCAGGAAGCTCATCTTCGGATCATTCTTCATCGCGAACGCTTCCGCTCGACCCATCACGATACAGTTGGTGATGATCAGCCCCACAAAGACGGACAGCTGGCGGCTGAGACCTGGCGTGAACGCCTGCAGAATCTGATCGACCATGATCACCAAAGAGGCGATGATCGTCATCTGAACGATAATACGAATGCTGCTGGGGATTTCAGTACGAATCAGCGAAATCGCTGCACTGGAACAACCAGTCACCAGCGTGACCGACAATGCCATCACCAGAGCGGTTTCCATTTTGACGGTCACCGCCAGAGCACTGCAGAGTCCCAGAATCTGCAGTGCGATGGGATTGTTGTTGACCAGCGGGTCCAGAAGGACCTTCTTTGCCTGTGGTTCTGCCATGTCTGATGATCTCCGTGAGCAACATTGCTCAGGTATAGTCAACGCCAGCGAAGCCAAAGCGACGCCCACGCGGAGCCTGCATTATTTGGATTTCTCTGCCAGTCGCTTCACATATGGGCCGAAGCCGTTTTTGCCAAGCCAGTACTTCAGCATGTTGGTCACACCGTTTGACGTCAGCGTTGCTCCGGACAGAGCATCGACCTGAAAATCGCCTGATGCTGACTTGGTTACTTCGACTTTGACATTCCAGTCATTGTCATAGACCAGCTTGCCGGGCCACTTGTCCCTCCAAAGCTGATTTTCCACTTCACCACCCAGTCCCGGAGTTTCGCCATGGCGGTAGTAGGTGATTCCCCCAACTTTGATACCCTCCGGACCTTCGGCTGCGTCCGACATATCCAGAGCGATAAATCCGAACAAAGTTGACCAGAGCCCCTTGCCGCGAATGGGCAGGATCAGCGTCTTCAGAGCGTCTCCATCACGCACTTCATAGATTGTTGTGTACTTTTCCCGCTTCTTAAGCCCGGCGACATCTTCGGCTGGTGGAATCGGATCATTCAGACTGGGCGTTCGTTCGGCCACGTCCAGCTGAAGTTCCTTGTCCCCGGGTTTAATCGTCCGGGCCTCGCCGTGAATTTCCAGGTCCAGAGCCACCGGAGTGATCTTCTGCTTAAAGACCTCACCGGCATTCACACCGTCCTGCCACAAACCCGCAGCATCCAGAATACTCTGCTGGCGGAACGCTTCTTTCTGACTGCTTTGAATTCCTTTAAGTCCGACCGCCAGTGCAGACACGACGACAGAGCAAATCAGACACAGCTGAATGGCGACTTTGAATGTTTTTTTTGTTTCAGGCTGCATTGCGAGCCATCCTTCGTTTGATGTTCTGCTGAACAACGACGTAGTCGATGACCGGCGCGAAGACGTTTCCAAGCAAAATGGCCAGCATAATTCCTTCCGGGAACGCCGGGTTCAGAACTCGCACCACCATTGCCATCATTCCGATCAGGATGCCGTAAACCCATCGCCCGGTATTCGTCATTGCTGCCGAGACAGGGTCCGTTGCCATGAAGACCATGCCGAACGCAAGCCCACCAGTGACCAGGTGCCACGCCGGTGGAATCTGATACATCGCGTTGGTTGTGCTTTCGACTCCGTTCAGAACAAACGCAAGCCCCATCGATCCAATCAGCACACCGGACATAATCCGCCAGGATCCGACCCCGGTGATGATCAAAAACGCCGCGCCCAGCAGACAGGCCAGTGTTGAAGTTTCGCCCATGGAACCTGGAATATTCCCGATGAACGCCTGAGTCCACGTCAGACCGCCCAGCTTGTTGGCCAGCACATCAGCGAATGAACCACCGTCCGGCAATGCTCCCTGAACATTTCCCATTGACGTCAGCAAAGTTGGACAGGTAACGCCGTCAATAATCTTTCCGGCCTTGTCGGAGATCATTCCGGCCCAGACCGTTTCACCGGTGATCTGAATTGGGTAGGCGAAGTACAGAAACGCTCGCGCCGTCAGCGCGGGATTCAGGAAATTCTTACCGGTCCCTCCGAAGACTTCCTTGCCAAGCACCACACCAAACGAGATTCCCAATGCCACCTGCCAGAGTGGTATGGTGGCCGGGAGTGTCAGAGGGAACAGCATTCCGGTGACCAGAAACCCTTCGTTCAAATCGTGTTTTCGCACACAGCTGAACAGCATTTCCCAGGCGCCACCCACCATATTTGTGACCAGAAACACGGGAATGAAGTACAGAGCACCATGAACAAACTTCTGCAGGAAGCTGCCAGCCGTGCCGGGTGACCAACCCATGTTCTGAACAACCTGTGCTCGCCATCCCAGTTTCGACACGATGTCATCCGCCGAAACTCCTGCCGCGGAGGCTTTTTCCGCCACAAGATGAGTCTGTGCGCCGGTGTTATAGCAGGCCATCAGGATGCACGGGGTCAGCGCAACGACAACCAGAATCATCATTCGCTTCAGGTCCATCCCATCGCGAACATGCGACGGGGCCCTGGTGACCTGTCCTGGAGTGTAGAGAAAGGTATCGATGGCCTCATAAGCAGGATACAAGCGTTCCAGCTTGCCTCCCTTATGAAACAACGGCTCCAGCCGATCGAGTGCGTTTCTGAGAAATTTCATCCGGAATCACCGAAATGACTGAGC
>JAGQQE010000534.1 GCA_020426345.1 Planctomycetaceae bacterium
CCGGCCAGTTGAACAGAATGCTCTGCGGCGACAGTTGTCTTCAACACAACAACACCCGTGGGACTGACCAGGTTCAAGGCTGCTGAGAGTCCCGATTCCGAACCGGTGCAATCCACGACATACTGCGTCCTTGGCAGTGTTCCGATTTGATCGAGGTGGACTGTCCGAATGCCGAGCTGACGAAGGATGCTGAGTTTGAAATCGTGTTTCCCAACGACGGTGACATCGCAGCGATGATGCTTCAATACCTGTGCACAAAGATTTCCAAGGCGACCGTCGCCAATAATCGTGACGGCTTTGTCAGCGATTTCGGGTAGCTGTTGCGGGATACGGCAACCGGCTGCAAGAGGTTCGACAAAAACGGCTTCATCATTGTCCACGCAGTCCGGAATCGCGTGCAGATTTACCTCCGGAACGATTAATGAATCGGCAAATGCCCCGGGATGATCCAGAATGCCAATAACCGTTCGATTCGGGCAATGGTTCTGTTGTCCCCGTTGGCAGAAATCACAGTTCCTGCAAGCGCAGTTGATTTCAGCGACGACGCGTCGTCCTTTGAATTGCCCTGACCGAGCGATGCCAACGAATTCATGTCCGAGGGTGCCTTGAAACCCCATGTAGCCTCGGCAAAGCTGCAGATCGGTCTCGCAAATCCCCGCCTGCAACACATCGACGATCACTTCGCCTTCTCTTGGTTCGCCGGCAGCTGCGTTTGTTGACAGCTGCAGAGAGTCAAAGAACTGAACCGCACGCATTCTAATTCTCCGGCACGTAAACCCGGACATTATCGAAATCACCGATATCGTCGAACGAACCAAACCCCACCTGACCTTCGGTGAACGTCTTATCCGTGGCCGTCATGATGGGAACGTCCATGTTGTCGAAGTAGATTTGAATCGTCCCGTCGTCGACATTTCGGACGACTCGGCCATTGTGCCAATTGTCGTCCCAGTTTGTTCCCGGAGTGGTCTTTGTCGAGATCTTCGTTCGTGGTGCGTCGTTGACGATAAATATCTGATTCGCGTGATCATCAGTCTTCTTGCCAAAATGTACGTAATACAGATGACTGTCATCCCGGTATCCGAAGAACAGACAAAGCGACCGATGGTTGTAGTCAGGAATGGTGGACTTCATCTGAATGTCCATCACGAAACTGCGGACTTTCAGGTCGTTGATCAGGGTGCGATTGAACGGTGATCGATGCCTTGGTTTGAAATCGCTGTTCTTCTTGTGCAGCGACATAATGGAATCTCCGGAATCACTCTTCTTTAGTGTCCAGGCTGTTCTGTCGGTCGGAGAGTATCGATCAGACTTTCCATCTTCGAAGTCATGTTCATACACCAGTTTCATCCCTGCTGGTGGAGCGGGTTGTTGTGGTCGGTCACTGCAGACACCGACCTTATTCAGCAGGCCAAGTAAACAGGCACAGGCGAACGTTCGCACGAATGCGTGATTCATCAGCGGTCTCCATCGGTTTTCTGCCAACCCGGAAGTTGGGGGCGGTTCGATCCAATTCAGCGTTGCTGAATCCATTTCGTCTTGCTTTACCAGTTGCTCGATAGCAATCAAAACTGCTGCATTACAGGAATCCTGTCATACTGGATGCTATCAGCAATTGGTGCGCGACTGGGGATGCTACAATGCCTCGCCACGAACTCAAAACAAGATTGTCATCAAATGGTGGACGGAAAACTCAATCACATTTTTGTGGGAGGATTTGTCGCGAATGAACGCCGATGTTGAAGATCAATCGAGAAAACCACGATCGGCGTATATTCATGTGCCATTTTGTCTGCACCGTTGTGGATATTGCGATTTCACGCTGGTGGCCAATCGAGACCATTTGATTCCACAATACCTGCAATCCCTCGAAACTGAACTTAGCCAGCTGGATGGCGGGGTCGAAGTCGACACCCTTTTTGTCGGTGGAGGCACTCCCACACACCTCAGCTCCGACCAGTTGAAGCAGCTTTTTACTTTGCTTCAAAGGTACGTTCGCCTGGCATCCGGCGGCGAGTTTTCGGTGGAAGCAAATCCCGATGGCCTTGACCAGGGTCGAATGCAGACGCTTGCTGAATTCGGGGTCAATCGGATCAGTCTGGGCGTGCAGTCATTCGACGACCAGTGTCTGAAGTTGCTGGAACGTCAGCATCGTCAGGATGATGCGATTTCTGCAGTCCAGCTTGCTTCACGGTATGTTTCCAACGTGTCGCTTGATCTCATCTTTGGTGTTCCCGGGCAAACGGAGGATAGCTGGCAAAAGACATTACGAATCGCGACTTCACTACCCGTGCATCATGTTTCTACATATGGACTGACGTGGGAAAAGGGGACGTCGTTCCATCGTCGATTGTCGAATGGTCAGTTAAGCCGCGTTGCGGAGGAGACGGAACGAAATCAATACTTGTTCGCAATTGAGCATCTCAGCAGTTCAGGCTTCCGCCACTATGAGGTCTCCAATTTCGCGAGGCCTGAGTTCGAGTGTCACCACAATCTGGTTTACTGGAAGGGAAACGGGTACTACGCATTCGGTCCCGGGGCGGCCAGATACATTAATGGCCGTCGATCGACAAACATCCGGAGCGTCCCGAAATGGATGCGAGCTGTAAATGCAGGTGAGGCATTTCTGGAAGAGTCTGAATGCCTGACGCCGGAAGAAAAGGCGAGAGAAGCGATTATGCTTGGACTTCGATTGCGTGATGGCATCGAGCTGGAAGAATTTCAGCGGCGGTATGAGCGATCTGTGCAGGAGATCGAGCCAATTGCGCTGCAGCGGTATCTCGATACGGGGCTGCTTGAACAGATCAATGGAAGGCTTCGCTTGACGGTTGACGGTCTCTTGCTTGCCGACACCGTCACCAGCGATTTCCTGTGACAGAAAACGAGCCCGCAGATCAACGTTCAATGCGGCCAAGTGGTCGCATTGAACGCATCTGTCGATGTTCCAACAGTCACCTGTCTTCAGGCTTCACTTCAATCGTCATAGAGGGTGCGGTGCGATTTCGCATGTCCGCGGCGATCCTTTTTCTTTGAGCGGCGATCGTCATCAGCGTCGTCATCGTCGTCGAAACGAGGTTTCGCTTTTTGACGCCGATCTTTGCCGGCTCGTTTTTCAATGAGATTGTTTAATTCATCAGGGAGTGGAAGTTCGTTCGGCATGAGAACGCTCTGAATAGATGCCTTGTTGGAAACCAGAAAATAAAGGCGGCCAGTGTGCCGCTGAAACCCCAATTGAAATGTGTCGTCGTTTGTTCAAACTCGACCAAAGGAGTACGCATTCGTTCTTTGGACGGTCAAAATCATTCGAATCTCGATCTGACTTTGCTGGACCACAAAGAAAGGATGCATCCCGGATCA
>JAGQQE010000535.1 GCA_020426345.1 Planctomycetaceae bacterium
ACATGTCTTCGATGGTCATGTTTGGGGCACCACCGTCTGAAGATTTCCTGGTTCCCCCTCGTGGCGAACTTCTTGGGTACAACAAAAAGGTTGCGGGCTGGTTTGATGACGTCACAAGTCATCAGTTGACCAACATCTCAGTGTTGCTGACCAACTTCGCAGCAAGCGTCGATCGAATCGAAAGAGCGCTCTATTGGGCGAACACGGGCATTGAAGACGTCCGCAAGAAAGGGCTCCTCTCAATCGTCTCCATGCTCTCAGAAGCAATCGTTCCTCCCCTCATCGACGAACGTCGACTGGATGAAGCATTTGACTACGCCGACGAATCCTCTTCCATGTATGTCGCAGGTCACTTGGCCTATACGAGCGGTCAGGGGTTTGTGAAGGCTCAGAACACAGATGCATCTGAGATACTCGGCGAGAAGCCAAACAATCACTGGAACAATGCTGAAGAACGACTTGTCTATATCTATTTCATTCCGACGATTTTTAGTATTTTTTCAGACGACCACGGTGATGTCGACCATCTGCGTACTCTGCGAGAACAATGTAATGGCAGAATCGAAAGTGCATCCAACCCTCAGCTTTTCGAGTCAATGAGCACCGCACTGATACGTTTCTTGGAAAAAGAAAACGCCATCGAGTTGCACAAACTCGGCAACGTCAGCCAATCCAGCGGAGAGCACTTGCTTTACTACCTGCTGTCCTCCTTTGCAGCCGATGCCCGAATGGAGATGACAGCGGCGACACATGCAATCGTTATGCATGGCCTTAGTTGCCAGACATCTCTAGCGTCTGTACTGTGGAGCCATCTGACGACGTCGTTGATCAACTATTGGGAACGGCGATTCGCCGATGCTAAGTTCAAGTTTCGCAATCCGAAGGCGATTGAAGATCAGCTTGAACAGCTTCGGGAACTCCCACTCCGAAATCGAGTTCAGTCGCTACTGAGACTAATGCTGAATGGATTGGCAGTACGACTGCCAAAGACAATTCCCGCAGTTGAAGAATGGGTCAATGATTGTCGATGAGCCGCCGAAGCCGGGCGGGATATCAGGTTACGAACAACCGAAGTGTAGGGTCTTGAAGAAGCAGCGATTCCACGGCTGACACAAGTTATCGAGCGGCCAATCTGCTTCGTTCACAACGCCAAGCTTTTGGGCGAAGCAAGGGCGTACTCTGAGTTATCTCCGCGTTGTTCGGATCGAATGAGAATATAGGGAGTTTGAATCCATCAGCCTCCCCCCTGCAACAACACCGGATTGATTCTGAACTGCAGCATGTTGGCCGTTGGGCGGCCGGCGTCGCCGCCTTTTCTTTGGACGGTCATTTGGCCGATGCGGATGCTGCCTCGAGGGGTGATGGTGACGGGGCCGTTGCCGAAGAAGTTCAGGACGTAGTTGATGGGTTTCAGTGCCCAGCGTTCTTCGCCGGAATCCAACGCCAACAACAGCCGTCAGTTTGATGGTGACCTGCACCTGCACGTCGGCCTTGTGGCTGCCGTACCAATAAACGGTTTTAGACACCTTTCATGCGATCCAGACACCTTTTATGCGATCCAGACAGTTCGACAACTGCATGGAGTCAAGCCGTTGCCTTCGAGATTGTCTGAAATCCGGTGAGTACAATTCAGTGAACTAATGAATTCAATGGCTTCAGCTCGATCACAGCCATGATGGCTCGGTGATCGGATGCAACTGCTTCCGGGAGAACTCGGCACTCGATGAGGTGCCATGCGGAGGCGGGCCGGAAGAGGATAAAGTCGATTTGACGATTCGGTTCAGAGACGGGGATTGTTGCGAGCGGATCGGTGCCGGTTGTGGATTGCCATTGAGTCAGCAGAGTCGCAAGCGTTTTGCTTTCGAGCACTGCGTTCAGATCGCCCGCGAGAATGGTTGGCTGCTTCGAATTCCCGCTCAGCAGGTCATTTGCAAATTGCGCCGATAATTCGCGTTCGGCATGATTCGGTCGGTGATCAAAATGCGTCGCCAGAAGTCGCACGGTTGACTCGGTAGGCAACCGAAATGACGCATCCAGAATGCCTCTTTGCTCACCGTTTTCCAGACAAGGCAGCAAGTGGTTCGTGTGCTGCGCAGCCGGCCATCGCGAAAGGATCGCATTCCCATAATGTCCGCCCTGAAGCTCAATGTTGGCTCCAAAGAGAACTCGATAGCCCGTCAGGCGAGCAAGTTCATCCGGCTGATTGACCTTGTCGGTTCGATCAACCGTTTGATCAACCTCCTGCAGAGATACAAGATCCGGACGTTCAGAATGGATGACTCGTGCGATGCGTTCAACATCCAGCCTGCCATCCACTCCTTCGGCATGGTGGATATTGTAACACAGCACACGAAGGCGCAGACTTCCTGAGTTACCCTTGTTTCGCAGTCGACTGTGTCGTTCAATGAATTCGACAATCGGCGTGGGATCGTCCAGACCATGTGGATGATGATTGACTCCAGGCTTGGCGATCAGTGTGATGTCACCATTCATCGCCCTGTAACGCTCTGCGACGATTCCCGTGTTTTCGTCCCACGGAACAACATCATCGGCATCACCGTAAACATGCAGCAGCGGAATACCGGCTTCAGCCAGCGGCTTAAGCTGGTCAACCGGGTTGCCCCTATAGTCGAGAGCTTCCTGCTCGGATGAAAAGCCATAGACATCCATAACCAGCTTCCAGTCGCGAGGGCTGCCTTTTCCGGTACCTTTGCCGCCTGGCCAGCTTTTGAAATCACAGACCGCTGCGTCGGCGTAAATGCAGGCAACTCGATCAGGATTTGCGATGGCCCAGTTGTAGCAGTACAGCCCGCCACGGCTGAGCCCTACCAGAGCCGCCTTCTTTGCGAAACCATACCGATCAGTCAGTTCTGCGTATAAAGCATTCCAGTGCTCGACTGCCTTCGGGGCTCCCAGCATGTCGGGAACTCGCATGTAGACGATATGGAATCCCCGGTGCAGCAGTTCGATATCCGGGGCAGGTTTGTGTCCAAAGAATTCGCCGTGCCAAACCCACGGACGACCTTCAGCTTCCGTTTTGGGAGCAACGACAAGCACCGGCCGACCGTCCACTTCGAATTCGGATCGTTCGAAACCATACCAGTCGGATTTCGAACCGGGAAACTCTTTGGGCAGAGTCTCGAAGGCTCCGCCATCCATCCCATTCGCTGCAGCACCGCATTCGAATGCCCCACCAGGCAACGCAGCAACAATGAGCAGCAGGACAGTTCCTGCGGAGGCACTGTTTCGAAACATCCTCAAACTCCCGTTGGATTCAAAGGCGAGAGGCAGATAACCATAGAGATCACAAGATCGCGAACAGCCGAGTGAAAGCGTA
>JAGQQE010000536.1 GCA_020426345.1 Planctomycetaceae bacterium
ATGCTTCGCAATCTGGAAGATGGCTGTGTGTCGATCCGATCAGATTCAGTGAAGGCCTGATGGTCTATGCGTATGCTCGGGCTTCGCCAATTGCCCTTTTCGATCCATCAGGCCAATGTAGTTGCTGCTGCTGCCCAGACGGCATAGATCTTTCGCCGCTGGGGAAACCGGAATTCCTTCCGGCAAACGCTGGGGACCCGACTGGAATCCCCAAGCCTGCTCCGTGGCACAGACTGTTGTTTCCGTTTACAGCAACAACGCGACTCCTCATTGTCGACGAACGAATTGAGAGTGAGCCCGGCGAAACATGTTCGGCAGAATGGTTTGAGTGTGCAAGTCATGGAGGCCACCTGGGGCAAGAGCCACGCATGTGGTTCAGGATTACTCCGAACTTGCCTGGAATGAAACAGAACTGGCAAGATCCACCACCAAGTGAATGCCCAAGTGGTTTCAAACGCGAATGGTCCGACAATCCCAGTGTGGATTTGAAGAAGGATTCCTTCACCGCCATAAATTTTCTACTTCGTGTCAAGCCGACGCCGGGATGCTTCTGTCCAGCGGTGGAATTGAAGTTCCACTTCTTTGTCCAAATCGGAAATGTCAGCCTCATCGATCCGACTCGTTATCAATACACAACCGAACCAGTGCTCAAGCCCGGTTGGCACGTTGGATTGGAGGCAGCGGGATGCGGTATGAAGGAATTGGCAAAGCTTGTCTCGGAAGAATTTTGAATTCAGGACGCAAACCATGCTCGTCTATCTTTTGTACTGTCTGGTTAACTTCCATCCTGCGGAACCAGAATTGCTCGCGATCGATAGGATCGTCAAGATACGGGAAAGAGACCTTGCACTCCATGCACTTGCTGTGAAAGCATGGTGTGCCGGGCAGAAAGACCTCTCCCGAAGAGCGTTTTCCACCATACAGAATCGAGGGCTGCATGAGGACTGTTTATTGACAATTGCTGCCAACAGAAATCCAGGCGAAGGGGCGGAACTGTACGCTTTACTCTGCAACGAGATGGCCAACGACAATTACGAGACTCAGGCATTAGCACATTCGTCATATCGACGTGCATTGTTCGAGGCAAGATTTATCACTTCGCTGCCTGTGCCGGATGTGCAGGACGCCATCTCTTCAGACGTTGAGCTCATCACGGTTGACGCTGACCCAGCATCCATGGCTCAGTTATTGCAACCTTTCATAAACACCCTCACTCAAGAAGCATTCATCGTTCCATTTCTTGATGAAGTGTATCGAAGGCATGGAAGCGAAAGGCTTCGGCAACTGTCCGCAAAACTCGAAATTGACGACGAAGTTCGGCAAAGACTCATCGCGATGGCTCTAACGAAAGCAATTCCATTAACATGGACAGAGCACAACAGACTCGATCCAGATCGTCTCGTCACAGACACGGCGATTTCGACGGTTGTAAGATCACTCGACACGACGTTGTTTCAAAAATACTCTGCCGCCGCGATCGAAACGCGAGATCTGCGAACCGAGGCCTTGATTCAACAGGCTGCGCCTCCTGCTGAATATGCATGGTGGCTGGTTGAGGCGGCTTACATAGAAAGCATGAGAGGCTTTGGTGATCTGGGTTTTCAATATATTGAGGAGGCTGAATCACGTGGGGCATTTTCCATTCGTGACATCGGCGAGGATGTTCTAACGTATCACACAGATCAGGTACTTTGTGCAATTGCACTGTGCATCGAGCAGGCGCGTCTAGGGGATCCCGTTGGAGCAATACGTCGTCTCCGTCAGCTTGATCTTTCCGACAATGTCATCGTGGAACAGGTTCTTGAGATAGCGGCAGTCAGTGAAGGGAGTACGGAGGATGTGCAAACGTTAGCGAATGAGTTAGGCAGTTCCGACCCCTTCTCGGCAGCCTGCCTCCTGATCGGAAGACTCGGAAGCAAACCAACAATTCCTCGCTCTCGATGGACAAATGCGACCTGGGCTCATTCTCTCATCAATCATGCCGAACAAAATTGGGAATGGTGCCGTCTTGGATTCGAGTCTCGAATTGGATCTGAAGTTGCTGCGGTGTCGCTGCCCACAGACGGACTGAACCGCCTGCTATTGCTGTATCTGGCTGAAGGAAGGAGTGCGGATGCACTCAACATTCTTTGCCGGGAGGATATCGTCACCAAACTCCCGTCAGAGACGATCGCTCAATGCCTTGATTCTGAATCCCATGCTGTTTCGTTGGCTGCTTGTCGATGTGTTCTTGGGGACCCGCTGGATTGTCACAAAACGCTGCGTGCGAGGTCCCGCCAGCATCTGATAGAACTTGCGACCCAGAATCAGAGAGATCTCAGGTACGCAGCGTTGGCAACGCTCGTATCCTCGCGCGAGGAATCCGCTGCACCGATACTCATCCCGCCAATTGCTGATGACAATGCGGAAACAGAATTCTTGATCTATTTGCTTTCTGGATCGTCAGTCTACCAGAACGACCTCTTTGATGCGGCCTTAGAATCAAGTAACAGTTGGTTGAAAATCATCGCCGCACGCGAGTTGCGCAGGATCGCTGTTACCAGCAGAGCCGCCTCAGTCCTGGCGAATAAACATCTTGTTCGACAACGTAAGAATATTGTTCAAAAAATCCTGAGTGCAGATCCCCCAGTTAAGGACTTGACTGAAAAAAAGTAGCCACAAGATTCGCCTTGCGCAGATGCTTTACGGGCATTTTCCAGAGTTCTCGTTCTTTCAATTCCTTTGTAGATCGCGATGCGAGGAGAACTGATGACTATCGCAACCTACCAATGGGATCCCGTCACCGATCAGCTTCTTTCTGAAGATGACGGAACGACTCGGACGGACTACACGCACGAACCGAATCTCTACGGTGATTTGCTCTCACAGACCAATGGCACCAGCACCCGCTTTTACCACTTCGATGCCCGAGGCGACACAAGACAGCTCACCGACGAATCGGAAACCGTCACTGATTCATGGACCTACGACGCCTGGGGAAATGTACTGAGCCGAACCGGGATCAGACCGACACCGTTCCAGTTTCTTGGCAAGCTAGGCTATGCCTATGATATCCTAATTGGCCTCAACTATGTAAGGGCGAGATGGTATCGCTCACAATCTGGCACGTGGATGAGTGAGGACCCGATCAGGTTCAGTGATGGACTTCTGTTTTTCGAGTACTGCCTCAATTCGCCGATCGTTCGAATCGACCCATCGGGCACATGTAGTTGCTGCTGCTGCCCAGACGAAATAAACCTTTCGCCATTGGGGGAACCAAAATGGGGTCAACCGAACGAAGGGGATGGCACCGCTTTTCCTCC
>JAGQQE010000537.1 GCA_020426345.1 Planctomycetaceae bacterium
CACGCAGGACGACTGGAAACCATCGTGTTTTCAGGTCTCCCGCTCGAGCCAGTCCCGTTTTTCGATAGGCTGCTAACTGTCGCAGCCCGCCACATCCCGAACATACGAACCACTCGGCTAAGCTGGTTGCGACCCCTGTCGGCTGCCGGGTTGAGGAAATCATTACTCGCAGGATAAAGTCTCCGCCATATTGAGTTGCTGACTGCAAATATTACGATACCGGGCCGTTGAAATTGACTAAATGCAGTTCGCGGCCTGCGATTGCCGGTAAGCCTTGGGCAAGAGCGTTGGCGGGGGGGTCAGTCCTCCACCAGCTTTCCTGTCGTCGTCCTTCTTGCTGAACGCAGCGGAACACGGGGCGAGTAGAATCCACAGGTGAAAATCAGCAGACGGACCTGGCTCAGAGAATCCGCTCGACAGGGACGCGAGCAGAGCGAGCGGCTATTCTGTGCCGTCTATTTTCCGTTCTTCTAATTCATTCGACCTGTCAGGTTGACTGCCAGCAATGTTGCCTGTCTGCACTGTTGATTTACAGCACGTCAATTGCCTTCGCTCAGGAAGATCTCCATGGAAACCTCGGTCAGTTTACTGGAACGTATTCGTCGTTCGTCCGGGGATTCAGACTGGGGGCAACTGGTCGGGCTCTATGATCCATTGATTCGATTGTGGATTCGCCGTTACTCGTCCGCCAAACATGAGGTTGACGATGTCGTACAGGAGATACTGACGGTTGTCGTTCGAAAACTTCCCGACTTCGAAAGAGCCAGGTTGGGTTCGTTCCGAAGCTGGTTGAGAACCATCACAGTCAACTGCCTTCGAGACTCATGGCGATCAAAACGATTTCGGCCGCTCGCCTCCGGGGGCAGTGATTTTCACGCCGTCCTGGACCAATTGGCGGATCCCTGCAGCGAACTGAGCCAGGTCTGGAATGATGAGTACGACCAGCATGTGCTGCAGAGTCTGCTCGAACAGGTCCGCCATGACTTTTCAGAGCCGATATGGCAGTCTTTCTGGCGTGTTGCGGTTAGCGGAGAATCCGTCGAACGTGTATCCAGTGACCTCGGAGTGTCCGTCAATTCGGTCTATATTGCACGGTCGCGAGTCATGTCCCGGCTTCGACAACTTGGCCAGGGCCTGATTGAGTAATCGTTCGGAACGCGTTGATTTGCCCGAACAATGAACAAACCAAACGATGAACACCCCCAACTTGTACAGCTGGCCGCGTTCCTGGAGGGACGCCTGTCGGGGGTTCAGCAGCGCGCTGTCGAACAACACATCGAAGGTTGCCGGACATGCTGCGAAACAATGGATCGCCTTCCGCTTGATCCGTTATCCGCACAGCTGCGGGATATCGAAACGGATTTGAATCCATCTGAAAGCGACTGGTCGATCGCAACGGATACCGGAATCCGGAAAAGCACAGATGCAAAACAGCCGCCGGATGTACTGCCTGATTCGCTTCAGAGCCACCCTCGATATCGCATTCTCGAACCGCTTGGTAAAGGAGGCATGGGAGTCGTCTATAAAGCACAGCATCGTATGATGGATCGCATCGTCGCAATCAAAGTCATCGATGGAAGGTTGATTGATCATCCACACATGATCCGGCGATTCCAGAACGAAGTCAAAGCGGCTGCAATGCTGACGCACGCAAATATCGTACGTGCGTACGATGCCGAACACGCAGAAGACCTTCATTTTCTGGTCATGGAATACGTCGATGGAATCAGTCTTGCAGAGCTGATTGATCGGAAGGGGCCACTTTCCGCCGAGCAGGCCATGGGCGTCATTCGAAAGGTGGCTCACGGGCTCCAGCACGCCTGCCAGCACGGAATGGTTCATCGCGATATCAAGCCGCAGAACATCATGGTCACTCGCACCGGGAAAGTCCGAATTCTGGATTTCGGACTTGCTCGTTTTGCGAGGGAACGTGAGCAGGATGCTGTTCCTGTAAACGCCAACCCTTCGGACCGAATGCGTCTTACGGCCGACTCGCTGACGATGGTCGGCTCAATCCTCGGGACACCCGACTACATTGCGCCGGAACAGGTCACAGACCCGCGTTCTGCAGATACGCGAGCCGACATCTACAGTCTGGGATGTACGTGCTACTACCTCCTTACCGGACAGCCGCCGTTTCCTGCCGGAAACACAATCCAGAAACTAATCGCTCATCGGGATCAGACACCGGAATCACTGCGCGACTTACGTCCGGATATTTCCCCGGCAGTTGTCGCCATCGTCAGCTGCATGATGGCGCGGAACCCGGAGGATCGATTCCAGGATCCACGGGAAGTGGCGACGGCTATCGATGCGTTGAGCAGTGGATCGCAGTTTGCGGAGCACTCCGGCAACTCAACAACGTCCGGGAAAGCCGGAGGGACGGTGCAGGGAGCAGGTAAGCTGCCTGACATAGCTGCTGATCGTCAGCAAAGCCCGAACGATCGACGTTCGCCCAACACCAGTCCCTCTGCAAATCCCCTGGATATACATTCCAGAAACTACGGAACGTCCGTCCGCCAACCATCTGGCCGCCGTGGACGGCGCCGAACGACTGACCAAAAGGCCACGTCTGCGCAACTGGTTACCAGGAAGCTGTCGGCGGCGGCAGCGGTCATTCTGCTAATTGTCGGAGCGATGTATTTCGGCAGGGTTCATTCCGTTTTTGACACGACATCGTCCACGGAAGGTCAGCTCACCGAGCGCACCGGCAATTCGGAAGTTCACGAGAATGCAGAAACGACAAGTTCCGGCAACTCAGCGGCAACCAGCAGCAGCGAATGGATTGATCTGATGCCTTTGATTGATCCGGCAAGAGATTCGGTCGCTGGTCGTTGGCAGAAATCCGGCACCGAACTGACCGTGGACAGCACTGTCGGAGCGAGGCTGGCGATTCCGACAGAACTTCCCGCGGAGTATGATTTTGAAATCGAGTTCACTCGCCTGAATGGAATTCACTCGGTTGCAATGATCTTCGTGTCCAATGGCTGTCAGGCCACGTTCGATATCGATGCCTGGGCACAGCATATTGCTGGCATTCAAAATATTAACGGTCAAACCATTCAGCCCGAAGACCCGAATCCGACTGCTGTTGCTGATATTCGACTCACCAATGGTGAACGATACACAGCCAGCGTCCGCGTGCGGAAGAATCGAATCGAAGCGAGCCTTAATCATCGACTCTTGTCGACGTATCGGGGTGACGGATCTGATTTGAGCCTGATTCCACAATGGCTGCTTCCCGACGAGTCAACGTCCA
>JAGQQE010000538.1 GCA_020426345.1 Planctomycetaceae bacterium
GAAAGTGAAGTCGCCTGACAGCGACTGACATCACATGCGGCGTCGCGAGAAATCGCTAATCCACATGACTTAGGATTTAACAGGTGAGACTAATCTGGGAAGGTCTAAAGCTTCCACTGGTGGTTCCAGCGGTGCCTGCTTGTCAGCAGGTGTTTTTCGTTCAACATGGAAGCCGGAGAGATTCCGCCGCAATTATTGCGGGAGGAAGAGCAAAGGCTGATGTGAGCGGAATCAAACGCTTCAGACTGGGAGTGGGGCTCAAGTAGAAGAATTCAAAGGACATCCCTGACCGGATGTTGGTTGATTTGCGGTGGTGGCCGGGAAACCGGCCAGCGGACTGACGCATGTCAGTTCGTTGCGGCAGGGCAGTCGCAACCCGTTTCTGTGGTGGGGTGGTGCCCACAACATGAGGAAGAACGAAAGAGCCGACTGACATGGGAAACGGAGAATGTTGAACGCTGCTGAAAGGATTTGGCAGCGATCGCTTTCCTGACGGAAATGCGATGCGGAATCAGCAGTTTAGTTCTGGCGGACTGAACTTTTGATTTTGCGAATTGGCGAAGGACAGGTGAGGTGTGCCTTTGGCACCAAGGGTTCTTCGCGAAAAGGTTTTCGCGGGATAAAAGACGACCACCAAGAATTGGTGGACTGTTTTGTTTGAATACAGTGCTTTGTCGCTGGCAGAGACGCTTTGTCTGCGTCGCTGTCAGCTCGAACACTGGTCTTGCCCCTGCAAGACACAACGTTCCTGCGACTCTTGTGATTCGCTTTTCTGGTCTGTTTGAGCGACATCAAACAGACCTTCTTTTGTTTGGATCGTCTTGAGATCCTGAGGTGACTCTTGGCAGCGACCATCGCGAGCGGTGGAAGCCGTTCCGAGCGGCAGCTTGATCTGAGTGAAGGGCAGTCTGCCCTTGAAGGAGGTGGATGAAGAAAAAACATTACGAATGCGAAGCAACAACACTGGAAGGATTTATCCAGCAGCTGGCCGTCTCTTATGTTGGCCGCGGTTACTGGTGGTATGTGACCGGCCAGATTCCGGACGACAAGGTCCCGGAAGAAATTGACCGAAAGCTGATTGAGCGGTACGACATCACGTGGAAGAAGTGGGAGCGAGCCAGACGAAAACAGCAGGGGCTCGCCAATCTTCAATACATCCGTTTCAGGAACTTCTTTGTGATTCTGGCTTCTGACGGGGAGCACATTTTCAAGCAACGGGAAGCCAGCCGACTTCAGGACGTCCGGCGAAAGGGGATTAAATTCGGCGGCTACCTGATTTCGTTCCGGAACGGGCACGTTCAGGTCCGGATTGATGACGAAACGTACCGACAGCTCAAAGCCCACTACGTCGGCCTCGCCCTTCGGCGAACCAAAGACACCCTGGTTTCAGAATTCTACGCCGCCCCCTTTGAACCGTATTCACCGATCAAGCGGCAGATGTTCAACATCCTACGAGAAGTGAACCGAGCCAGAAAAGTGGCCGGATTTGAGCAGATTCCGAGTTCGGCAATTTGGCTGAAGCGAAGGATCAACCGACCGTTTGAACAATCGCAGCGATTTTGGGAAGGACCGATGGCGAGCGGTGACACGTTTTACTAATGAAAATTTGCTCATTCGTTTGAACCACCGAGTGAGATGGCGTCGCCGAGTTGCATGATACGGTTCCGAATACTCACGGGGAATTCTTGTTGCATTTCTCTCAAACTACGTATCGAGTATTTGTCATTCCCCTTCTTTGGCTGCAATGCTTCAACAAGCTGTTGTGCTTCGGATGTTACGGTACCGGTCGTCCAGAGCTCTGCCTTACATCTGTTTATGGTTCTCTGAGTACGGAGCCACTTCTTCAGAGCTGGAACACTCTCGGTGAAGAACTTTCGTATTTCGTAGTCCCGAGGGCAATTGTCCCGAACATTGGCCTTGCATTCAATAACGGTTAAGTTATCGCCCTGAAATCCAAATGCGTCGATGTCTCTTTCAGTTTCCTTCCACGGCACCAACTTTCCAATACAAACTCCCTCATGGCTAAGCGATCGCAACGCCAAACCAGCCATGATCTCAAATCCAATGGATCGCAAGCTGGTAACGATCGGATTTTCTTTGAGGGCGTCCATCATGTCCGCAATCCTGGATGCTCTAGACTCAATCTCCTCGCCGTCAACGTATGAGACCTTGGAAATCAACGCCTCGATCGTGGAGATTGTCTCTATTGCTGTCTGCCCGAGTAGTTGAGACACATTTACAACGAGGTATCCAGATTGTTTTGCCAGTTGCCACGCCTCATGCGAGAATCCGATAGCAGCGAAAACAGGAAGAATCCGTCGCTTCTCGGACGCAGCCTCGGAGACTCGAAGCAGTCTGTCTTGAAAAGACTGGATGTGGTGAATTGAGACAACTTCACCCCAACAATCGATAAGCGCCGGAGTTGGTTGCGGCTTCGCCTCACCCTTTTTTGAATATTTCAATGGGGCAAGATACGAAAACGAATACGCCGAAAATACTTGCCCACTGAAAAGGGTATAGGGCTTTTCGATGGACGGCATTTCTCCTTGGTGCCATCCAAGTATATTCTGTCTCGTCAACGTATCGCACAATATCCGACAAAGTACCGCGTCTTGCCGAAGACGTTGGGAAAGAGCGTTTACCTCGGACTGAATTTTTTCATTTTCTTTGGTCCATCGCAGGACAAGCGCCTCAGCCCAACGCACGACTCCAATCTCAGTAAGCGCGGCAACTTCTTGCTCGAAGTCCGGACGACGGGACTTGTCTCCAGTCTTCTTTTCAGGGGTCACAGCCAATATACGCATTGCGTCCACTGGATTCATCAAGCGTCGCAATTGAAGCAACTCTACACAGCGGAGCAAACCCCGGCGATTGTTCTTCAGAAGGACAGACTTCACTTCGTTTAGAAAATCGGTCGACCCTACAAAACGAGAACGAGCCAGCAGTCGCTCATTCTGCGACATCTTCAGAGTCTCGGAACGCCAGATTTCTCCGCACTTACTTCCCCGTGTCAAAATTTGCCTTGCGGCAGCGTTGGTCATCCCTGTTTTCTGAAGTCGGGAGATTACCTCCGAGGAGTTCAAAACCTCTCCTGCCCCAATCACGCCCAAAATCTGCTTCCCATTTGAATCTGCTGTCATGTTGACTCCTCGTAACGAACGCTGTCACACTGCGCTTAGTATAGAGTACTTTAATCACATACTCGAAGCATTGCGTAAACCCTTTGCCTGAAAG
>JAGQQE010000053.1 GCA_020426345.1 Planctomycetaceae bacterium
TTGACACGTCTGAATACCGGCGAGATTCGATGCCCGGGTGAATTTTCAATCGTTGTGCACAGCGCAGCGTCTGTAACAGTGACCTTCGGAGATTCCGGAATGACGACCAGCAGATGGACAACTCACTTACGAACACGCCGAAAACGCGCGGCCCCCACTTACTTCGATCAGGGGCTCGTGGCAGACAGGAATGCACCCGGCTTTTAACCGGCGTCCACGAGAGTTCGAATCTCTCCGGGCCCAGTGCGCGTGTGAACAATTTCAGCAGCTGTCGTCTAATGGCAGGACATCACGTTGCCAACGTGACAATGCCGGTTCGATTCCGGCCAGTTGCAGTCGACGGCGTTGCTCCAGAGTGGGATCTGAACGCGGCTGTAACCCGCGTGCCTTTGGGATGAGCGGTTCGATTCCGTACAACGCCAATCAGACACAGTGTCCGTTTAGCTGTCCGTTGAAGAGCCAGGACAGGCACGCAGGATGACTGCAGTCATATTCCGGAGGAGCCCGTGCTGGGACGGGCAGGCGGCTGTTAACCGCCCTGACGCAGGTTCGATTCCTGCCTCCGGAGCTTCAGATCAATTCGGCACCCGATCCAATTGGTACCCGATCAATCCGGCACCGTAGCCCAACTGGCAGAGGCACTCGGTTCAGGACCGAGACGTTGAGAGTTCGAATCTCTCCGGTGCTAATTGTTGTTATGCCGTTTTCCGATCGAAGAAAGGATGTCCGGGGCTTCGAAGACGGTGATGAAATCAGATGAACATTCGCCGCCGGAAAGGTCAGAGCATCGTTTCGGTTCGGTGTTTACCCTCGCAGAGCAGCCAGGAGTGCTCGTCGCATTGTCAATGCGAAGATCGTCGGTTCAAATCCGATCGAGGGTGTTTTCTTCGTGATGCATGAAACGGCGCAGGAAGGGTCGCTGGTTTCATCCTGTTCTGGTTGATTCGAGGCATTCCGTTCGGAATTCTTCGCGGAGTTGAATGCTGGAGCTGCGAAATCCATGCATGATTCGTTTGTGAAGGTCGCCTGTGCTATGCTGAGGGAAATCGCCCACTCTTTCAGGAAACCCGAATGACGATATTCAGCATTGCTGTCGACCGAATTGAAGAACTAACCGAACTGGACGGGAGTTGGCAGCCAGCTGAATATGTCGCCATCCTGGAAGCACTGGACGTCGAAGGGGCCGCCGATTTTGCCGCAGATGAACTTCGCGACATGTGCCTCTTTGCATTGCAGGACCTTGAGGCATCGGAAGCAGCGGCCGTCCTGCTCCGGCATAAACTGGGAAAGCACCTGACCGATGGCCAGATCAGGAATTACAGCGTCGATAGCCAGCATGAGCGGCTTTGGGAAAAATCGGCCGATCTGGAATTTCATCACACGATGTTTGCCATCGCGAGCCTGTTGAACTGTGTCAACGGCATGATCTTTCCGGCCCCGGACGCCATGAGGGTGTCGTTGTCCATTCAATGTTCTGATCCAGCGCAGTTGACGCAGTTTTCCGGAAGCATGGACAGAGCTTTGCTCGTCCGAATGCTTTCTGAGGCCATGGACAACCGAGCAATCCTGAATCGTCTCTTTGGCGAACAGATCGCAACGGGAGTCATTGCCGATGCCAACGGGATTATCTGGGCAGTTGATGTCGATGGGCAGCACGATGATGTCGTGCATCTGAACATTACAAGTTCCGCCTACTGGCTGGATGGCATCCGGGAAACTCGGACCTTTGAATGGGAGTCCGAACTGGCAGCGCGATAGTGGCCGGCCACGTTTAAATGGCTTTTCTTTTTCAGAAGGCAAAACGGACAGCGACTTCCTTTAGCTGCAGGGTGGGAATCGGCATAGGCTGGATGATCTCGCAACCGTGTGCACGGCAGGTGGTCCAGTCGGGGATTTCGCCCTGCAGATAGTAGTGACGAACGTATCTCCAGTCCGTTTCGACGAAGTCACTGTACCATTGATCAAGCTGGGTGATTCCTGATTCGTGCATCAGCTGCATTCCGAGCCGAGCCGCTTCGAATTCGTAGGATTTGAGCACCTTTAAGAACAGCTCCTTATCTGTCGTATGCTGCAGATCATGAAGATTCTTTTCCAGCGAAGGGGCAACCCACTGGACGGAATGCCCAAACAGATGCAACAGGATGAAGCACTGCATCTCGAAATCGACATCAGGATCCAGTGTGATTCGAATCCCGTTAAAGATGCCTGTCCGTGGTGCCTCCAGGTCCGCATAAGTGACAGAAAAGCCGTACTTCACGATTCTTGATGTCACCCGGCACCATAGATCAACCAGTTCTCTTGACGGCATCTGTCCAACAAGTCGCTGACCGACCAATTCGTGTCCCGATAGTTTCATAGCCCAGCCCTTGTCAGTTTCTGAAAACGCTTGAAAGGACAATATCTGTCCTGAATCTCATTCGAGCCGCCCAGGGATCTCAGCGACCATCGTGTTTTAAGTTCTCCTGCTCGAGCCATTCCCGTTTTTTAGGAGGCTGTTAGCTATCTGGTTGGCCGTTGAAAAACGATACGACAGTCAACTCAAAGTGTTAGCAACGGACACTTCGCAGATCATCAAGGACCAGTACTCCCTCGCTTACGCGTCGGATTCCTTTTCTCAACGGTCAGCCTGGTCAGGGTTGATCCCTCTGAATTCCCTTGACAGATCGAGGCAAAGCAATGGTTTCGGAATAAGCCAGTCTTCCGGTGCGACCTTCGAAGTATTGAAAAATCACCTGAGGATGGGGGAAAGCCACGGCTCGCTCTCCCCCGAGTGTCGGCGGCATATTGAACGTATTATTGACCTGAACAACGCAGTAGTACGGATAGAGCCGCTGCAAGCGGGGCAGGTCAGGCAGGATGTAGCTTGACCAGCGGATATCCACGGACCTTGGTCCCGACTGGAAGTGTCCGGTGGCAGGCCGATCTGCTTCATCCAGTTTCGGAACGTGATTTACGCTGTTGTGTGGCCCGCAGCAGAATTCCCAGACACGGTCTGTTATTTGAATGGCAAAGCTGTTGTGCAGATCGCCCGTCATTACAAAGACGGGTTTGTTGAGTTGATCCCATTCGTTGATCAGCATTTCGCGTTCATCCAGAAACACGACCCAGGCCTCTTCCTTATTCTGGGCATCGAATTCAAACCCACCCGCGCCGCTGTGCGGGATCATGAAAGGAACGCTGGAAACAACAAAGAAAAAGTCGGCATCACTTTGCTTCATTTCTTTCAGGAGCCAGTCGCGCTGGTGATACCCGAGCATCGTCAGACCCGGCTTCTCGGGATGTCGCACATCATGCATTTGTCGATGACTGCGTGTGTCGAGGAGGAAGAACTGACAATTGGCAATTCGAAAGGTGCCATAGCTACGACGCCCGATGGAGTATGTTTGACGGCCTGTCGCTTCGGCGGGCATGTGCAGTCGCAGCGTGTGAGCATCCACGACTTCTGCAATGTCATACACTCGAGAGTTTGGATCGCCACTATCGTCGTCCAGTTCGATCTCGTTGACTCCTGCGGTAGCCGTCCCCCAGTGCACATGAAGGTTCGACATTTCATTCAAAGGCAGTTTCGTAAAATCCGAATCAGGATCTGTAAGGAGATCGCTGCCTTTCGTGAAGTGGGCCGTTCCAAAGTGAAGGGCGTGTTTGAATGCCGTGGGATTCGCCCATCCAAGATAGTCGTACCATGCCTGAGTTCCAATGTCTCGGAAGACACTGCGACGGTGGCGACGGCCAGCTGACCCGGCTCCCCAGATATCATTGACCAGTTCATGGTCATCGAAGGTGAACAAGCCGGGCACTCTGCGATGCCACTGGGCAAGCGGAACGCCTCGCGAGAGATACAGCTTGTAGTTTTCCCAGACACCAACAATTGATGGCATCTTCTGAACGACATCCGGCAGTGCCGCCTCGCTAATTCCGTTGACGGCGGCCCAGGTCGATGCCGGCGTGGATCGCAGTTCTTCGTAAAGCCAGTCGCCGTTCATGATTGAAAAGTCGACATCGTCTGCAATCTCCCGAAGCATGGTCTGATAAGTGGGCAACGCATGTCCGATTCCGTGTTGCGGATTCTGGTTCGCACACGATCCAATCTCAAATTTCAAATTGAACAGGCCACGGGGGTTATGTTCCGGATTCCGCACAGCATCCGAAGAGGGCAGAGTTCTGAACGATTCGATGCTGCCCTGTGGAAAATCTTTGACAAACACCTGATACCAGTAACGCGTTGCCGGCAGAAGATTGCGCAAAGTCAGTGTACCTGTGTTGTCATGCTGCAATTGAGTCGGTTGGCTTGTTGCGATATCGGTGAGCGTGTCAGGCGCCGTTCCGTAGTGAACAGAAAACGGTGTCGGGGCTGATGTGCGGGCCCAGATTGTCATCGAATGCGAAGACGGCATTCCCAGCATGGGGCCGTGTGTCATCGTCGGTGGGTCCGCGGCCGATACAGCCTGTACGCAGCAGCAGAGAGCTGTCAGCAGAAAGCACATCTGCGAGGGTGTTGCCGCCCGGTGATGCCCGGCTGACGAATTGTGCGTGATGTCAATCATTAAGCGTTTCATGGGGTCGTTTATCCCTGCGATGGATCAGCTTGGGTCGGGCTTGTTGTGTCTTCGATTGGTTCAACTGCCGGATGCGTGGTGAGATCGCCGTCTGTGAGGCTGTCAGGCTCCCGGTCAGCGTGCGGCAGGTTTTCTGATCGCTCAACAGCTTGTCTTCTCGCGTCCAGAAAGCACTGCAACAGGATTTGTGCAGCGAGTTTATCTACTCTGGCTTTGCGCTGCTTTCTTGAAAAGTCAGTTTGAAGCAGGATGGCTTCAGCAAACGCGGAGGTGAATCGTTCGTCCTGAAAAGCCACCGGCAGCTGCAGCAGTCGTGACAGCCATTGCGCGTAGGCTCTTGCTTCTCGAGACTTCTGGCTTTCCTCGCCGCTCATATGGACCGGCAGCCCCACGACGATGCCAACCGGACGAAATTCCAGTGCCTGGGTGCGAAAAAAATGTTCGTCAGCCTGTTTGCTCTGGCGATCATAATTGCGCAGGGGGCTGGAGTAACGCTGGTACATATCACTGACGGCGACACCCACGCGTTTCGTCCCGAAATCAATTCCCAGCAGTACGCCTTCAGTGGGAAAGTCGTCGGGGATCAGGTTCTGAGCTACAACTGGTTGGTGTGTCACAAGTGTATTTTCGTCCGGGGCCGCTTGAGCCTGAGATGGTTAACAAATGGCAATCGAACTCCAGCTGTAGATCAGCACCAGGGATCCAGCAGGCTGATCATTTCGCGCAGCACCGGCAGGTCCGAATCGGGGCGGGCAGGGCTGTCTTTGTGTGTCCGGCTGGATTGAATCCATCCTCGCAAATGAAGGAACATCGCAGCGGTATGTTTATAGGCCGGGACAGGATTTCGAAAGGCGAAGAAGCCAAGATACTGAAGGACGTCATTCAGCTGAAAGAAGCCTGCATCGCCACTGGCCCACATGGCATCGCGTCGGGCGAACAAGTCCGGGGCAAAACTGCTCAATCCCAGCAGGTAGTCGCTTCCGTACATCACCATATCGATGGCAAGGTCGTTGCCTGTCAGGACCATGAAATCCGGACGGACGGCGTCACGAATTGCCAGTCGTTCCCATTCCAGATCACGTCGCAAAGACGAATGCTTTGCGCCGATACACTGCGGAATACTCAACAGCCCGCGGTAGACAGTGGTGCTGTAGATCTGACCGAACGGAGCAAACATGCGGCCCAGTTCAAAGCCCACGAAGCGATCACATTCCGTTGCCAGTTGCTGATATGACGCCACAATGTCGTCGTCTGATTGTTCGGTCAGGCCAAACGACTGAAAAATCACGGGCGTTCCACCAGCCTGCTGGATATCAGCCATCCGGGACCTGTAGCCTGCGAGGTCAAACGTGTCCCCCGAATGACTTTGTACGAACGCCCCGGCGACGAACATTTGTCCGGCCGTCACCGATTGCGTGCGTCGCAGAACTTCCAGGCGTGTCCCGTCGTCCAGCAGATTGATGTATCCCGTATCCATGTTCACCGCCGGAGCCAGCCCGGCTTCACATGTTCTGGCGACATGATTCTCGAACGATGTCCAGTCGACTGTGCCGTCGGAAAGAAAAGGAAGCAGCACGGCAGACATTCCGGTAATTTTTCGACACGGCTGGATACGAGGCACGATTTCCTTGACCAATACCATCAGAAAACTCTCACTCCTGGTTTCAACTTCGCGAGCCGGATGAACAAATCCCCCCGAACTCTGGCTGGGGAGTCTGCCAATTGATGTTGCCCGTACAGGGTATCAGGGCAACCCATTTCTCCGAAGGCAACCGCTCGAATTTCGGAACAGCGGGACTGTTTGGTCAAAGCCTTGTAAATGGGCAAAATGCAAACGGAAAACAGACGAAAAGCAGCTATATCTGATTCCTGAGGTCGCCGCAGCAATTGGTTGACAGCTGGAACGAACGCTGGAAACTATTCGTCGCTGAGCACCGCTGGTGGGCGGCGGCCAATGGACTATCGTGAGAAAGGTGATCGCTGGCGCCAGGGAACCCCTGAAATTGGTGCCCGTGGTTTCCATATTCTGTTCAACAACATCTACTGCCGGACAACCCTGACCGAATTTCTGATTTCAAAGGCCTGCCGCAGAAGTCTCTGTACGTCTGATGGATCGCAGATTGATTCGCTTTCCGGGACGGCAGCCAATTCTGAATGGACCTGTACTGCCAATTGCAGCGAAAGATTATGTCAACGATTCCCATTACACCCTCCAGCCCTGCAACAACTGTCGGGCGAGAGATGGCATTGAAGTTTGGTGAGAACGAAGGATTTCTGAATGCGTTGCGGAGGCGAGTCGATGACTACTTCGCGACCTCCGGAAAGTCTCGGCGCGATTGCTGGCAGATGTACGTTAAGACCGCCATCATTGCCGCATGGACACTTGGCTCATGGGCGCTGCTGGTCTTTGTGGCGACAAACTGGTGGCAGGCGTTGCTGTCCTCTGTTTCTCTTGGCTTCGCAATGTCTGCAGTGGGTTTCAATATCCAGCACGACGGCGGGCACCTGGCTTACTCACGCCATCGCTGGGTCAATCGTCTGATGGCAATGTCACTTGACCTGCTGGGGGGCAGCTCCTTCTTCTGGCGCAAGACGCACAACATCGTCCATCACACTTTCACGAATGTGACCGGGTACGATGGTGATATCGATCTGGGCGTTCTCGGGCGTCTGTCGCCGCATCAGCCACGGTATTTCTTCCATCGGCTTCAGCATTTGTATCTGTGGTTCCTTTACGGTTTCATCTCTTTCAAGTGGCAATACTACGATGACTTTTCGGGGTTGATTACCGGCCGCATTGGTATAACAAGAGTGGAACGTCCACGCGGTGCAGATCTGGCAATCTTCATCTTTGGAAAGCTCTTCTTTCTTACCATGGCCCTTGTGATTCCGCTGATGCTTCATCCGCCTCTGACAGTCCTGGCGTTCTACTTCCTGACGTTCTTTATTCAGGGAGTCGTTCTGAGCACTATTTTTCAGCTGGCGCATTGTGTGGAGGAAGCTGAATTTCCTGCGGCAATTGGCGACCCTGCTCGTATCGAAAACGAATGGGCTATCCATCAGGTCGAAACGACGGTCGATTTTGCTCAGAACAACCCGTTCATCTGCTGGTACGCCGGGGGACTGAATTTCCAGATTGAGCACCACTTGTTTCCTCAGATTTGCCATCTGCACTACCCGGCGCTGGCTCCTCTGGTGGAACAGACGTGCCGCGAATTTAATGTCAAGTACCGGCACCATCCATCCGTATTATCAGCTGTTCGCTCCCACTATTCACTGCTGCGTCATCTTGGCAAAGCAGAATCCTGCCAAACACCAGCCTCTGAAAGCAGCGCAACACCGGCTGAAGTGGCGTGAGCATTCAAAGCTCTTCGCGGGAAAAATGAAGGACCTCGTGGCAAGGCCGCAGGATTTCGCAGTGCCACACAACGAAGAACGATCTTCTCATGGCCGGCCGACTGTTGTTGCTTTTCGTCATTGTCCCCGTTTGTGAACTGGGGATACTGATCAAGCTGACGGAATTGACCAGCGTCGTGACCACCGTCGCAATTGTGATTGCAACCGGAATCGCCGGGATGAGCCTGGTGAGATGGCAAGGCGCGAGTGCATGGAGGGAAATCCGTCAGCAGCTTGGCAAGGGACAATCCCCGTCCCTGTCGATTGTGGCAGGAGTGCTGGTGCTTATTGCTGGCGCGTTTCTGCTGACGCCGGGTCTGCTCACTGATTCCGCCGGTTTCCTTCTGCTGGTTCCTGCTGTTCGCCGACGAATTGCCGGATATCTTCAGAGGCGTTTTGCTGACAATGTTAAATTTACGTTTCAGTCCGGAAGCTTCGGGACGGCTCAATGGACATCGGCCGGCATGGCATCCTCCGCGTCCGATGCTCCGGACGAACGACCGCAAGTGCGCGTTGTCGATCCCACAAGGAAGATTGATCAGTTGCCGGATGATGAATCGTTGTGACAGCCCCGCGCTGTCAAAGGATGGTCCGTGAATTCGTGTTGTCTCGGCAACCGGTGTGACGGCGGCGAAAGCACATGCGACAGATGCAACAGTCGGACTCTTGAATCCACTCCATAGGAACACAACATTTCGTCATGATCACCGAATCCAGTTTGCGCACGATTGTGCTGGCCAGCCGTAACAGAAAGAAAACCGGGGAAGTTGCAGACCTGTTACTGCCCGTCGGTTTCGCTGTGATTCCAGTGACGGAATTTCCGGAGGTTCCGGAAGTCGAGGAGGACGGCACGAGCTTCGCCGAAAACGCCGGTAAGAAAGCGACAGAGGTCGCGCTGGCCATTGGTCAATGGGTTATCGGAGAAGACAGCGGTCTCAAGGTCGATGCCCTGGGAGGTGCGCCCGGCATCTACTCAGCTCGCTACAGTGGACCAGATGCCACTGACCAGACGAACAACGCAAAGCTGATCGAAGAGTTGAAGGGTGTCCCGGATCATCAGCGGGGTGCGGGCTATGTCTGCAGTATTGCGCTATCAGATCCCCAGGGAAACATCCGCGTTGCGGTTGAAGGCACTTGTCGAGGACGAATCCTTTCCGAAGCGATGGGCGAAGGTGGCTTTGGCTACGACCCTTATTTCCTGATTCCGGAATATCATCGAACTTTCGGACAACTGAGTTCTCTGGTCAAACATCGACTCAGCCATCGGGCTCGAGCGTTTTCGAAGTTCATACCGTTGCTTCAAAAACTGAACATACACGGTGACGAGAATCTAACGTCCGGGAACTGACCGGACCTGATCAGAAGTTTGCCTGGCTGAGAAAGATTGCCTGGCTGAGAAAGCCACTGAAGAGTCATTCAATCGGCAGCTCAGGTGTGGAACAACGACGGCTTGAAAGGTCCTGTTGTGAGTGATTCCATAGGGCCATTTATTCTTTGCTGACGCATCGAGTGACCTTTCGTGCGTTTCTCCCACCGCATGATCTGTTAGGTTCCGCGCAAGGAAATACACTGACTGCCGTCCTGGCAAGCCAGTGTTACACGCGTGCTTTGGACTTGATTCATCCGCGGGTCTCTCATAGTCGCGGACTGCCCTGTTCTGCGGAAACTCAGCTTCTGTATTCCACCTGCGAAACCTTAGTAATGATAAGGATTTGCTGACCGATTGACTGGCACGTTGCTGTTGTAGCCGATCGCTGGTCGAGGTGCATTAAGCGGACCGGATGGTCGGCACTGTCCGTTGGCACAGTTTCCATTCAGACGACCGTTCACAGAACACTGTCCGTTAGGGCAGTTGCCGGTTGTGCATTGTCCGTTTCGGCATTCCACGCAGTTGCCATTGCGACACTGACCGTTGGCACAATCGCGACACTGACCGCCCGCACACTGGCCATTTGCGCAAAGACCTGTTGAGCACTGACCGTTGGCACAAGGAGTCGCCGCGTACTGACCGTTTGCCATTCCGGTGTGATAGATATCCCGACGATTCGACGGGCCCAACGGATACTGCGAGGACAATGGATTAAGTGGCAGCCGAGCGGAAGCGGGTTCCCAACCGGCATTGAACTGTGGTCGGGCGGGTGTATTCCATGCATTTGGGCCAGCGGCCATCGGACGATTACTGCAGTTCCCGTTTGGACAACCAGGGTTTGCGTATCCGGTTGGCATGTAGCCGTTCCCTAATGGACGACTCACCGGCTGTTGAGCGACTGCTGGCCGCCCTGACCACTGTTGCGGCATCGGCAATCCGAATAAGCCAGCCGTTCGTACTTCGTTGGAACCATCAACCTGTTCGCCTTGAGACGAATTTCGAACAGTGTGGACATCGAGCCCGCGCTCTGAAGCTGAAGCTGAAGCTGATGCCGATACGACCAGGCTCATCAGGCAGGCAGATGAAACCAAAGCAGCCAGACGGTGGGTAATGTTGAGAGACTTCATAGCAAACGTTCCTTCGCAATTCTGATGTTACGCCAGCGAACGGTTCGTTCCGGAAACGGAAGACCAACTGGCGACCAGCTCAACTCCGAACCACCGCACGTTCAGGCAAGTGGTTTCATTCGGATGTTCGAGAGATGGTCAATCAAAAGGCGAATGGCGTGCCAAACCTCAACTTCATCGAAACGGCCCGTTTTTAGGGCGTATCTGAACAAATTGTTGTTCAAACGACTGTTGTTCGTGTGCTCATTTCGATCACGAAGTGTCGTCGCAATCATCACAACGGGCGACAGTTTCGGAGTCCGGGAGACTCGGAATCAAAGCATTTGGTGCAGACCAATCGTCTGATCACGCAGCTTCCCGAAAACGAAGCGAAGGACGTTCGATGGTCACTATCGTATTGGGTGGAATACTGCGGTTGAGGGAGACGCTGGAACCAATCTGCGAGCCGCTTCCGATGACGGTCGTTCCGCCCAGGATCGTTGCATTCGAATAGACAGTGACCCGGTCCTCAAGAGTTGGGTGCCGTTTTGTCCCGCGAATCAGGTTGCCGTCTTCGTCGCGAGGGAACGACCACGCTCCGAGAGTCACGCCCTGATACAGCGTCACATGGTTTCCAATCACACACGTTTCGCCAATTACGACGCCGGTTCCATGGTCGATGAAGAACGACTCTCCGATTTTTGCTCCGGGATGAATATCAATTCCCGTCTCCCGATGCGCCCATTCGGTCATGATCCGTGGCAGGTACGGAACACCAAGGGTCAATAACTCATGGGCGATACGATAAACGAAGATGGCTTCGATGCCCGGATAGCAAAGCAGGATTTCTTCAGGGGATCTCGCTGCGGGGTCACCGTTGAAAGCTGCTTCAACGTCTTTCCCGAGGACGCGACGCAGTTCCGGCAAACGGCCAATGAACTGAGACGTCAGCTCGTCGGCAGTTGCAGCCGGCAGGCTGGAGACGCGTGTTGCGTTTTCGTCGACAACTCTCAGCGTCGTTTGACGCAGATGCACAATCGCACGACTGGCTTCGATACGAAGACGAGACTGGATGCGGGCGAGCAGCGTCTGATACTCAAACATGGCATCCGATGAATGGGGAGTTCGCAGGTCATGGACCCCGGGGAACAACAACTCGCGAATGTCGTTCACGACAGAAATGACACCCGAGATGGACGGAAGTGGTGCCGTGCTCTGGGTATATGAGCCGCAACAACAGCCAGAGCAATTCAGCATGGCGGTGACGACTTGTTCCAGAAACGCCCGGTTTGTTGCTTCCTGATGCATGTAACCCGTCTCAAATTCCTGATGAGGGATAATCAATCGTGCCTCTGAAAGATCGGCTCACGGCCCGTCCATTCTGAATATCAGCCATGGATGCTACGACGCAGGCGATGCGGGCCTGTGATGCAACTGATCCAGCCGGAAAGACTGCTGCAGAGCTTAAAGTCATATGAATCTTTCCGATCTTACCTGTTCGGTATTCTGTGAAGTCCAGCCGGGTGACTGGGCGATGGAACGACTCGGGAACGGCTGCCCGCACGTCGGCATGGTTGATTTGCGAAGGAATCCAGCAGATTCAACCCAACCTTCTAACCGGAGTTTGCGAGTGATTTCGCTTCTGGATTCTCCCTTCATCGATTCCATTCAGCCCCCAATCCCTTCTGACTTCTCTTTGGCCATCCACAAAACAGATGATTCTTCCGACCTGCTTCATGCTGCGATCGGTCCACATCAGCATCATCCCTGCCACGAACCAGATCCGGCCTTTGCCCGCCGTCTGTTTGCGCTTCGGGAACAGCTGAAGCGACTCAATAAACGTTCGTCAGGTCCATTCAGTCACCCCCTTTCAACACATGGTCCCCTGCGGCAATTAAGAGAACACATTTGTGATCTGTCGCGACTTGCAGATGCCGCTTTGCTAAGTGCCGAAATCTCGGAATCGAGCCATTCGCAGACGCTGCTGAAAGACCTGCGAGTTTTGCTCAAGACGCTGCAGGCGTGGACAAGCCGACTGGAAAACCAGATCTGGCGACTGGAATCACAGCAGATGTGGACGGATCGGCTGCAGAAGATTCTGGCTGAACGATGTGTCAGCGAAGAATCCGTCACAAGCTTCTGCGATGCGATTTCACGCGAAACGATTTCTGTTCCCTGTGGTTCGCTGCTCCTGCCGGAACCCGGGCTCCCCGTGGTCCGACACTGTTCAGGATCTAATTCGCGCCCGATTTTGCCTACGGAGCTTTCGGCTTCGAACAGCGGACGATGTGCGGGGCTGGACAAGGATCCGGGCTGGTCGGTTGAGCAAATTCGTATTTCGGTCTACACCGCTTCAACGATCCTGCCAGAGATGCGTGCCTCAGACGTTGCAGTTCGCGCATTACAACTTTCGTCTGAAAAGTTGCGACTGATCCTGCCTTCAACAACTTCTTCGACCTCCGCAATGCAACCTCCGGTCTGTGTTGCTGCTGAGCCGCATTCCATATTTGCTGGCGGGATTGCTGTTCCCGGGCACCGCGGTAGTGAAGAACAACCTGATCTGCCTCTGCTGGATTCGTTGTGTCTGTCTGCACAAACGGCCCTACAGTGGATCCACGAAACTTCGCTCTCTGCCGGAGAAATGCTGATACCTCCGGCCGTCGCCGATTTTTACCGTCCCGTGTTGATCAGACTTTCTTCAGAGCCCGATGCGAGTCCGCTGAACCTACGGAATCATCAGATGAAGGGGCAGATTCTGAAACTTCTTGGGATTCGTGATGGGGACTATGTCATCGATTCCACTGACGCAGGCGCCTCGCCCTCGAATTCTGCATCGGCCCTCAGCCTCAGCGCGACTGAAGAGCAGCTGGGCAGATCGGCAATTCTTGCTCATAAGCTTCGGTGGCACGCCGGCGAACCACTGGCACGCAGCGGCATGGCATCGACAGCGAAAAAGCCCTTACACGCTGAAAAAGGTCCCACGCGACATTTCCGAAGTCACGCTGTTCCCCCTGCGTCGCTGTCGATCGTTCGGGAGGAGTGAAGCATCAACAATCGATTCAGCACGAATAATCGTCAAACCTGAAGGCGGATCGATGACGATACAGTAGTGACACAGCTGCATTCTTTGCCGAAAGGGCACTCGAGCCACCTGTCTTCTCTGAAACCAGCGGATTCATGACTGAAGAATCTTCCATCCCGGAAAACGACTACTGGTCAGAAGCTCGACGTCCACTGTCCTGCCTCACCTTCCTGATTCCATGGATTCTGGTGTATGAGGCGGGTGTGTTGTTCGTAGCTGGTACCGACGCAGACGCTGTACGCAATGGGGCTGATTTCTGGTTGCGAAGTTTGCTGTCTGGCTTTGGTCTCCAGAGCGTTCTCTTACCGGGATTGGTGGCTGGCGTGCTGTTGGTCTGGCACGTTTCGCAGAAGTATCCATGGAACGTTCGACTGGAAACGATTGCGGGGATGTTTGCCGAAAGTCTGATCCTTGCCATCGCACTGGTTGTGTTCGGCCAGCTGCATGATTTCTTCTTTCGACAAATCACACCAGCGGCCACTGACACCGCCATGATTACAAATTCCATTTCTCCCGCGATGACACGGGCCGTTTCGTTTATCGGAGCCGGCGTCTACGAAGAAGTCATGTTCCGACTTCTGATGGTGCCTGCGGCGATGGTCGTTTTTCGAATGTTCGAATTTCCCTGGAAATGGGCGGCTGTCATGGCGGCGGTATCAACCAGCTTTCTGTTCGCGCTGGCCCATCATGTGGGGCCCACTGCAGACGCATTCAATCTGTTCACGTTTTCCTTTCGCGCGGCAGCAGGTTTGTTCTTTGCGACGATTTTTCTGCTGCGAGGAATTGGAATCACGGTCGGTTGTCACGCCGCTTATGATCTGCTGGTGGGAGTCTTGCTAACAACTCCATCCACCGAATACCCGAGCTAGTCCGACTTCTCTTGAGTCATTCGAAGTAAATGCGTTCCTGCAATGCGCCGGATGCTCCGTGAGTTTCCAGTGTTGCGTCGAGATCAAACCAGACCCGCATTTTTGCCTTTTCTGGTTCATCCAGATGCACGCCGGCCCATGAGAACACTCCGTGTAGACGATGTTCGACACTATGGGGCGCTTCAACCGTCAAATCGAACTCAAAGGAAACCCCGGTTCTCGTCAGAATAGCCTGCTGTGAGTTTTCCTGCCGCCTGGCACCGGTCAGCCATTGCGGGTCGGAAGTCACAGTCAATGATTTGACTTGGGATCCCGGAACCTGCTGTTGAAGGATTTCCTCAATCTCATTCAGGATGGCATCGTAAGGCGACGCCGCCAACCACTTCAGCATATGCTCGGTAGGCTTCAGTCTGGCAAAATCATGCATGTTCTGACCTCCCGAAGACGAAGTGCCGGGGCTGCGTTCTGTTATGCCGAAAAACAGGTTATTTCAAATCATGCCGCAGACGGTCATCCACGGGTTTGCGAGCTCGAAATTTCTCCGGAATGCAGCGATCCACGTATGAAAAGACGTGAATGTGTCGAAACACGTTCACGTCTTTTCACTGATTCCGCCAAACTCTGTTGATGCGATCGCTTTAGTGCCTGCAGCAGAAGTCCTGAGACTTTCGGTCACCCGATCAATACTCAGGGATTCTGATGCGGACATTACTTTTCGCCTGGTCTCTCAGAATCCTCCACCGACGGCTGATGGCGGAGGAGCAAGTTCGCCAGCCGGTACGGGAGCCTGTTCACCTGGACCAGCAGCGGCGACGCCAACATCATGCATCAGATGATGAAGTGTTGCTTCTGCCATTTCCATCTTGGTCAGGATACCCATGGTTCCAATCTGTCGTCGATGAACCCTTGACCAGCCGCGGAAATCTTCTTCGACATGATGAAACAGTTGATCGGCGCCACCCAGTCGGCTTCGGATCGCATCACGGTCGTTATGGTGTTCAGCATTGTGAATGAATTTTGCAGTTTGCAGAAGGCTGTAGGCTTCGGCATATGTTTCGCGAAAACCAGGGTTGTGCGAGTAGTTGTAGTAAAGGTCGAGGCACAGTTCGTTCATCAGTGTTTCGAATCGCAGAGCGAGATCATCAACGTGATTAAACTCACCGAACGCGATCTGCTCTGGTGCGGGAGCAACGTTCAGATTCTGGCTCGATGCCGTCTGGGGGTAATACAGGTGAATGCCGTTGCGGACGGAATAAGTTCCATGAGGCATTGTTCCGAACTGTGGAATGACATAGTGAGAGCCGGCATGAATGCTGGAATGCCCGTGAACACTATGACCATGCTGATCGTGTGGATTTCCGCCAAAATGAAAGCGGATCTGGGCATCGGCTGACGTACTGAGCAGGGCTACCGTAAGTACCAGGAAAATTCGTTGCAGAGTCATGGCCTGAATCCTGTTGATCGAGTGAAGTTGATACGGGAAGAATTGGACAGTGAAAGGAGCCCGTGATTTGAAAGGAGCCCGTGATTTGATTCCAGCGATGGTCTTCCAACCACGGGCGATAGAGACGACTGAATCAACTGACTCAATCAGTAGTGCCAGTGCCCGGTTCGATGCAGATCGTAGTGACCTGGCGCGACGTGATAGTGATTGCGATGACGGTAAACTTCGGGTGGGTGGTAGTCGTAATGACTTGTGTTATGCCAGACCGGACGCGATGGAGCATAACCCGAATAGATTCCACCGCCAGCGTAGCGCGGGAAACTACCGTACCCAACGGACACCGAAAAACCGGACGACGGATAGTAACCACCGCCATATCCACAACTCGAACGGTGATGATGACCTGCTTTCGCTTCGCCACCTGCCACTGCAACAACCAAAGCTACACACGCAGCCACAACCAGATTCTTCATTTCGCTTCTCCCTGTTTCGTGTAAAAAAGAAACCTCCGAAATGGACAACGTGGTCAATAAGCGACCAACGTGCCAAAAATGCCGAATCTTCCTTAACCGTTACTAGTTAACGGTTTACGAAGGACACTTGGCTTAGTTCAGGGGGGCTGGGGTGTGTTCGTTGTGATGTCACCTGGCGTCAATCAGATGACGCGCGGGTGCCTGAAGCGACGCCCCATCAGGCGTTCCTCAACAATGGCCGCCGTTCGCAGGAGCTCGCTAAGGTGTGTCCGCTTCGGATTCAGCAAAATCCCCTGTTCGGGTGATCGCAATGTCGTCGATCAGCACGTTGGCCACGCCGGACGAAATCAGGAAAAGATTCATTGGGGAAAGTGGTTCCCGGCGACGTGATTTCGGGACAGTGAACGTGCCACTGATTTTTTTCCAGTCGTACTGGCCTGCGGGGATGGAAATCAGAGGAACAACCGGATCGTCATCTTCGTCGACAACGCAAAGGAAGACCGCGTCCCTGGCAGTCTGTACCGAACGAGCCCAGAGGGTCACTTCGTACGCGGAGGATTCCTGGACCGTGATTGTTTGTCGAGTCATGGCCCGCGCGCCGTTGACCATACGACTGGTGCGGATGTGAAGCGCACCGGTTCCATGGTGTGTTGACTGCGGATCGATGGCAGCGTTGGATTCGCCTTCTCCCACAACATGCCAGGCCGGCGCTCCGGGGTTGTGCCAGTAACGATTGAGTGGCAATTCGAAATCGCCGTTCAGCACGGGTACGTCTTCTGACTTCAGGATTGCATCGTTTTGAACAATGTCCTCGACCGAAATATAGTGAGACGATTCGATGGCTTCTTTGACTGGAAGAACGTTGAGCTCATCAGCAATCATTTCAGCTTCAGCAAGCAGACATGCGGGATAGAGTTTTCTTGCCAGTAGAAGACTTTTCGCCGCCTCCTCGTTTTCACCTTTTCGCATCTGCACACGGCACATTCCGAGTTCCACTGCGGCCGCATGGTATTTGGTGATGACAAGATTGCGTGCTCGGCGAAATGCGTTCCTGGCGTCTTCGAGTCGGCCAAGAGCTTCACATGCGAGCCCTGATCCGATGGCCGCCCAGCTGGAGTTTGGGTCCCCTGCAGAACACCTGTCAAAACAGTTCAGGGCCAGTTGGAAGTCGCCATCGTGCAGGGCCAGCTGACCGCGTATAACCCATGCGAATGGATCGACATCGTCAACTTCACAGGCTGCTCGTGCATACGGTCGAGCTGTCTCGTAGTTTGACTGTTTCAGATAGGCACCTGCCAGAACTGCGTTCAACAGTGAACGTCGATCCCCGTTCTGGACTCGCTTTGTCGTTTCGGAGATGATTCGGTCCAGTCCTCGAATGTTGTCCATATCGACCAGCGTGGAATTGCTGTCTTCGGAAAACCGATAGCTCATTTCAAGAGCCTTGGCGTATGTTCTCATTGCTTCAGTCAGTCGGCCGGTTGCGGCCAGCGCATGGCCGTAGTGCCAGTAGACCCAGCCTTCATTGGGACCCAGCCGGACGGCGTTTAATGCATACTGTATGCAGCTTTCCAGCAGATCATGTTGAATCCGATCGACATCTTCATTGCTCAGGGTCTGACTACGGTCGATGACTTCATATTCACGCAGGCAAACCGTCGAAAGATCCGCGTAGGCGAAGGGCAAATCCGGTTGCAGAGAGATGCATCGCCCGAAAGATTGTTTGGACGATTCGTAATAGCGCCATGCTTCGGGGTCATTGGCCTGAACAGCCGCCTCAGCCGTCAGGTATTCACTTTGTGCCATCACGATGTGTGTGAAGTAATGGTCAGGCGACATTTCGGACGCGATGGCCATTGTTTCGCGCGCACTCATCAGATCGTCTTTCACACCCCGATACCGAGTGAACGGAAAGTCCGGTCTCACTGCGCGGGTGACCGTCATAATTCCCAGTTCATAGGCGTCGGCAGCATTTCTCGGCTTCTTCAGTCGACTGACGGGCACCATTCTGCCCTTGATGATGCGAAATGCTGCGATCCCACGATACCACTTCAGACATTCGGCGAACTGAAATCTGGAGGCCAGGTCGCAGATTTTGATGGTAGCCCGAGCTTCGTCTTTGCCGTCCCTGCTGAAGATCGCGCGGAACTTTCCTTCGATCGTAGGAGGCATTTTGCCGCCGGATGCCGCTAGTGTTCTCATTCCTGTCAGCTTGGTGTATGTGCTGGCAAGCAAGACCAGGTTACGGTAGACGACCTGTTTGAGATGATCATGCTGTGCGGCATCCAGATCCTGGGCGGGCAAATGATTCCACCAGTCGGCGTGATCCCAGACTCCCAATAGCTCCAGCGAATTCACCGTAGCAATAATCTCGTCTTCATCCATCGCCAGAAAGTTGGCTTTCTGTGCTTCCAGCGCGAGGCTTAACGCGGTGTTGATGCTTTCCAGTCGCGATGACTGCAATCTCAGTTGCTCGCATTCGGCAGAAAAATCGGCTTCGTCATTCAGCGTTTCTATTTCTCCGTTCAGCACCGAGACGGCGGTGGAGAATCTTCCGTTCTCGAGCAGTTGATCCACCAGTTTAGCCGTAGAGCCGAGCGAATCTCTCAGGCGGGCCGTTCGAACTTCTTCCGCCTTCTCAATCTCAGCTTCCCGTTGTTGCCGGTTATGCTGAACCTCGTTCCAGGTAAATGCACCTGCGATCAACAGCAGGGTCGCGACGGCTGTCGAAGCGGCGAGCGTTTGGTTCTTTCGGCCCCACCGAGTTGCCCTGACCAGCATCGGATCCTTATAAACGGCAATTGGTTCGTCAGCGAGCCAGTGGTCAATATCCCTGCCGAGCTCCGTGGGTGTTGGATATCGTCCGGAAGGTCGAACAGACAGCGCCTTCAGACAGATCGCCTGAAGCGGCAATGGTACAGCCGGATGAACTTCGACAGGCTTCGGGAATTCTCCATGCTCAATCCGTTCCAGGATGTTTTCCAGCGAATCACCTGGTTGTGGCGGAGTACCTGTGAGCAGGTAGTACAGAGTTGCACCGAGTCCGAAGACATCGGTCAGTGGCCCCATGCGATCAAGTCGCCCCATCGCCTGTTCCGGACTCATGTATTGTGGCGTCCCCACAGCGCTGCCAAACTGAGTCGGCGCGGATCCACTTCCGGAGTCGGAAAGAATTCTGGACTCTTTGATGTCATCGGGGATGTCTTCCTGGACGCCGACCTGTTTCGCCAGGCCCCAGTCCACAACCAGAGTTTCACCGTACTTGCCAAGCATGATATTGGCCGGCTTCAGGTCGCGATGGATAATCCCTCGACTATGTGCGTAACTGATGGTGTTGCAGACGTCGATGAATCGGCCAAGCAAATCCCGGAACTCTGGCGACTGAAAGTGTTGCTTGTGTCCTTTCATCGCGGAGTGAAACTCATCCGCTGCAGCCTCCAGGCTTTTGCCCCGAATCAATCGCATTGCGTAATAGATTTCGCCGTCCGGACGCTGGCCCAGTGCATAGACAGGAACGACTCCGGGATGCTCAAGACGCCCCGTAATTTCCGCTTCCAGCTGAAAACGCGATCGGGCGTGTTCGTTGTCTGCCCACTTCTCCCGAATCCGTTTCAGCGCTACTTTGCGATTCAGTTGGCGGTCTCGAGCGAGAAGCACCTCGCCGAGTCCACCACGGGCGTGTTCAGCAATGATTTCGAATCGATGATTCTCAGACACCAGTTGAAGAACACGCCCACCGGTCGCCAGCCCGCTCCATTTTGCGATGCTGGCTTTCACGGGCTCGTTGCCCGCATCCGCAAGCACGTCGTTGAGCTTGCCGAACACGCTGTCTTCGATGCTTTCAGCGATCTCGACATCCAGCGAATCGTCGAAAGAATCAAACAGATTCTGCAGCTGTCTTCGTCGCTCGTCATTCAGGCTGGAACAGGATTCCAGGCATTTCAAGAGCGGAACTTTCAGATTCTGGTTCCACTCAGCGATGGCGCGAGCCAGATCAGCAGGTGTGATGATTTCCTGATCGACGGCCTTTGCCGCAAGAAGCAGGTCACGTTCTGCAGATTCATCCAGCATGAAATGTACACCTCGGCAGCCCTGTCAGAATGAGATCGTCAGCCCTGGTCGTTTAGAATTGCCAACGCTGCGCAGACGTGAACCGCAGACTACAGTTTCCGGAGCGTTGAATGTACTCCCGGGCAGCGGGCATCTGAATTTCATCAGGAAAACGGAGCAATCTGTAGCACATGAAACGAACAAACGACAAACTGCACCAACGATCAGAAATTTCGTGAATGAACAGATGTCGCTTGTGTGTTCCTTTCGACAGATGGCTTCCGATGCCCGGCCGCACTGCAAAGCTGACCCCGCTCACGTGTTGCATGTGAGCGCCGATTGATGACTGAAGCCGTGGAAAACCGGGAGTAGTTATGACGAATGATTTCAACGAACAGCATATCAGTCGCATTGAGACGATGTGGTCCATGGTTCGATCAGCTCAGTCACCGGACGCTTCCCATTCGAAATCGGCGCGACAGCAGATGCTGGATCGATATGGTGCGGCCATCAAACGTTATCTGATGGGGGCAACGCGAAACGAAGATCTCGCAGACGACTTGTTTCAGGAGTTCGCGGTGCGATTTCTGACGGGAAAATACGACAGCGCTGATGCAGAACGTGGTCGCTTTCGCAGCTTTCTGAAGACGATCCTGTTTCGCCTTGTTGCCGAACATCACCGCCGAAAAGGGCGAGACAAGCTCGTCGCTCTGGGCAGCCAGATGCCCGATGCTGCAGACGAACAAACGAGTAATACCGACAGTGATTCAGACTTCAACAAGGTCTGGAGTGAAGAGCTGCTGAAGAAGGCCTGGTCGGCTCTGGCTCAGCTTGAAGAACGCACCGGTCGCCCGCTGTTCAGTTTGATGCAGTTGAAGGTTGAAAATCCGGACATGAAGTCCCCGGAAATTGCCGAGGCGATTTCAATCAGGACGGGGAAACCAATCAGCACAGGAAATGCACGGGTCCTTCTGCACCGCGCTCGAGACCAGTTTGCTGACCTGCTGGTCGATGAGGTGCAGCAATCTCTCGACAACTGCAGCCTGGAACGCCTTGCAGACGAGCTTCGGGATCTGAATCTGTATGCTTATTGCAAGCCGGCGATTGAGCGAAGAAGCGGATCGGGTGAATCCACTGAAGCACAGGATTGACACTGCATCGAGATTGGATCAGGACTGTACTGAACACCGAAACGATGGCTGGCTTCTGGCAAGAGAATACCCCGGACTAATACGTCGCTCGTGTTGTCGATCCCGGCTGTTGCATTGATTGGGTCGTTCCATTGGTTCCCGGTGTAAGACGGGGCGAAGAACCTCCGGTGGCGGGGATCACGGGCGGCTGTTGTCCGGGTGTTGTTGTCCAGACAGCAGGCTGCACTGGATTCTGTGAGTACTGCCCCGGGATCTGTGTTGTGTGACCTGCATTGGCGGGATTGAATCCGGCAGGTTGCACGCCACCAGACGGCACCGCGCCGGGCTGCAGACCACCAGGTGGCTGCAAGGCATTATTCAATGGCTGATACCCGGCCGGCAGTTGCATACCGTTCTGGAAACCACCTGCCGGCGATTGCTGTACCACGGGTCCGTGTGTTTCTGGAAAGGCGCGTATCTGCGTAATGATTTGCTTATCCTGTGGAACCTGTTGACCATCGGGCAGCGTGATCATCATGTTGACGAACCGGGTCACGGTGACATCAAGCGGCAGGCCCGTCGAACGATCGACAGTGCATTTGCCCATACTGTGTCCGCCACTGATTTTCAGCATCGATTTGTCCGACGTCGGCAGACTCTCGCCGGAAGCAATGCGTCCCGTGATTTCGATTTCTGCCGTTTCGGAATTCAAATCGACCAGGCGATACGTTGACGTCACGTACACCGGTGCGGGCTGCATCAACCGTGTTTCACGCGTCCACACATCGCCCCTGGCAACGCGAGTGGCCGCACTGGCATCCACGCTGGTGTCGTACGGAAGCAACCCGATGCTGTCATCCACAAAGTTGGCAACCCCGTCGTCGCCAAAGCGATTCGAGATTTCAGAAAGCATCGCCTGTCGCCGTTCGACGGGAACATTTTGCACACAGCGTTCCAGGAACTCCTGATAGCCAACCAGTTCGCGAATCTTGTTATCGCGCCCCAGCCAGAAAGAAAACCCATTATTCACCATGCCGGCATATGGTTCGGCGTCGCGGGGGTAGCCTGACTGATGAATTGCGGAATCGTATTCGAGACGACTTCCATTGATATCGTGCGAATAGTTCACTCGCGAGTATCGTACGCCCATCAGCACGGCATCGGCCCGAACCTGCTCAACGGTAATGGCCAGTGTGAGTTCCAGCTTTGTATGCGCTGTTGCAGGGAACTGCTCCGACTTCTGGATGAGATGTTGCTCCACAGTCTTGATGAGCGGAAATCGGTCCCCCTGCTGCAATCGCAGCTCCAGTCGTTCGCCATGGCCATTCTGCACGGGCGGCGCTGCACCCGCAGAACTGACCGTCGAATGAATTCCTGACCCGCGATTGCCTGATCCGGCAGAAGCGGGACCGGGATCCGGGCCGGAAAGATCAGCGCCGTCGCCAGTCTCCATGCCGTCGCCGTTCGGAAAATCGGCCAGAAGGTCATTCATCAATTGCTCGTCAGGAGCTGCCGACTGAACTTCGTCGCCCGTTCCACATCCGGCAATCACCAACACCAATGTGCACGCCACAGGAAGTAATGCGGCGTTTGAACAGCGAAACCGGACGTCTGAAGGGTAATTCAGGCTCATGACCACCAATCCTTTGAGTCAATGCACTGCCAGCGCAGAATTCGCGCGAACCGTACCACGAAGGTGCCGTACGGGTAAAGATGGTTCCCGCTCGCCAGCTTCCGTGCGGCCGCCGTGCCTCGGATTTCTGATGAAACGCCCTGAATTTTTTGCAGCGGGCTCAGGCCGGATTCCCGTTTGCCTGAAAACGAAATGACCAGTCTGGGCAAAAATGACGCCACGCATGATGCGGCAGAATTGCCGATGG
>JAGQQE010000539.1 GCA_020426345.1 Planctomycetaceae bacterium
GCAATAATCTCCTCTGCCATTGTTCGGGGAGCATTCGCCACGACGATTGCCTTGTGACTGGACGCTAATGCAGCTCGATCGTTACCCGAATCTCCCGCAAAGATCAGTTGATCGTGCCGTAGGCCTGTCTGCTCGCACCACCAGTGCAGACCGAAGGCTTTGGAGACTCCTTTCGGAAGAATATCCAGCAGTCCAACTCCATTGAATGGGTCCACGCTGGCCACCAAATCGAATGGCAGTCTTCCCTGCTGAATCTTTGCCTTCAATCGATTCACGGAAACGTCCAGCGTTGAGGAATCCAGGTAAAAACTGAGTTTGAACATTCCCTGTTTCTCGCGTTCCTGCAATTTCAGTGATCCGATGGCAGCCGCAGCAGCAGCAACCTGCTGCTGATCCATATCACTCGCAATCTGCCGCAATCGCTCTGTGTAAACCGAATCAATCTCGTACCCCGAAGGACTCCGTCTCCAAAAGGTCGTGCCGACATCGCAGAGCATGCATTCAGGTCGAGGCAACTGATGTTGATCGATTGCCGCCATGACCGATTCAAAATGTCGGCCGGTTACAAATATCAGATCCATTTGATGCCGATGAAGCAGCGCACACAGCTTTTTCAGATCATCGATGTTCTCTTTCCGGTCCGCCAATGGAATGAGCGTTCCATCAAGGTCCGTTGCTAGGGCTTTTATCCGTGGCACAGAATCCTCACTTCAAACGTAACAGGCCGATCTAACCGTAGCGTACGGGTTCAGCGTCGGGGTCAACTACACGCGTTCCAGCCACAGGATCTGATAGGCATCAAGATTCAGGGGTTCCGAGGTCGGATACTCAACTTCGCTGATCGCATCGCGGAAGAATCTTCCCATCCCTGCAGTGCGAAGATAATTGCCCGGAAGCTGACACTGTTCTTCACTGAAATTTGCCAGAACAACCAGACGATTGCCTTCGTGGGCGCGGACGAATGCAAGAACCCGAACTTCATGGGAATCAAACAATTCCATCTGCGCGCCGTGCAGGGCGGGTAGATTCTGTCGCAGAAAAATCATGCGTTGCAATGAACGAAAAATCCTGTTCCGAATGACACCTTCAGTCGACTGAACGTCTTCTCCCAGATCCTCAAGAAACTGCCACTGCATTTTCGGTCGGTGGACCCAACGGGTATCACCGGCCTTCGCCGGGTCCTTCACGAAGTCGTAATCGTTCAGCATTCCCCATTCTTCTCCCAGATAGATCAGGGGGATACCTCCGATACTCAATGTGATACCGTGTAACAACAGGATTCGCCGGACGGCCAGTTCTTTCAGCTCGGGGTCATCCAGTTCAATCGCCTGCTCCAGTCCGGCAAGTGACGCCAGTGTGCCTGAAATCCGCATGTCCCCTGTCTTGGGGTCGTGCTGAAACGGAACTCCGCGAGCAAACGATCCTTTGAACTGCCCGGTGTAGAACTCATTCAGGAATCGGCGATGATCGTAACCATTGATCCCTATTTCCGCGGCATCCTGATCATCGAACGTCCACCCAATATCATCGTGGCACCGCAGATAGTTGACCCAGGCAGTCCCCTCAGGCAGTCGATATCGATGACTTAACGTCTTGACCAGCAGAGACGTCTTTCGAGTAGCAAGTGATTCCCACAACAACGCCATGAGTGTTGGGTTGTAAGAAATCTGGCATTCCCGCACAGAGATATACTTCACCACTTCATCCGGATGAACAATCGCCTCCGACTTGAAGACCAGAGAGGGCGCTGCGATCCGTGCCATCAGATTAAATGCCTGGATCAGGAGATGAGCTTCCGGCAGGTTTTCACAACTGGTCCCCATTTGCTTCCAGATAAAAGCGACAGCATCCAGACGCAGCACGTCGACTCCGGTGTTGGCAATGAACAGCATTTCTTCTGCCATGGCTCGGAATACAGCCGGATTGTGATAATTCAGGTCCCATTGAAAACTATTGAATGTGGTCCAGACCCACGCAGACATTTCGTCGTGTCGCGTAAAACTTCCCCGACGCACCGTCGGGAAAATATCCCGAAGAGTGGCTTCGTACTGATCAGGCAAACGGCGATCAGGAAATATGTGATAGAACTCCTGATACTCCCGAACACCTGCCTGCGCCTGCATCGCCCATTCATGGTCTTCTGATGTATGGTTAAAGACAAAATCGAGCACGAGCGAGATGCCCGCCGCTCTCAGGTCGTCAGCAAGTAACCGCAGATCTTCGATGGTGCCAAGTCGAGGGTCGACAGATCGGTAGTTGCTGATCGCGTAGCCACCATCATTGTCACCGGGGCGAACGGCGAATAAAGGCATGAGATGTAAATAGGTCAGCCCCAGTTTCTGAAAATAACCAATATGCTCCCGCAGCCGCCCGAGATTCTCACTGAACAAATCCACGTACAGGGCACCACCGACAACGCACTGAGACTGAAACCATTCCGGATCATTTATCCGCTGGCGATCGAGCTCTCTCAACGAATCCGATCGGTGGCAAAACGCCTGCGCAGCCGTCACCAGCACCTGCTCGACGTGAAAGAAGAAATCGTAGCGGTGCCCATAGAGATGAAGCAGAATTCTGAACAAGTCCTTCCAATGCTGGCGCAAACGCACATCGAATTCACGCTGCAGGGCAATGTCGTCCAGTTCCTGCCAAACAATTTGCAGGCGGGGATTCAATCGCTGAAGTGTCAAATTCGACTTGAAAGCAAGATCATCCGAAGACTCTGCCGATTCTGTTCCGGGGTCAGTCGATCCAGTCATTGGGGATCACAATATCATTCATAAACTGGTAGTACTCGATACCTTCGAGCACACCAGAGGCATGGGGGGTTGAAGCAAAATAGATTCGGGGGCGTTTCCGAAGATGTTCCAGCTCGCTGCTGTAGTTCGAAACGACGACTCCCAGAGTCTTTCCAAGCAGCATGCCGGCATCATTACCGGAATCGCCAGCCACAAGGACCCGTTCCGGCAGAAAGCCCCATTTCCAGAGCAGGTGCCGAATCGACAAATCCGCTCCACCACGAACGGGGATTACATCCAGGTACATACCAAGTGACAACACCACCTTAGCCCGCAACCCGGCCTCGCGCAGTAATTTTCGAATCGCTGCAGGTTTCGGCGCGAGCGAAGTGTCCACTTCATAACAGACTTTATAGGGCCCCTGATGCTCTTCCGGTTGTGGAAATACGCCGGGCAATCGATCCAGCACCTTCCGCACCTCATCGGGTTCCCATG
>JAGQQE010000540.1 GCA_020426345.1 Planctomycetaceae bacterium
CCGTCAGTTCAGGATCGAGTCCAAGCAGCAGACGAACGCTGCGTTGGAATGTGTCGCCATCTCGCCCGCCGGTTTTCAACAATCGGTCAGCCAGCAGGTCAACGCTCAGGTTGGCAACATCGACGGCTTCGGTTTCACTGTCGCTGGTTTCTGGAACGAGCGGTTGTTCCTTCTCCGGTTTGCCAAGCAAGTCTCGCAGAATCTTGACCGCTGCGGCGATTTCGCGGCGAGTCTTGTTGCCAACGCCTCGCAAACGAAGCAAGCGACGCATGGGAACTGTGAGCAGGTCTTCAACTGTCAGGATGTTGGCCCGATCCAGGGCATTCGTCGCCCGAGTTCCCAGTCCCAATTCCCCGATTGTGGTGTCAAAGGTGGCACAGGCCAGTAACTCTCGCAGTTGCGATTCATCGGTGTGATCAGAAAGCGTGCCTGTTGAATCCAATCCGCTAAAGGACTCACGCCAGGACCGAAGCATTTCTTCGGCATTATCAAAACGCTCACTGATGTCGCGTCGAAACGCCTGGCTAAAGAACTCCGTCAGCGGTTCACGGAGTGCCGGATCAAATAACTCCGCATCAATGGTGATCTCAGTATCTGGACTGAGGTGCGATGGGTCTGTATTGCCATCGCCCCATTTGGCCAAAGTACCGCTTGCCAACTCGTACAACGTCATCGCAGCAGAGTAACGCTCGGCATGCAGGTCCCAGCGAGCTGGCTTTCTCAGTGGAAGCAACGGATCGAGATAGCCCGTCGTTCCCGCGCGAATGTTTTCAGCCGCAGTTCGCGAAAGGGAGAAATCGAACAACACAAGGTGCAGTTTGCTGCCTCGGCCCACCATGCCGACCGCGATGTTGTCGGGCTTAATGTCCTTATGTGGAATACCTTGTTCTTCAAGATGATTGACGACACCCAACAGGTCTTCACCAAAGCGTTGCAGGAGATCGATGTGCAGTCGGCCCTCTTTCCGCAACCGATGCCCCAGTGTTTCGATGACGCGTTTTTCTTTCTCGGCATAAACCGGCCGCATCAGAAACCCGCGATACTGTCCGATCTCCAGTGAATCAACGAAGTCCACGATGCACGGATGACGCATCTCCTCTTTGCTGAGAACATCGGCCTCATCAGCCACGCGGTCGTTCTGGCCTGGATCGTTGGCAACTTTCAAAACATAGTCCTGACCGTCACGCTCGACCAACAATGCAACGCTGCATCCCCCCTGACCAAGTCGGCGTACGACGGTGTAGCCACCCGGAAGTAGATCGCCGATGGCAGCTAGGGACGGGTCGTCGATGTAATCGTGATCGGGTTCGGTCAGATCGTTTTCGACCTCATCCAGGATGCCAAGAAAATCAGCCGCGCCGCCCATCCGATCTGGCACGACCGGGTTGGTTGCATACCGAACCAGCTCTTGCAGCCATTCGCTGGCACCGTTCAGGACTGAGCTGATTTGCAGTCCTTTTGTTTCACGCAATTTCTCACTGAGCTCGACGGCGCTGGCTGCTGGCTTCACGCCGGAGAAGATGTGATAAGCAATCGCACCGAGAGAAAAGACATCCAGATGTTCGCCGGTGTTGGCTTCCGTGAGTGCCTCGGGAGCCATGTATGCAGTCGCTGCATCATCGACCAATCTGTCAACGTGCGATGTCGCACTAACGGCTCGCGAAACACCCGACGACGTTGTGCCTTGTCGATAGCCAACCTGCCAATTAAAGATTTTGATTCGCGGCCGATCCCCATCCAGGTTGGAAACAAGGATGCTCTGCGGGCAAAGTCCTCGGTGGATCACCTTCTTGTCGTGAGCGTAGCGGACGACTTCGGCAATCTGTCGGATCAGGTCGAGTTGCGTTTCGATGCTCAGCTTGTCTTTTTGCTGGGCTAGATAGTGGTCCAACCGCATACTGAGCACGTCGTGCTCGAACAGCAGTGCGGGGCCAAGTTCATGCTCGGTGAAATTGAAGGCGCGTAGGATACCCGGGTGTTCCAACGTCTCCAGGATCTGAAATTCGCGTAATGCAGCTCGCTGAATCGTAGAACGGTCTTCCGGGGTTGCTTCGGTTCTGACAAGATACAATCGCACTCGTCGTTTAGACTCTGCGACCTGAGAGTGCGAAGCAATCCAATCCTGATAGCCTGGACCTTCGTCGATCAGTTGTTCGAGCTGGTAGTCGCTGACTTTCCGCATTCGCTGCGATGGACGGATGCCAGCCTGATCCATTGCTTGGCTGATGACTTTAGCCATGGGCCGGTCATGTGTGCCTCTGGCATACGAATCGAGCCCCGAACATTCGCGACGCATGATCGCGGCCAGGATGCCGGCCCTTGCTTTCTTGTCGCCAGCTGCCTCGCGGTCGCGCAAGCAGACCCGGTGCCGTGCGTTTCCCTGTAATTCACACTTCAAGTCTGGTGCAGAACAGAAAATCAGAGCTTCGAGGAAGGGTAACTGGCCTTTTTTCTTGAAGGCTTTCTGTTTCTGAAGCAGAGACCTTAGCTTCTTGGCTTTAAGGTTGGCCAACATCAACGGATTGTCCACCGTTGAAAACTTTCCGTCTGTCTCCCAGGTCCAGGTGCCGGCGTCGCCGAATAATCGACCAGGACGACTTTTGATTTCGATCAGGAAGAAGCCCTGTGGCGTAAACACCAGCAAGTCAACTTCGTTGACACTGCCATCATCCGCGATGAATTCAAAATTGGCCCACGCTCGGTAAGGGTCTCGGCCTGGAAACAGTTCGCGCACGAAGTCCAATGCATCCCGTTCCCACGGGAATTTGGATTCCGAAGCAGTCGTCCAGTTTGTTGCTTTGGCCATCGTTGTTCGCGCACCCATTTAGCATCGGCAAACGGCCGATAGCTGCCTGTTGTTTCCATGTCGCTGTCGCCGACATTCAAAAATTCAATTTGTCCTATTTGGCTTTTCGTAGAACAGCCACAGGTTGTGCTGCCTCACGAAGAAACCTCTCCAGATCGCTTCGCAGAAACAATCGGTATCCGTTTGCCGGGTTTTTCCGCACCGGAATCTTTCCGGACTCGGCATATTTCCTCAGGGTCGTCTGCGAAACGCCTAGGATTTCCGCAGCCTCGGCGGTCTTCACGTAATCAGTCAATTTTTCCATTGCTTAGTACCTTCGATGCGTGGCAGAAACGGCCCCGTTCGATCATGACACAGTCTAGCAAAGTCTACACCCCATCGGTAGCGGACAGAGCAATAGTCTATGTGCCA
>JAGQQE010000541.1 GCA_020426345.1 Planctomycetaceae bacterium
AGGCACGCAGGACGAACGGAAACCATCGTGTTTTAAGGTCTCCTGCTCGAGCCGGTCCCGTTTTTCAACAGGCTGCCAGCCACTGTTAGTGGTTGTGTCCGGCATGTGGATCCGCACCACCGCCAGCCTGGATCTTCATGGCAATCTGCATCTGATGGGCAGACTTCAACGCAACAACTGCCCCCGGTTTTAATTCTCCATCTGCGGCGATGACGACAGACCGCTGATCCGAGTAAACCACATGAACCGGTACTCGATCAAAGTGCCCACCGTACTGTCGGAAGACAAATGCCTCTGCACCGTCTCGCGCAACCGCATCAACGGGCAGAACAATCTGATCGACCCATTCTTCCATTGGCACACGCAACTGAAGTCGCTGACCAGGACGGTACTTCCAGACGACAAATCTCTGGTGTTCGTCGTTGAACTGATCTTCAAGAATCTCGTTCTTCAGGTCCACATAAAAGGGGAGCGTTCGGTTTTGAGTGTCAACCACATTTCCAATGTAAGACAGGTTCAGGTTGTTTAGTTCCTGCTTACCCTGTCCGGCGTCGAAGACTGCCACCAGCGGCCAGCCATTCTTTCGCGCATCGCTCAACCAGTGAATGTCCTGTTCGAAAGCGTCGCCCTGAATGTAAAGTCTGCTGTAGTCAGCCACTGTACAAAGCATGTCACCGGCAGCGACCGCCTGCCCTTTGTGAACATTCAATTGCTCAATCACCAGTGGAACCATGGTCGCCTCCAGGGACTGGTCCAGGGCTTGATTCTCCTTATCAAGCCTTTCCTCCTGTTCATCCCGAAGCCTATCCGCCCTGGTCGCAGGTTGCTTTGAAATCGCGACCGGAATCATGGAATCGTCGGCCAGTTTCAGTTCGTCCCCATGATCATGTTCATCAATCATCGGCGCGAAAACACGTAATTCGCGCAGCAGTCTGCGTGATGTCTCGATCTCCGAAACCTGTCGGTCCGATAATCCATGCAGATGCAATGCTTCTCTCTGCGCGGTCAGCAGCGATTGCAGCTTGTCGATAGCATACTGTCGATCAAGCAGCGTCTTTTCGGACAGCGCTCCGCTTTGTGCAGCTGCTCTAAGCCGCTGCATTTCTCTCATCTCCACATCCAGTTCGCCAAGAGATTTCAGAAAATCCGTTTGCGATTGAACAAGGTCTTCGTGTGTTAATCGTATCTCGAACAACAATGTCCCGGGCATGACGGATTCGCCTGTCACCGCGTGCACATGCGTGATCACTCCATTCAACGGCGTGGCAACATGTACCTGAGTTCGCCCAGGGCGTGCTGCAATTATCGCGGGAACGGTGACGAAACGCCTGAAGTTCGTGAGCCTCACCATCTCGATGTAGTCACTTGTTAGCCCCAGGTTTTTTCTGGCCTGGGCCGAAAGTTCCAGCCCGGCATCCGCGGCACCGTGGTCGTGTCCGGCATGTTCACTATCAGTATGCTTACCACCAGCGTGATCATGCCCGCCATGATCTTCGCTGTGACTGTCAAGGGCCGAGGCCTGCGGTCGACGGGAGGAGATGACTCTGGAAATCGCCTGATCCAGGGTTGGATACCATTGGACGAAAGTGGCAGCTACAACAAGGCAAACCACGATCAGTGTCAACTGCACACCGCGTCGAACACGCGAAGCCTTTACTGCTGAAGCGTTATTGGAAGTACTCATCGGAATGTCTCCGTGGAAATGAATTGTGCGCAAACCAGCCTGACTGTTTGATTACAGATGCCAGCATATGATCGCCCGGGATGCGAAAGTTGTATCGCAGACCCAAGCAACCAATGTGCGTGCAGCCAGTGGGGCCGGAAGGAACGAAGGCTGCTGGCTGGTGAACCGGATTCGAGCTCACACCAACGAGGGCTAGTCGCGCCTGCTGGAGAGAGGCACGAGCAATCAATGCGGGGCTTCTAGACGCGCCAGACAGAATTCTGCGCACAACGCGACACAGCAGTGCCACTTTGTGCGTCCAGAATGACCAGATCGTGGGTGACACTGACAGCGCAATGCGTTGTGATCTCAGGCGTCAGGACGCACAGACGAGAGCAGACGGTATGGCCGCACAGCACGAGATCGACCGCGTGACGAATCGAATTCGCTGCAACCAGGCCACAGTCAAATCCGTCACATTCGTGAGGACACTGCGGACTATCAGGGACGTCCTGCCCACTCGCCGGGTTGGCGCGACTGGAACCGCAGGTCTGATGGCGATGACCACACGCGTGCTTCTGCCCCACAGTCTGGCGGAAATGACCGTCTGGTCTCGTTTTGGTCGCGGTCGGGGATGAATTCTCAGTGTCTACAGAGCTCAGGGTACCCACGCATCGGTGGTGACTATGGTGCAGACAACAGCCCAGCAAGGCATGGGTTGCGAATGCAATCATCGTCGTAATGTTGAGCAAGGCAGACATCGAGTTGTCCAGAGACGCCGAAAAATATGCGTGACGCATCAAGAATCCACCATCGGTGTGATTCGTCAAGCATTTTGTTGCTTTCCGCCTAAAAGATAAATGCCGTTTTTGACGAATCGCGGAAAACGAGACTCAAATGCCGAAGAGAATGGAGGTTTTCGAGGCATTCGCGTCATCATTCATTCGATGCCTCTATTTCATGCAGGCCATCGAGTAGACGCTGATTCACATCAGAGTTTCTGCAGGGGTGACACAACGACCTCAACGCCCGGCGAATGGGCTGCATGAACGGGCAGGCCATTATCGCATGTAATTCCTGAAGCTGTCAGCAGTTGCTGGGAGCACTCATGGACGGTGCACTTCCGGAACTGATATGGCACATGATGCACGCGTCCGGAATAGATTTCGCTACCTGTCTTTCCGGCTGCGAACAACAGGTAACGCTCCAGAAGGAAATGCTCGAGCGTGCCGTCCTGCGCTTCCTGAAGTTCTTCGGTGGGTTTGAATTCGATACGGATCTTGTAAGAGGTTGACTGTCGATCTGCTCGGGATCCAGTGTAGGTCCGGCTTTCATCTTTCCCGGTGGTGTCACTCAAACGTTTCAAGCGAGAGTAAAAGTAAGGAAGTCGCCAAAAAGTTCTCGCGATCCTGACCGCCAAGCGAGAATTTGCGTCCAGGCTAAAGAACCAAACGCCTGTGTCGCCGTTCGTATGCCTCACATACGTTCTGACGTTGGTTTCCAGAAACCATGAAATACCCGGAACGGCTGG
>JAGQQE010000542.1 GCA_020426345.1 Planctomycetaceae bacterium
CAACCATGGCCAGAGCCAAAACACAAATCCGGATTAACAAGGCGTCTTTTCTGAATGCCGTTGTCTGCCCAACTCGTGGCTGGTTGACTCGCCACAGTCCGGATACGCCGACAGAAGGTGATCGGCTGCGGATGGATGAAGGGCTCGAAATTGGCTGCCGCGCCCGTAGTTTGTATTCCAGAGGGTGTCTTGTTGACCATCCCACTCTCGACATTGCCGCGGAACAAACCAAAGCATGGATGGCAGACAAAACGGTTCCCGAAATCTTTGAAGCCACATTCGTCGTCGATCAATATGCGGCTAAGGCCGACATCCTGGTACGTTCTGGAAAAGAATGGAAACTGATCGAAGTCAAATCCGGCATCAATCCGAACTCCGAATATTGGGAAGACCTCGCGTACACCTTAATGGTAGCTCGGCGAGCAGGCGTGAAGGTGAAATCGGCAGCGTTGCTCCTCATCTCATCCGATTTTCGGCCCGGCATGGACGACCACGATCTGTTTCTGGAATATGAGGCGACTGACGACTTATGGGAGATCGCTGAAGTCTTTGAAAAAGTGTCTGATTCGATTGCGGCCGCCGTTTTGGGGGCAGAGCGTCCCGCCCCGAAATTAATTTTCGCCTGCCGAAGTTGTCCGCATTTCGGCCAGAAGTGTATTGAGAATAACGATTCAGATCATATTTTTGACCTCCCTCGTTTGAGCAAGTCGCTGTTCAACAAGCTGACAAATCTGAATGTCAATAAGATCTCGAAGATTCCCAAAGGTGTAACGCTGACACCGAACCAGGATCGAGTTCGAAAAGCCGTTGTCGGCGGCAAACCGTCAATTTCCAAGATTGGACTCGCCTTGTTCCTTCGAGACGTCGAATGGCCGGCTTATTATCTCGATTTCGAAACAGTGAAGTCTGCCATCCCCATGTTTCCTGACGTGGGACCGCATGAACAGATCGTCACTCAGTATTCATTGCATGTTTGTCACGCCCCAGGAGAAGTAATCAAGCACCACGAATTCCTCGCAGATGCTTCGCGGGACCAGCGTCGACAACTTGTCGAAAAACTACTTGAGGATCTTGAGGAGAGCGGCTCGATCATTGTGTACTCGTCCTTCGAGAAGACGATGTTGAACTCTTTTGCAAAGTTGTTTCCTGAACTGAAAAAGGATTTGCAGAAATGCGTGAACCGATTGTTCGATCTCGAAAAGGCATTTCGTGAGTACGTTTATCATCCGGGATTTCGAGGGCGCAGCTCAATCAAAGTCACGCTACCCACGCTCGTCGGCGACACGTACGAGGGCCTCGCGATTCGCGACGGAGATGCTGCCGTCGCCAAATACGCTCGAATGGTCCGAGGCGAAATCACGGGTAGAGAAGCCGAAGAGGTCCGCAAGAACTTACTGGCGTACTGCAAACAGGATACGCACGGCATGGTCCGGTTGCATCACGAATTAGTGCGTATCAGCCGGTCCATCAAAAAAAATGGCACTGGAAAATAATGCACCGGTTTTAATATTACTCCGTTACTTGACGGAGGCTGTTCATCGGGGTCAGCGGACTCCGGAAGGTTGTGTCCGCACATTGGCCAGGGTCCGCACCAGCAGTTCAACAGAACTTGAAGCTGCTCCCGGATCCACGGCAACATGATCCCGTGATCGACCCAGCGTCGGTCTCCTTCAGCAGACAAATCAAGAATTTCCATTTCTTCTCATCTCTTGCATTGGCGCCAAGTGGAATTCCTATTGAGAGAATGTGCAGAAAGCTCGAATTCCGAGCCTGTTCAAACCCAAATCAGGAAGGGGAGGAACGGTTCCATCTTGTGTTTGGGGCACGGTTGACTGCGGCGATAGTCAAGGGTTCCTCGGGCGCCTGCATCTTCTGCAGCGTCTCCCCTCCCGCCAGCAGAACCTTGATCATCTGATCCCAGGGGGGGGGCAGATGCAGCTCAAATCACGGTTTCTGCGGGGGTCGAAGGCAGTTCCTTCGGCATTGCCAGCGCGGTGGATTCGAAGAGGCTGGACCGCGAACCCTTTGCCATCGCAAGCGTGATGCACCGGTCTATCATTTGACGATTCTGATGTGGACTGACACGAATGTGGATAGTGTCGGCGAAATATCTCTACCTGTTTCCGGATCTAATGAATTCGTCCCGTGTTACGACAGCATCATCGTTCGTGTCGAATTTCCCGAATCGTTCCGTTGCGGCTGTCTTGTCCCCCTGCTTTGCCAGGTATTCCTCCAGAGTCAACGAGGACTTGCCAGGATAAAGGCGATCATATCGAGCATCCCGATCCTCCTTCGGTGCCGACCGACCGGACTTTTCTGGCACGACTGTTTTCGGAACCACAGCAGAACCTGCAGGATCGGGCAGGAATTTCTTCAGCGACTCAAGAACCGCAGCATTCTCCGAGCGATCATGAAGACTCACTCTTTCGTTCGGGTCGTTCTCCTCGTCATACAGCTCAGTTGCCACAATCAGCTGACCACCACGCTGCCGCCAGAATGTAGCCCTCCATCGTTCATTACGAATACTGTATCCCATCACGCTGCCACCTTCGGAGCCCGCATTGCGAGGGTACTGACTGATGGCCACTTTCTGCATCGGCGAAGCAGGATTTTCGATGTACTTTCGAAGACTCATCCCGGCAAGATCGTTCCGCGCCGGGAGCCCACACAAGTCTGCCAGTGTGGGGTAGACATCGACAAACTCCACAGGGGCAGAACACGTCTGCCCGGCAGTCTTCTGACCTGGAACACTGATCAGCAGAGGTGATCGCGTCGCGAGTTCGAAGTTGGTGTGCTTGTGCCAGAGTCCATGGTCGCCAAGCTGCCAGCCGTGGTCCCCCCACAGAACGATAATCGTGTTGTCAGTCAGACCTTCCCGGTCGAGACCATCCAGCAAACGGCCAATCTGTGCGTCGATGTAACTGACACAGGCGTAATAGCCATGGCGAAGTGTTTTCGCAAACTCCTTTGGAAGAGGATTGCTCTGGGGGACGCCTGGATAGGCATGCAGTTCACCATTCACATGGCCTGCAAACTCCGGAGAGCCTTCGGGGAGATGATCAATGGCTGGTTCCGGAATGGAGTTCGGATCATACAGATCCCAGTATTTTTTCGGTACGACAAAAGGGAGGTGGGGCTTCAGGAAGCCGACGGCAAGGAAGAAAGGTTCCT
>JAGQQE010000543.1 GCA_020426345.1 Planctomycetaceae bacterium
TCAGCATCCATCGTAGGATCAGCTGAAGTCACGGGTGGGAAACCGCCGCGGGCGAGCCAGCCCATCAGGGACACAGCGCGTTCGCGAGTGATTTCCAGGTCATTGCTACGAATGGCATCCTGCAATTCGTCCCATGTGGCTTGCGGGTCCATAAAGTTCCCTTCAAGCCGAAAGTGCCAGCGACAGCAGCTGGGCGACCTTGTAGTCGGCATCGGCTCGATCAGCGGCGTAGGTCAGTCGCTGAGTCAGCCGTGTCAGGGCATCGACCAGCGAAAAGATTGTGAATCCTCCCTGAGCCCGGGCGATCTCCATCGCTTCCTTGATGAAGTGCTGAGGAATGCCGTGCTTGGTCAGTTCCTTCTGAACGGCTTCAGAATCGGAACCGAGTCGAGTCTGCATCGCCGTGCGAAGCACGCCGGCAAACGCATCGCGTCGAGAATCACGTTTGGCCACCAGCGACCGGATATGATCACGAATGTCGTTCAGACCTTCATGAACACTCGCAGTATGCTTCCGAGTGAACTCGACCACGTTGGTCGCATCCCAGACGATGTGGTTCTGGCAGATACGCTGGAACCAGAAAGACTGCATTCCCAACGAACGACGTCCCACTTCGGAATTCCAGACGAAGAACCCAGGAGCAAATTCTTCTCCATCGATTTCTACCCAGCCGGTCGGATCAATCAGAAAGCAGAACATGTCCTGTTCACCACAGTACAGTCCCGTGCCTCCATTGAACGCCGTTTGTGGCGGCTGAAAATCTGTTGCCACGTCGCGAACAACTTCCAGCAGCTCGGAATTCCACAGGCGTGTGTAAGACACGCCGTGCAGGGACCGAACTGACTGGCCGGTTGTCAGCAACTGGATGGGTTTGTCACCGGACGGCAGAGTGTCCCGGAAAGCCATGCGAGCCGTCTCCGGGTGGAAGCGGTTCACCGTTTCCTTACTCATCCCCGACAGGCGACACAGCTGACTGAACGACCAATCCGTCAGATTGACGCGTTCGCCGCTTTCCAGAGTCAGCTGCAATCCGTCATCCTGGACACTGGGCATCAGCAGTTGAGGCCGTTGCCAGTAATCCGAGGAATATTGGCGTTCCTGCCGACAATGATCATGGAGTTCCTTCAGCGATGAGAACGTCTCATCAGGACTCCGTCGAAATAGTTCCCGATTTGCCCGTACCAAATTAACCATCAGTCCATACTCCTCGAAAAATCGAGATTTCGGGTGCCAAAGCCACAGCGTTCACCGGCACCCGGCAGGTGAACGCCACAACTTTGGACCGACGAGCGGAACTGGCCCGACACCGGAGCAATCGCTCAGGAGTTAGGCTGAAAACCGTAGGGCACCACCGCCCTCTCGATTCACGCGAGGTATTTGACTAACAGCGTCAATCGAGTGGCGGTTGTTGGTTTACTCGGGATTTATGGAACAAGGAACAACAGGAAATGAGATGTAGCAATCCTTACCACGATCCCACGGGAATGTCACGTTCTGCTGACGAAATCCTGCGTTGGGGGGAAGTGACTTGAAAGTTCAGGGACTTAGCAAGCCATGCGTTGCGTGGCATGCGATTCGAGATCCTCGCGAAAGGGAACGATGAATCCGTAATCACGGGCATGTTGCTGCAGATGGTCGAGCGCCTCACTGTTCCAGCCGAGGGCCACTTCGATCTGGATGAACTCTGCAGCCTCCCCGGAAAGGACACCCCAGAAACAGGCGACTCGGCCATTCTGCCGCTGAGCCCGTCGCCAAAGAAATCGAACGGTGGCCGGGTCTTCCGGATAGAGGAGTTCAATTCCGCACTTGCTGACAATACCGACGTAAGATTTCATCATCTCTGATCAGTACCATAGCCATGTGGGAAATGCAAAAAAGTATTTGTCGGCGGCTGACACTCAGGCTGAGTTTGTGGCAAGGTCGCGCCATGCCGTGTCTATTTCTGGTGCTTGCCGTACTGTGCCTGTTGTTTCCCCACCATGCGATCATGGTGGTCGGAAGTTTGTATCTGGCCACGAGGTGGAGCCGACGGCGTTGACTGTTGTTACGGCGATTCGTGAGTGACTGCCGATGACGTGCGTGAACCTCTGATTGTTCCTGCGTGGAGATGTTGCATGATCTCGATTCGAAGAAGAAGCCGTGGAAGTTGCGATGGGCAACCGCTTCGGCTTCTCTTCGTGATAATTTGCTGCTGGCAAACCGGCTGCCAGTGTCTGTCAGCGGTCATGCAACCAGCGATTCTTCGGTCACACAAGCCGATGGTTCGGAGAGCAAATGAATCATGCGGGCCGCCGTTCGCTGAATCCGTTCAAGAGACGCGATCAGGGTTGCTTCATCTCCCCGATACATCTGGATGTAGTCCGAACTGCGTGTTGAGCAATCCAGTCCGAATGATCGACAGACGACATACGCGACTGCTTCTGCTTCTGTTTCACGAACTGTTTTGGGAAGTGACCGGCGCTGTTCCATGTCATGCATCCATTCGTGGCTGAGTTCATGGGCCAGCACAGCAAAGCGTTCCGCTGGATCAAGGTGCATGGCAATCCCGATTTCGCCTTTTCGTGAGACGCCTTGGGCTCCGCCCGGCAGCACTTCATACTTGAGGACAATTCCGTTGGCGCGAATCAGTTCCTCCAGAGAGCCGAGAAGTTGTCCAGGTTCACCTCCAATCTTTGCAAATTCCGGCAGTTCATCTCCTTCGGTCTGAGTGACATCAAACACATGGACGATTTTGAAACCTTTGATGGAGCGTTCGCCATCACTGCTGGCCGCCTGTGATGGTCCAGGCTGGTTGCGTCCTGACTCATCCCGCTTGCGATAAACGAGCGGTGCCATGATTCCGATACCCTTTTCACCTTTGCGAACATGTCGTCCCTGCTTCAGCCAGCGTTGAAATCCCGCAACAAGCGTTGCCTCCGGGTTTTGCATCGCGATCAGCATACTGTTGGTCCATGAGTAGCTGTGAAAGCGACTCATCGCATTGAGGTACTGGATCAGCTTGTCGCTGTGTCCTGCCTTGAGTTCTTCCTGCAACGCTTTGATTGCCTGATCCGCCATTTGCTTCGCTTCTTCTTTCTTCATGTCCGTTCTCCGAATCGTTGAAAGCTGCATCCGGCATGTGCAGCGAATAGATGAGATTCGGGCCTGCCGGCGGCCCGATTT
>JAGQQE010000544.1 GCA_020426345.1 Planctomycetaceae bacterium
TCCAAATTGTTACGGAACTCTTGCGATTTGATGGCGGTACGGTATTCACAGAACAGCGGTCGGGATTCGGATATCCTGGCTGCGGCTGTCATTTCGTCAACGTGTTGCTCACGACGTCGCGGTCAATCCTGCGACCGAAGAGCAACGGCAAGATGTCGCTTCGACACCAGTCACCCTCGGTAAACCGGAACTCACCATTCCGGCTAAGAGGCAGGGCTCAGTGTTGCTCGATTTAAGAGCACACTGAGAATACCAACCTGCGCGTGACTGGCCCGTAGAGCTGGGTGCATCGAGAGGTGCTCGCCCAGATCGACGGAGGCTTGCTGGAGTAATCCTGCAAACGTGAACGCGCTGCACTCGTTTCGCAGACGTTCACTGTCAGAGTAATCCCAGCATTCTATCCGATGTTCTCCGGACGCTGAGCACTGGCGTTGACTGGGGGCGATGCGGAAATTCCCTGGCGAATACTATTTTCCAGGGCCGTCATGTTTCAAAGCGGGTGAAGCTCACTTACTCAGCGAGCATAATCCCGTCCGTGGGGTTGTGGTCCGCATTGCGGATCGTTCAACACGGCTGGCGTGGGGAGCTTTCGGCTGGTGACAGTCGAAACCGAGTCTGACTCACTCGGCGATCGCAGGCAAATCCTGCGACGGTGAAAAGCTCAACCATGAAAGGCCCGTGAGGGCTTGTCAGTAAATTCTGCAGAAGACGGTGCCGAACTGCGAACGACTCTGGCTGACAGGTAAGGGAACGCTTCTCCATTCGATTCCCTGAAATCATCGGTGAGCGGCAGTGTTGCAAGACGCTCCTGTTCCTGATGCAAATGGTGCCGGTCCGGAAGGATCAGTCACACAGCCACAGTTCCGCCGAGTAATGTCGGCTAGCGACGTGATCTGCAGGATGAAGAACATGACTAACGCAGGAACCTCTGCGGCAGCCGGGTTGGTACCCGGTGCGTGACTCGGTCAGTCACGTGATTAAAACGCCGTAGAGGGGGAGTGTGGCCTGAGTAGAAGTCGATGAACCCAGCGACGGAAGTTTCTGCGGGAATCGAGCGACAGACCGGCAAGGCAGTCGGATGTCGTGAGCGTGTCAACGGGTGGTGCCGGACACACAAGCTCCAACGAAAGGGCTGACGGGCACTTCTGAGAAGTGTCGAAGCGACATGCCGGCTTCTCATGATGGTGGGAAGCCGGTTCTTGATAGGACGCGAGCGGTTACACGAGACTGATTCGGAAGGATCGGTCTCCTGTGGCGGCGAACTGACGGCGGACGCTGAGCGTGTGTACTCACGCAAATGCGGACGCCAACGGTTTTCTTTTGAGGAGGGCAGTATGGATTGGCGGCGGTGTACTCCTGAATGGAGTTGCCGCCGCATCCTGAAACTGGACGGTCGAACGATTGCCATCCTGACGAACACGACTGTTCGGCAAGAGGCATTCGAATGACTGCAAGGGACGTCCCCCTCATTTAAGGATTGCGGCATTTCGCGGAGCTTGGGCCGTTAAAAAGCAAGCTCCGCATTTTACAAAAAAACCGGGACTGGGTTTCGGGAAATGGAGGAAACGCACCGACCGGTTTCAGACGGGAATGTCTGTCCCGGTTTTGCGTGACGATTCAGAAGTACACATCCAACGGAGGCTCATGCAGTATCGAGCTGAAGCAACAACTCTTACAGGCTTCGTGCAGCAAATCGCCTGCTGCTACCTGCGGCATGGCTATTGGTTCTATGTGACTGGCCACATTCCAGCTCAGAAAGACGCCCGGCAGGTCGATCAGCGAGTGATCGAGAAATACGGAATCGGAGTGTCAGAATCGACCCGGGCGCGCCGCAAGCGGCTGGGCCAGGCCAATCTGCAGTACCTGCGGCTGGGGAGAACGTTCGTGATTCTTGCCACAAAGGGGCAGCACAAGTTCTTTGAGGCAGAGTTTAATTCAATTCACGATATCCGACATACACCCCTGAAGATTGGCGGTTATTCCATCAGCTATCGTCGCGGTGGCCGCACTCGAACGGGTCAGAAAGATCCGCGTTGGCACGCTCATGTGGAAATTGAACGCCGACAATACTTGGAGCTGAAATCATGGATGCTGGAACGGGCCGTACATCGTTCTGCAGAGACTGTCGCCCAAGCCTTCTACGAAATCCCGTTCGAACCCTACGCACCTGTCCGCCGCCAGTTGCTCAATATTTGGCGAGCTGTCAATCGGACACGAAAGGAATCGGGATTCAGCCGAATCCCGATCGAAGTCGTGCCGCTCCGGCGACGTATTGTCCGACCATTTGGCAGCAATGGTAAAATCTACCATTGCATTGATGCTGCGGCAGTCAATCCTGCCGACGACATAAATCACGAGTTGCCAATCGCTACTTCGCAGCCCAGCGGCGCTACTGCTCGGCCACGGTCGCAATCAACTCAGTTGGATTCTTCGTCAAAGTGATACTCCGAAATCCTTACCGCCTCACTGAAATCGATACCCGCTGCGGCTGAAAAGTGTCGTAGATCGGTCAGCAGGTCAATCATGGTTTCATTAACGGATTGTGGACAAGGGTCTCCGTCGAGCCCCTTCGCTTCCATGTAGGTTGTCAGGGACATTGAGGCTGCCTCGACTCGATCCTGGTTGATGATGCGTGATGTCGTCATGTTGATTCTCCGTAGTTGTTCATGCAGATGGCAATGGCCAGTCTGAAATCTGACATGGCAGGTCAAGGTGGAGTCTCGGCCGCAGGCCGAGCAGCAGCGAGTACCGCAGGAGCGAGCGGACCTTGACGCCGTGGCACAATGAGAGACTGCCAGCGAGCGGACTGTGTTTCATCGTGTCGCGTTAGGGATGTGCAGGGTGCGCAGCAGTCCGGCGTGCCGGACCAAGCGGAAGCGGAGCCCGGAGCAGCCCGGCCCGAAGGGAAACGCCCAGCTCCGTGTGCGCTTCATGAATCCATGAGGGTTATCGGCTTGATGCGTGGCGCTGCAGCGTTTGACCTATCAGAACGGGCTGATCGGCAGTCTGTATGGATTCAAACGTTGCCAAAGGAACGACCCATGTCCCCACTTCGATGTTTCTGTGTCGCCCTCGTCTTTGCAGTCTCGTTTCGGCCGATTTCGGCAGGAGAACACGACACCTTGCGATATCTCTATGAGGATTCTCG
>JAGQQE010000545.1 GCA_020426345.1 Planctomycetaceae bacterium
TCCTGAAACGCACGGCGTGATACAGGCCGTGCTTGTGCATTCTTCAGATACCCCCGGTTCATCATGAATCTTCAGTCATTTTTGTCCGGAGAGGCACCGTTCCGTTCTGCAGAATACTGCGGATCCTGATCGACGCCGGTTACGGTAAATGCAGCCCAATACCAGGCCGGCGCAAAGCCGTATCTTTCTTCGAGAACCGGAATGCGTGAAAGCTGTGCTTCTCGCAGAGCTTTCGCGGTGTTGTTTGTCGCATTGAGGTTACTCAAAAACGTCGTGGTTAGTTCCGCCGTTTCGTCATCAGCCACATTCCACAGCGATGCAAGAACACAGCCCGCACCTGCTGACAGGAATGCCTGTGCAAGGCTCGCCTGTTCCTGACCTGCCTCAGCAGCCCCAAGCCCCGTTTCGCAGGCGCTGAGAATTACGAGTTCTGTGCCCTCAAGATTAACAGATTCCACTTCAAGTGCCGTCAGGATGCCGTCGTCACCGTGATCCGGCACTGCGTTGGCACCCGCAAAAACAAGTCCCGAGCGAATCTTGTCATTGAGTGGATCGTTGAAGGGCTTCGGCAGCGCGACCTGTATGCTTCGCGTCGCGAAGTCCGGGAACAGTACACTTTGCTGCTCGTCCGCAGGGTCTTCGGCAACGTGAAATCCGTGGGTCGCAATGACCAGGCAACGTGGTCGCTTCACGGCTTTCAGTTCCGACTCCGTCGCGGCGCGACCAGTGAAGACGACAGGGGACTCACCGGTGAGTTCCTGTATGGCGGGGATCATTCGATTCGCTTCTTCGATGGTTCCCGGGAGCTTTTCAAACGCAATCAGCTTTGAACGGATGCTGTCGCTTTCTGTGCTTTGCACGGGCTTCGGCAATCCGAAGTCGGGGCCTGCGAAGATCACTGACGCGGTCGCAGGCTGAGCGGATGGAAACTCACTCTGCTCCCTGAATTCTCGTCCGCTGGCCAGAATTCGAACCGCGTAACGATTGATGATTTGGTCCGAGTCCATGACCGGCAATATGGAATACGGCACATGCCAAAGGTCAGCATCGGGAGAAATGATCAGTTCTTCCCCACTGCCAAAGTGCATTTGAACAGGGTGAATAATCAGCTGCGACAACCGTTTGGCCGCATCTGTGACCCGCGTTTCTGCAGTCTCGTTTGTTTTGAGAATTGACTGGACAATAGCGTCTCGCAGGTTGGAGATCGATTCTTCAATCGCTGTCGCGTCACCCAGATCAACGATTCGGCATTTCTCCGGGGCATCTTGTGTTCCGACGAATGCAACGTAGTGCTGCGGAGCCGAATCCAGTTTCAGAAGAGAATTGTTTTTGACGAATTCTGGGTCGGGCACCTTCAGAAACGACACAAATGTGGATTTTGGCGGCAGCGCGCTCAGAAACTGGTCGTAGGAAGCCACGTCAGATGCTCGAGTGAGTCGGATCTCCGCATTCTGTCGATGAAGAAGCTTCGTTAACTGCCGCGCCAGGTCTTTCATCTGTTCGGTGTTTCCTGCAAGTGACGCTGCGGCCAGTTCCGAGCGAACAGATCCGACCTGAGAAACCACGTCCGTCGCAGGTGACACCGTCTTGTTGTTTCGCAGCAGGTGATTGCGATGTCGAGCAGCCCGTCCCGCGACATTCTTTTCCTGGAAGAACCAGTCGTAGCCATGAACGTGTGTGGCGACACCGGATTCATCAGTGTAGGCAAGTTCATGGGCCAGTGAGATCGAGACGGCTTCTGTAAAACGTCGAGCGAAGTCATCGGTGAAGGCAGCGAGTTCTCGGTCAGAGCATTCGGCAAGCAGGTAGTACCATTGAATTGCATCTCGACGTTCCGAGGCCAATGCAGCGGCAGCCTGCGGAGTATTTTCCGTGCGCAGCGCTGAGTCGGCAGCAATCCGCGAAAACTTTTGAAAGTACGAAGGTGAGAATGAATGCTGTGTAGAGAAAGCGGCACGGAACATGAGTCCGACACATTCTACTGCGGTTTTGTAGTCCTCGATGCGATGGTGAGCGTCCGCTACTATGGCATAAGTGGCAACAGCGCGCCTCCCCTGCCACTGTTGAAGCTGGGCGTCTTTGCCGCGAGCGTGCTCCTTCCAGAATTCATCAAGGCCGGCCAGCGACTTGATTTCATTTGAATAGGGGGTGCTGCGAACTTCTTCGACAAAGACCTGTTCAAAGAAGTAGGCGGCAAGTGTCGCATCGAGCTTCAGGTCGTCCGATCCCCACTTTTTCGCCAGTTCGTAGATTGAATTGACGATCTCCCCTCCAAATTCAATATGGCCATGGTCAGCGAGAGCGTTTCCAAGGTGCGCGAGGATCAGACAATCGCTTAGTAGCCGGCCTGTTTTCTCGGCATGACCCCGAAGCTTATTCCGGAGAGTGCGAACAGATGTTTTCAGGGTCTCCACTTCATCGTTCGTCGCATCATCCGCAAAAGCCCTGGCAGCAAGCGCCACTGCATTTCGCAGTTCCAGCTGAATTGTCCACACAGAATCTTCGCCCAGTTTTCGTCGTACAAATTCCAGCGATGCCCTCAGCGACTCGGTATCCGCATATCGAGAATCCACGAGGCTTTGACGAACAACCTGCAGAAGTGCCCCTTCGGCAACCAGAGACGGATCTGAGCTGTCGGAGTCTCTGGCGATTTGAATGGCCTTCCCCAGCCGTTCGTCGGCGATCCCAACCGTCATCTGGCGCAGGGGAGAAGCAATGGCCAGCCTGATCAGGGTTTCGGCCGCCGGAAGACTGTCCTCGCCAACAGCGTTGACAAACACGTCGTAGGCTGTCTTCAGCGGAGGAACAGGGTCTTCGCCGAGCGCCGGGTTACGCAGCAAAAATCGTCCAAGAACCAATTCCATCTGAGCGTAGTTGGGACTGTCGGCCCCGCACGCCATTTTCATCTCGGCGATGTTTTCCTTCAGATAAATAAGTGCCGTGCGTGTGTCTGAGGTGCGGGACAGCTCTACGTATTTCAACCACGGTTTTGTGGCGGCGCGCATGCCGGCTTTGTACTCCTCCGTCGCCTGAAGGTTGTTGCACTGGATTTTTTTGATCCATCCGCGACGATCGCTTCCAACGGGACGTACTCGAATCCAGTCGCCCTGAGTGTCCGAGACCCAGACACGCTTTCCGTC
>JAGQQE010000546.1 GCA_020426345.1 Planctomycetaceae bacterium
GATGGATGTTATGACGAACCCAATCTCGAACATCTTTTCGCTGGAGTTTCCCGTCCTCATCGACCCACGCAGCGTAAATGCTGAGCTTCGTGCCGCTTGGTGGTTCGAACTGCGGAGAAAACCGCGCAGGTCTGCCGGGCTCTGCCCCCAAAGCGACGAGCCCGGTATGAATCACGTAAGCTTTCGTTTTGACTCTAAGAATGGTTTCATGCTCCTTGATCCCTTCGGGCACGCAAAGCATCTCAAGAATACAGTTTCGGCAGGCAACCTCGGTCTTCACAATCAGCCGTCCGCCTTTCAGGTCAAGCATGACGGTCTTCTCTGGATTTAACGCAGTCGCTGATTGCGTGAGCTTCAGCAATTCGGCTGGCAACTCTGTTTTTTTCTGTTCAGCCTTCTCTGGTTTCGGAGCCGGAACCTCCTGAGAATCCGACTGCGTCGTTGTCTGCTCAACGATTTCGGATGCGGAGGGAACTGTGTTTTCATCTGCCCTGGCCGCGATGTGCATGACGAGAATGGCTGCCATTGCTACTGCCATCGCGGTTGCAAGTTTTCCTGGGCGGCGGCCGAATCGTTGGCTTCTCATGGCGAGGTTTCCGCTGTTGATGGTTTGCGAAGCTTCCAGATAATCATCGTGGAGATATCCCACCGTTCATCCAGTTCCCAGCCTTCGAAGATTTCGAGATCTGTCTTTGCCGGGGTACGCAGTATGAGAACGGCATCGGGGGAGCTGATCGATTCTTTTGATAGTCGTCGAAGGCTCTGGCTAAGAGGCTTGCCCGGCAACAGTTGATTGACGTCAGCATAAGGCGGATCAAAGAAAATCAAAGAATACGGAAGGCAGTCTTCTCCTCCGTTCGGTCGAAATGAAGTCCGGCGAATATCCGTTCGCCAGCAGATCGACCTTTCATCCGGCGCAATGGCCTCGAGGTTTTCTTTCAATGATGCATGGACATCCTGGTCACCTTCGAAGAAGACGCACGATGAAGCCCCTCGACTGAGTGCTTCCATCCCCATCGTGCCGACGCCCGAGAACACATCCGCCACACGAGCAAACTCCACAATGTCGGAAATCCGGTCGAAGACAACCTGTCGAACGCGATCCGTGTATGGGCGAGTTGACAGGCCGTGCGGAGTTCTCAACAAACGTCGTCGATATTTTCCAGCGATCACTCGAAGTGCCATAAACAGCCGCATCCAGAAAGAAAACCTGCAACACCGAAAGTTGTGTCCGATTTGAATCGATGTGTGAATTGTAGCTATCCGCTTCGACAAAGCCGAGTGCATGCATGGGATGGCAGGGCGAAGAAGCAAACGCGATGCTCGCAATTCGCCTGTGCTGCGCTTTCAGATCCCTGACCTGGCGCGACATCTCCGACCACGGCGGTCGCACTTTTGGTGTGCAACATCAACGCGTGAGATTCTCTGAACTCCGTCGACATCGACGAAAGACGTAAAAAACCTGAAAAACTCAGGGAATTGAGCATTTTCAATACGACGAACGATTGACAGTTTTTACGAACAGATCTTTACTCCGTGCAAAAAACACAGGGGATTTCCGGCACTGCCGGTGCTTCCCTGCCAAACGGGATGACTTGAAGTATTACAAACCAAACTAACAGGGAGCGAATTGAAGATGGCAAAGAAAGCTGCAAAGCCGATCTCAAAGACGGAGATTCTGAATGCACTGGCAGAAGCAACCGGCCAGAACAAGAAGGATGTCAATGCAGTTCTGGAGGCTCTGGAAGCTCTGATCGAATCCAACCTTAAGAAGGGTCCTGGCATCATCAATCTGCCCGGCCTGATGAAGATCTATGTGCACGAACGCCCTGCCACCAAGGAACGCATGGGCAAGAATCCAAAAGATGGCACACCGATGCTGATCGCTGCAAAGCCAAAGACGAAGGTTGTCAAAGTACGACCACTGAAGAAGCTGAAGGAAATGATTTAATCATACCGCTGGCATCCAGCGTGCCAGCATCATTTTCAAAGTCGAGCTACCGCTCGAATTTGTTGTGTCGGTCCCGTTAGGCGTTCGCCAACACCCACAGCTCGTTCGGTACAAATAGCAGCGGCTTTTGCCTGAAATCGGCGAAGGGAAACCTCCGCCGATTTTTTGTTTCGCTGTCAATCCGCTCCAACAGGGTCAAACTGCTCCAACACGCTCAATCCGCCCGTACAAGGCCAAACTGCTGGAACAAGACAGTATCCCCCAACTGCTGAAGCGGTTACTTCAAGGACAGCAAACAGGTACTCACAGATTCGTAGAGCCTATCTTGACAGGCGATTCAGAACATTTCGTGTGATCTGCACAACAGCAGGATCATTTCCTCGAAGTCCATGTGACCAGTCTGTTGCACCACATGTGAAGACCGTGCCGCCTCGCGTGTAGATCCCCATGACGGCGGCTCCGACGCGGTCTTCGGGAAATCGTTCATAGAATAAGCTGTCGCCGGGATGCCACTTTGCCGGGCAGGTTCCGAGAATCGTAAACGATTCAGGCGTTCCATCTGAATGCGTTGGAAACGGTAGTCCATCTTTCCAGACCATTTCGCAACCGTCACATTCGTAACCGACAATCGTGTCCTTCCCCCCGAAACGGTCATCGCGTGCAAGATTCGTCCCTTCATAAACCCAGTGATCCGGGCGATGGACGATATAGGATGCCGGGCCGTCCATGAACTGACCATGGCTGCGGTGGTAGCCTCCCCAGAGAAACCCGACGCCAGTGAGTTCATTTTCCGGACGGCCGATAAGATGGTGGCTCCACAACGTCGCCAGCAGTTTTTGATCACCAACGCGATACATCGGATCGACATTGTACCACTGTTTCCAGCAGGTCAGTGAGCGGCCGTTCGAATCACTGCGAACCTGCCAGCAGCAGGTGTTTCCACTGAAGAACGCTGCATTGCCGCCCTCCGCGATGAATGCCTCCAGATGATCCCGCATCGGCGATGACCAGTATTCGTCGTGTCCGACACTCAGCACCAGCTTGTAGTGTCTCAGTATTTCCGGATGAAACTCCAGATCGCTGTTGGCTGCATAGTCGATGGAGTACCCATTCGATTCGGCCCAGGCCACAAATGGGCGTTCCCAATTATTGAATTGTGAAGTCACGGGACGATCAAACGACACC
>JAGQQE010000547.1 GCA_020426345.1 Planctomycetaceae bacterium
CTCACAGTTCGTCCGGGATTGAATCCGCGTGTTGTCAACGGTGGTCCCGGAAACGATGAACTGATCGTCGATGCGGGTGGCAGTTTGGCGAGCTTCGATGGTACGACGATTACGGTCCCCGGATTTGCCCCCATTACTGTTGCCGGCTTTGAATCATTTCAACTGCTGAATTCACCTGCAAGAATCGTGGACGACAGTGACCTGACCGGTGCTTTTACACACACTGGATTTTTTGATTCCAGCCCTCAATTCCCACAGGGCTTCTATGACGGTGTGAAATTCAGCACTGCCGATGATGGTCACATTGCCAGATGGATTTTCGAGGATCTGATTCCCGGCAGATACACAATTGCCACATCGCGCACCAGTGCGCCGGATCGCGCAACCAATGCGCCATTTACGATTCTTGACGGATTCGTCGGTGGCACAGTCGTCGCTCAAGAAAGCGTCAACCAGGAGCATGAGCCGAACGAATTTGAAGCGGACGGAGTGTTCTGGTCCAACCTGGCTATCGTTGATATTACATCGACAGCACTGACTGTAGAGCTAACCGATATCGGCGCGGATGAATTTGTCGTGGCCGATGCGGTGCGCATTGAGCCAGTCTCGCGACATTCTGTCATCGTGGATGACGGCGACAAGGGCTACGCCGGAAACTCGGTGAATCGGATTGAAGGGAAGGGACTCTTTGGTGATCAGGAAGTCTTTCCGTTGGGCGGCGGAACTGTTGTCGCATCGGTAAATGGTGGTGGGACTGACGACGCCTTAGCCACTCCGCCAGGCAGATACTGGGTTTTCGCGACGTTCAAACCCAGCACGTCGCATGCCACGAATGCGGAGTTTACTGTTTCCAATGGAACGGATTCGACGACGACTTTTGTTAATCAGCAGTTGCCTCCCGATGACGTCGTGATTGGCGGTGTGGGTTGGGAAGAATTGGGGGTTGTTGATGTTACTGATCCTGCTGCCTTGTCGGTGACACTGACTGACAATCCCAATGCATCGGTTGTTTTTGATGCGATTCGGTTTGAGCCGTTTCCTGTCCTGTCATTCTTCCTGAACGATGGAAACGACGTCTTCGTCCCGATCGGAAATGGAGCGACGATAGATTTTGGATCGGTGCCTCGGAACATCGGTACCGGACAGGCAAGTCGGCAACAATCGCTGCGTGTACGAAATGACGGTATCGCGCCCATGACCTTTGACACAGGCTTGACGTCACTGGGTGGCGAGTTCACGTTGATCAGTTCCGGCACAATCGAATTGCCACCGGGTGCCGAGACCGAATTGACCGTGGAACTGGCTGCGGACTCGGTTGGCATGTTCGGTGCAACGCTCGACCTGCGCGTGTTCGCGTACAGGCAATTGCTTTCCGGATTCAATCTAATGGCAAATGTTGTCGGCGATGACACACCGCCGACTGTCCAGATTGTTTCGCCAGTTAACGGATCATCCGTCGTGGAAGGCGCGACGATTCAAGTTGAGGTTGAGGCTGAAGATGACGTTGGAGTTTACCGTGTTGAGTTTCTCGTCAATGGAGTCTCTGATGTTGCCGTCAAGAATCCCGATTTCCCTTTTGTGTTCGACGTGCAGGTTCCGCACTCGAACGACGGGATGCTGCATTTCTCCGGCATGGCAATTGATGAAGCGGGCAATTCAACACCAATTGATTCTTTGTCTTTAAGGATTCTGGAACTGGAAGCGAGTCCGTTCTCCATCTCTACGCAACTGGAAGGTGAAGTTCTCTTTGTCTTGAATGATGCACCCGATTCGCTACTTGTCGGCCCACAGCCAGTATCGATTGTATTTGATCATGATCCTTCGGCGATTATTACGACACCTCCAGCTGATCTTTTTGCAATCGAGATCCCGGTTGTCCCTGACAACGGCCCAACAGTTGTTACTGCGTATTCGACGGATGCGTTTGGCCATACAGTCACGTCAGATCCATTCGTGTTGACGCCTGAAAAGACTCTGGCATTCACAGGCCCCCTTCGAAGTGTTCGGTCATTGCGTCCGATCATCGCCTGGAACGGTGATCCGAACGGAGTTCGCTACGACATCTGGCTGCGGGACATGCAAACCGGCAAGGTGATTCGAGATCAGAATGTCATTGGCACGTCGTGGACCCCACCTCAGAACCTGCTGATTGGCGACTACCGGGTTTGGGTACGATGCTTCGATGCTGGCGGAAACACAACAGGCTGGAATGCGCCCTGGGATTTCAAGGTCGAGCTTCCTGTTCCCGGTTCAGCTGATTTGCACCTGCTAGGTCCTGCTGCAGATGCAACTCCCCTGTTCGGCTGGGCTGTTCCTCATGCAGACTATGATCTCGACGGAGACGCAGATATTCTCGTGAGCGGCGAAATCTGTGTCGAGGATCTTTCAGTGACGGCAAACCCGCCAGAGATATTCTCGGTTCCATCAGGCCTGAACATCTTCGAGTTGCCACAGACACTTGGAGCCGGAGACTACAATGTCACCTATCGACTGATTAATGAAGCTGGCATCGCCGGACCGTGGAGTTCACCCCTTCCAGTGTCAATTACAGGATCGACACCAATTGGAGCTGTCTCCGGCAGGAAATGGCATGACCTGAACGGGAACGGTCAGCAGGAAGGGAATGAACCAGGACTAAACGGCTGGACAATTTTCCTGGAAGACGAAAACGGCCAGGTGATCGCAACGACATCAACAATGGATCGCGATCTGAATCATGATTCTGTGATTGACCCGGTGACGGAATCCGGTTGGTACACTTTCGACACACCAGAGACTGGCACATTCGTTGTCCGCGAAGAGCAGCGTGCCGGGTGGAATCCGACGACGCCGGATTTTCAGTATTCCAAAATCGCATCCCAACTGGATACGGATCTCAACCTTCGCACCACGGGCAAAGATTTTCGAAACTGGGGTGGCCACGATGAACGTTGGATTTTTGGTAACGGTGGATGGTACTTCATCAATCCAGAAGGCGAATTGTTCAAGTGGGACGGTAGCCCACGTTCCGCGTTGACCGGAACGCTCGTGGCATCACTCACTCCGAAATACTGGATGAATCTGGATTTGCTTTACGATTCCGTCGAACCTGGCACACATCGTGTTCGTATCGATCACGACACAAT
>JAGQQE010000548.1 GCA_020426345.1 Planctomycetaceae bacterium
GACTCGTTTTCGATCGGCAGCGGCTTCAAAGCTCAATCGAAACGTGACCGAATGATGCGGAGCCAGTTGGATGACACGGCCATTCTCCCGTTCCACCGAGCGAAGATTCGGAAAACTGCTGGCCGGCTCCAGACCTGTGCAGTATCCATCTTCCAGCGCCTGTGTATTCTTCCACAAAGCGAAATAGGGCAACGTTGCAGTGTCGTACCGCACACAGAACGCATGCTGCGCGTCTTCGTCCGTCAGCACTCCGATCCCCCAGCCATTGACATCTGCCGCCGCCGCACAGAAGTAGACCTGTTCCGCAAATCCGCGGCTTGGCCCTTCGTAGATATTCCACATGCTCAAGCCTTCCGCGGCTCGAGCGTCTCGGGGAGCAACTTCACTTGCCGCACCGTGGTAGACGGAACCTGCCGCAAGAAATGGTTCCCCAACGTTGCAGTGGTAAAGCATTTCGACTTCGGCCTGAGTGCTGCCGAGGTTGGTCACGGTATCTGCAATTTCGAATGAGTTGCTTCCTGTTACCGTCGACAGCACAGATGTCAGCCGCAGTCGCCCGCCGAATACACTTGTCTCATCAACAACCCCGGTCACGGTAATGAGGCCACGATCGTCTTCAGAGATCTCAACTGTGACCTGGTGAGCGGCCAGATTAGCGATCCGACCATGCAGCGGAAGGAATTGCTCGGACACGACGCTACCATCCGGGTTTCTAAGAATGTCGGTGCCGGGGGCTCCATGCCATCCGAGACCACAGCGGCAAATCAATTCGTTGAAACCATCCAGCCAGCCTATACCACCTCGTCTCGACTGATCCACGAATGATGGATGCACAGGCATTTCGACAGGAGAATTCCATTGCAGCGGGATTCCATCGACTTCTCCGCGCCAGATGCCCATGCCGCGCGTTGGCAGAATCCACAATGTCATTCGACCGTTGTTCAGCGTGATCACATCGACGCCATCGGACAAACCTCCGTGCATTCGATGCATCGAGACAGACCAACCTTCACCACTTTGCTGCAATACCGAGTGCGAGGCCGACGTGATTCGTGACTGGGTGTCGTGAATGCCCTGGCGGGTGTTAATCAGTTCGAATTTCATACGATACTCTGATGCAGTAACGGTGGTTGTTTCAGGAGCAGATGCATACGCAGCAGTCTGCTGGATGCTTTCGTCTTGTCCGCAGTTAAAACTGGGCGAAACGATTTCCCTGGCTGTGATTTTCCAGACAGGCGGCCATCTTAAAAGAAGAACGGCATGGCGCCGATGATCATGCTGACCACAAGTGCCAGGATCACCCAGGCAACGAATTTTCTTCCTGCCATGGCCGGAGCATCCGGATCCAGATGTTCTGGAAATTCTCTGGCAATGTAGTCGTCATATTCAAAGTCATCCTGGCCATAATCCGGTTCAGCAGAATCGTCGTGATTCCATCCGACACTGGCATCGGCGCCACAGTGCCGACAAAAGTGACTTCCCCCAGGCAGCATTTCGCCGCAGTGCAGGCATTCAAAATCCGGCTGACTGCGACGGGATTTGTTCATGCGTTCAAACTCGCTGAGGTCAAGGGTGGCCGTTCGGTTTGTTGAAACCGCCGGTTCAGAGTGAAACGAAATTGCATCAATCGGACTTCATGGCCTGCGCGGATCCTCGGGCGGGATTCTTCCAGAGAAAAATGTCTTCTTCCCGCAGCCGAAGATAACTTTGATATCGCGCTTCGCTGATCATTCGGGAGGCCACTGCCGTCTTCACAGCACAGTCGTTTTCGTGGATGTGACTACAGTCAGGAAATCGACAGTTCGCGATAAACGGACGAAATTCAATGAAGTAGCCATCGACTTCTTCGAGCGAGACATCCCAAAGTTCGAATTGCCTGATTCCGGGTGTATCCGCAACCCAGCCGCCGAATGAAAGTGTCATCAGTCGAGCCCGTCGCGTGGTATGTGTACCTTTGCCGGTCCAGTCGCTGACATCTGCCGTGCGGAGGTTCAGGTCGCCATCCACACAATTCAGCAGCGATGATTTGCCAACGCCACTCTGTCCGCTGACTGCTGTCTGGCGACCTTTCAGACAGCGTCGAAGCTGGTCTACTCCCTGTCTGTCCTTTGAACTGGAAAGGATCACCGGATACCCGATGCGGCCGTAGATGCGGACTGCATCCAGCAGAATATCCGGGTCAACCAGATCCACTTTGTTGATGCAGATCAGTGGCCGAACACCGTGGCGTTCTGCCACCACCAGATAACGATCGATCAGTTGTGGTTTGAAATCCGGATCAGCGGCGGACGCGACGATCAGGACCTGATCGATATTGGCGACAATCACGTGTTCGCGTCCCTGACTTCCCCGCGACAGGACGCCATGGCGCGGCTCGACACGTTCAATCACGCCCTGATAGCTGTCGCCTTCCTGACGAAACAGCACTCGGTCTCCTGTCACCACGACATTACGGCTGTCTCGGGCGAGTGATCGAAGAACCCCGCGGATCGTGCATTCGTATTCCTGACCGGTCTCATTCTGCACGATGCAGTTCAGACCGATAAAACTGATCACCCGACCGCGCTGGCAGTCGGTTTCATCCACGGATCGAATGATCTGATCACCTTCGACTTCAACGCCAACAACGGTTCGTCGACGAGAAACCTGATTACGTGAAGTGACGCGTTCCTCAGTGCTCGCGTCTTCGGCCAGTTCTTCGTCATTCAGCAGTTCGCTGGTGAGATTCTGCTGCCGGGCTTTGGCCTGTTTGTTTTTCTTCAGATCGACGCGAACTTTTTGTGGGCCTCGTCCAGATGGCCCACCTGATCCGGATTCATCGGAGACACTGCTTCGGCGTCCGTTGCTCGACGTTCTTCGTTTTCCCTTACGACCCTTTGCACACATGCGTTTTCGCGACTTTCAAAGAATTTCATGAACCACGCGACCATGCACGTCCGTCAAACGAAAGTCCCGGCCCGCCAAATGATACGTGAGTCGCTCATGATCCAGACCCAGACAATGCAGAATGGTTGCCTGTAAATCGTGCACATCGACGGGATTTTCAGTGATGTGGAATCCAAATTCATCGGTCGCACCCAGCGTCATGCCCGGTTGAACGCCACCGCCAGCCAGCCAG
>JAGQQE010000054.1 GCA_020426345.1 Planctomycetaceae bacterium
CTGTATCAGCACAATGCCGTGCGAGATCTTTTGCGAGATCGGACTGGCATTCCGTCGCGAGTCACCACAACAGCCTGCCTTCATGGTTTCGCTGGGGCATGGTTACTTTGGCTATCTGCCGACGCCGGAGCAGCATCGCCTGGGGGGCTACGAAACCTGGCTCGGCACGAATCGGCTGGAATTTGATGCTTCCGACAAGATGCTGGATCAGCTGCTGAAAATGGCCGCTTCGATTCAGGTGAAGTGATCCAGGCAAAGTGGTCCAGGCAAAGTGATCCAGAATGTATTGCCCGGGTGTGACCCAAAGGGTCAGAATTCGATTTTGCAATTGGGCGAATGTCGAAGGAGGGAGTCTTTGGTCTCCGGGCTTGTGTCCTGCGCGCTGGTCAAAACAAGATGCTGCACCTGAGGAAGAGTATGGATTTCCTGATCGGACAACTGAACAGATCTCACGATCAGCGTGTCCAGTTCCCGAAAGCGGCTGAATTGGTGCACGTATTCTGAGGTCAGCGTGATCTCTGAAACCATCAACTTCTGCAGGCCTGGGTATTGATCCGCCAGAATTTTCAGATCTTCGGGGGTGATGTTCCATCGTCCCCCTTTGCCTCCGGATCGGAAGTCTGCGACCTGTGGCGTCCCGTGTTCGTCAATCAAAATGGACCAGAATGGCCTGGACCATTTTTTGTCGGATTCTGTCGCAGGAGCTGCTTCAAGCGATTTCTTTGTCATCACTCCGTCAGCGACGGGAAAACAAATCGGCGGGACAGCGATCTGCTCCGGATCTGCGACCGAGGGTGTGACAGCGAGCGATTCGATGATGCTTCTTGCAGTGCTGTTCGGCAGATCTCTCACAGAACCGTCACACATACAGAACATTCCGCCGTCCGATCGACCACCGTAGCTGCCGACGCCACCATTGACTGGCCATGTCAGGCTCCTCCAGTTGCAGGGGTACATCAGCGGTTGATAAACATTGTTGACTTCGCCAATCAGCCAGCTGTTCGTTGTGCCCTTCGTGAAATCCTGAATACAAACGCTGCTGTTACGGTGAAGAACATTCGGGTTGCCCATGTAGTGCATCAGGTAGACGCCTGACGAAGTTTGCTCGGGCTGTCCGGGAATCGAACCGTTCCGTGGGCCTTCGTAATGCAGGGGTGCATTGGCAGCGTGGTTCCATGACCGATTCTGGTCAAGACGGCTGTACCAATCGCTCGCTTCAAGATAGGGAATCAGTCTGGAGCACCATCCGTGCATTGCGGTCCCATCGGCCTGTATGTCAGCGCCAACCGGGAACCGCCCATAAGTGTCGTGGTAGTTATGGAATGCCAGCCCCCACTGTTTCAGGTTATTTCGACTCTGAGTTTTTCGGGCCGCCTCTCTTGCGCTCTGAATTGCCGGCATCAGCAGAGCCATCAGAATGAAGACTATTCCGACGACAGCGACGATATCCAGCCAGCCCAGAGTTGGCGCAATGGGTTTGGCAATTGCTGCAGCATCTTCCTGGGATGACGAATCGGGTGAAGGCTGGTTCATCATTGCCTTAGTCCTTATCCCGGCCCTGAATTGTGCCTCACTGCGGACATAGCTAACCATGGGCAGTTGCTGGCACGATGAGGTCGAAATCTTGAGGTCCGCTGCTGGACGACCTGCCGTGAGTCACAATTTGTCTGTCGGATTCTGAATTTCCGCACAAGGCAGACAAGTGTTCCGGCGAAGGTGGCGCTTAGCTGTCCGTTGAAAGACCGGAACAGGCACGCAGGACGACCGGACACCGTCGTGTCTTAAGGTCTCCTGCTCGAACCAGTCCTGTTCTTCGACTGGCTGTTAAGTTAAGTTAGCCGTCTGTGATTTCAGTGCGGCCGATAGAGTCCGTTCACTGGTGGCGAGTGGTGTTGCGCAGAGGGAACGCCCACCTCAATAAAGGACAGCGGCCTTTAAGGGGATCCACGCACTGGTTGCTGTCGAAGTAGATTCCGTTGCCGAATTCAACTGGATGTGTAACCAATCGGATCGCTGTTCGAGTACTGTGAATTCCATACCATCCAGCAATGGAGTGGTGAAGGCTGGTTCGAAGGTTTCAGAATTTCCTTTTCGGGCGATTTGTTCAGTGGTAACCACGCCGTGACGAATCTGATGAGCATTGTTCCAGTCGTTTGCCAGAGACACGGCAGACATGGCCAGTAACATCAGGCTGCCCAGAATTGGCGGCGTGAGGAATTTCCAGGAAGGCTGACAGGTCTTCAGCAGACTCAGTGCCAGAACCGTCATCAGGAAAAGAGTCGTGGCGACGAACTTCTCGGGGTAGCTAAGCCAATGCTGCCAGAACAGAACATCGTCCAGCACCCCGCGATGTGCAAAGACAGAAGGATTTCCAGGCAGACCAGACAGTGCGGACTGCAGGTTGGCCGTCAGATAGGGATCACGTGGTCGGTAGCGTTGTGCCTGACGCCAGGCGGCGACTGCACGACCTCGCTGGTTTGCCCGCATCCAGGCGTTGCCCTGGTTGTAAAAAATGGCACCTGACCGGAATCCAGTTTCAATGATTTCCTGGTACCTGACGGCCACCTGGCTGAATTCTTCGGGAGTGGATGCTTCCGAAAAAGACTGTTCGATGTTTTGAATTCTCAGGGAGCTCTCAGCATCTAACTGCGATGAGCAACCGATGAAGTTGATCAGGCAACACGCGGCCATCAAAACCAATGTTGATCGGCGAAGCCCTTTGGCGAGGGCGTTCAGAATAGAATCGGCTTGTTCCAGCAGAGGACCGGTTTCCCGGCTGGCGGCACCATATCGCGCCGCATCACATTCATTCAGGAATTCCTGAATACTGTCTTGCAGTGCGTCGTCTATGTCTGCTGTTCTTAATCGCTGGCGGATGTCGCTTTGTGTCAGGCCTGTTTCCGGCAGATCAAAGTGATCGGCCACGAATGTTACGACGGAACGTCTTGCGGAATCTCTCGCACCGCCCGGCTCTCCGCGGTTTGCCTGAAGACGTGCTTCGTCGAGTCGTGATCGGGCTCTTTCGAACGCCCCCTGACGGCGGAGTACTGCTGGATCAGCGAAGAGCCTCTTTCTTCGGCGGATGATGATCGTCGATGCGGCCCAGACGCAAATCATTGTCGTCCAGGTCATCACCCATCGGGTCGGATGAATCGATTCATCTTTCATGGATCTCACATCGATGTCATTTGCAAAGAGGCCACCTTCGCGGGTCTTCATCAATTCGCTGGTGGTGCCGTCGTTGTTTGATGCCCCCGCCACGATATCCGTTGAAGAAAGTTCCGGGGCTTCAGAAATTGTGACGGGTATCGCTGGAGTGTTCAGCGTGCGGTACTCTTCTGAATCGACATCAAAATACGAGACGGAGATGGACGGGAATTCTCTGGTGTCCTGGTTCAGTGGTCGCAGCGACCAGGTGAATTGTCGACTGTTTCCGTCAGTTGACTGCGTCGCTTCGTAAGTGCGGAACGAAGACGCGATTTCGGGAATTGCGTCAAGGTCCGGAGGTCGAATGGAATCCAGTGTTCCCTGCCCGATGATCGTCAGTGAAAACGTCATCGGGTCGCCAACGCGAGCGTCGACTGGATTGAGTTTCGCTGACACTTCAAAAGAGCCTACCGCCCCGATGTAGGACTGGGGTCTCCCTTCCGTTGGCACATCTTTGACGGTGATGTCGATTGCCGGAGCGATGACGTAGCGTTGTTCGCCCAGGAGTTGTCCGTTTTCGACTTCCAGGGCAAAGGTTCCTTTCAGGGTGCTGGCAGGAATTGTGAATTTGCCGATTTGTTTTGGGATGAAGCGGCGGCTGAGTTTGTATTGCCAGTATCCAGCGTTGTTGCCACTGGAATCGAGTCGTTCGGTGCGTTCGGGTTTGGGATGGAAGCCCGTGGAATTGTCATTGAAAAGTGAAAAAACGCTGCTCGTCCCGATATTGTTCACCTGCACGCCATGACCGCGCTGACTAATCAAAGGTTCAAGAATCTCTCTCCAGGATTCGACGGGTTCCAGTCCGTCCGGAATTTGTTCGTCATTCAGCCACGGCACGCTCAAGACTGGAGGCCGCGGTTGAACGGTTAACGGGTCTCGCGCTGCGAATGCTCCGGGAAGATCTCTCACCAGGATCGTCAGTGTGATCCTGAACGGCTGCATCGGGTAGACCACATCGCGGTCTGACTTCACTTCCAGAATCACATCGTCCTGTCGTTCCGGGGCAATCACTCGAATTGTGACTTCGTCGCCCGCAAGAACTTCACCATGGATGTTGGCAGTAGGTGACGGAATCGTCAGCGTACCAGCTTTCAGGGGTGTCAGTCGATAATTGTACTGACGTCCGCGTCGGATTATCTCCGACCGACGTCCGTTGATAATTGAGATCTGATGAGAGTCGAGCGATTGTTCGCCGAGTGGCTCAATTTGAAAATCTGATGACTCGGGAAGCTGAGGCGCGGAAGGATTCTCAACATGATTCAGTGTAAGGCGATAAACGATCGACTCACCCTCATAAATGCTGTCCTTGTCGATCTCAACAATCAGCTCTGGCTTTTGAACTGCGGCGTAGAGGCTTGCAGACAAAATCCCCTGTGTGCAAAGAAACAGGATTGTTGCGAAACGGTAGATTCCAGGTTGATTGGAGTGAAAGGGCTGCATTGTTCGAAGTCACCAGTCACGTTCTACAGGTGCGCGTCCACCGATCATTTGTTGAAGTTTTTTCTGCAGTTCACGATGTTGGCGTTCCCGTTCTCGGGCCATTCGCAACACCGACATCGCACGTTGTTCCGATGAGTCTGTCTTGTTCTCAGAACTCTGTTGTTGATCAGATCTGTCATTTTTCTGCTGGTCGCCGCCTTGATCATCGCTGCCGGATTGCTGATTCGAATCCTGCTGTTGATTCTTCTCTGAATCGTTGCCGTCACCGGATTGATCCTGATCCGGGTTGCCGGAATCATCCTGTTTTTGCTGTTCTTCCTTATCCTGATCTGAGTTCTGCTGATCTGGATTCTGCTGTTGTTCTTCCTGGGGGGGCAAAAGATCTGCGATTTCCTTCAAACGTGCGTAGGCTTCTTCCTGATGAGGGAATGCGGACGGTAGATCGCCGGTTTGCAGATGGCTTGTTGCGGTCTGCGATTCCTCCTGGATCAGGGGAGAAAGTTCGATGGCTTTCTTCATGGCGGCCATCAGGTTCGACAGTTGCTGTTGAGCAGCTTCTGCGCTGTCTTCGACTGTGGCTGTCTCGACGCCATTATCGGACTGAGATTCGTCCGCACCATCCGGCGAATCTTCAGACAGTTCATCCGTGGATGCCGGGTGGGCTGCGGCAACCTGATTCTCAAGCGAAGGCAGTTCTGCCTCGGCCTTCAGTTTCATGACTTCGGCCCATTTTGTGACTTGCGACTGCTTCCATGCCTGATTCAGGATGTCGATGTCGCTGACAACGCCAGGATCTTTTGTGTCCCTGGAGAAGTCGGCGAGCTTGCGTTGATGGGACAACGACTGTTGAACGAGTTGTGGGAATGAACTGATGACCAGATTCATATCATCCAGACGATCGAGCGATGTACGTTGCAGCTGTTCCGCCCTGGTGAGGTCACCTTCCAGAAGTTTGCGGCTGGCGGCCGTCATTTGCTGAAAGGTCTCATCGGCAAGACTGAGCATCGCTTCCGAGAGTTTGGCCAATTGCTCCGATTCTGCATCTTCATCGCCTGCCACGGACGGGGAACCCTGCGGATGTGCCGACTGTTGCTGGTTTGCCGCGGCGAATGTTTCAGTGATTTTCTGTTTCAGGGGTTCAATATCTTTCGACAGGGTCTCCTGTGCGACGGATTCGGCTTGCGTGGCCTGCTGGTGGCGGTTCGGATCTGACGGATCGCTTGTGTCGGTCGTCCGTATCAATTCAATGACGTTGGTGCGCACGGCGTCTTGTTGGCGCATGATCTGTTTCAGAAGCGAGGCCAGATCTTGCTCAGGCTGTTCCTTCTGCTGATCGAGCTGTTCCCATTGCGATTGAATGTGTTTGATGAACATTCGGATCAATTCGAGATTGTGTCGAGCGTCCGGATGTTCCGGATTGATTCGAAGGCAATCACGATAGTGTCCCACGGCTTTCAGCAGCAGATTGATTCCCTGGTCACGTTGTTTCTGGGTCGCTTCGATCGGGTTTCCGCCAAGAGCCGTTCTTCCCTGCTCTGCAATCATGCATCCGAGGTTGTAGTGAGATCGACTGGCAATGTTCTGATCACTGGACATTGCTGCCTTCAGGAACAATGGTTTCGCGGTGTCAGTGTCACCTGTTTTCATCAGAGCGCAGGCTCGGTCGTAGGCGACGATTGTATCTTCGGGGGCCAGCTTTTCGGCTTCAGCAAACTGCTCTTCCGAACTCGTAAAGTCACCCCGCATGAACTGGTTCAGTCCTTCGCGAACGAATTCTGCAGCTCCGGCATCCAGCCCGGCTGCAAAGACCCCGGGGCCCTGCATGGCCAGCAGGACTAACAGGCAAGTGCCCATGCCAATAGAAGTGCGACGAGCGCGCGTGGGGTAACTTTTGCGGGGATCAGCGGGCATCTGGAGAGTGATCGGTTGAGAATGGCAGATGACGTACGGCATGTTTCGAACAGAGTCTGGCGACAAATGACGGTATTCAGATTCCAACTCAACATCGTAGGCTGGCATCCTGATTGCATCAACCGGTTTGAAATGTGTCAGAAAAGACCGGGTCTGACGATAATTCAGCTGAGACTGGCGGTTGGAAGTGAACTTGAGCAGTTTCGCTCGTAGCAGACCTTCCAGATAAGCGTCTCCGGCGGGCGCGCAGGCATTTGATGGGCTAGGATTGTGTGACATCAATCGCAATGCACAAAATGGGGGCCACGTCGAACAAGACAGTTGAGGCCTGGCAGAAAACTGCGTAAAAAGAAAGCACCGCAAGTGTGAGGCCGTCCTGGTGGAACAGCTGTATTTGTTACCGCAGTTGGTCAGTCTTCCCAGTGTCTCAAGTGAGGGATGATTGAATCAGGCTCAAGAGCAGGTATTTGGCAAATGGCAGATGAATCTCGACGCCGGCGACATCTTGTGCAGGACCCACAGCGTCTTGCGGATGTTGAACTCAAACACGATCGAGTTCGCTCCCTTCTGACGGAGGTTGGAGCTGATGCTCTGCTGCTTCAGGATCCTGCCAATATCGCCTGGTTTGCTGCCGGGGCGGATGTGACTCGGTTCGCAACGGATCCCTACCAGACCAGTTTGTTTATCACGCCGGAAGCGAGATTGTTTGCGACAAATGCAGTTGATTCGACCATGATTTTCGAACGAGAAGCGTTTGGACTGGGCTTTCAGCTGAAGCAACGCGAATGGTACCAGCCACATACGGCACTTGTGGATGATCTTTCGCGTGGTCGAAAAGTCATTAGTGATTCCGGCGCGGAGGGTACACGCAGCGCTGCCAGAAGAATCGCCTCCGTTCGTTTGCCTTTAACAGAACTGGAAGTCGATCGCCTGCGGCGTCTCGCAAGGGTTCTGGTTCATGCTGTGGAATTGACAGCCAGAAACGTGACCCGCGGCACAACCGAAGCGGCTGTCGCTGGTGAACTCAGTCATCGGCTTATCAAACGAACGGTTCTCCCGATTCGGATTCAGGTCTGCGCGGATGGTCGCAATCAGCGATATCGCCACTGGGGTTTTGGTGAGGATGCCATCGAATCGTATGCTTCAGTGAGTTGTGTGGCTCGTCGGTGGGGATTGCATGTGGCGATGACGCGCACAGTCGTTCTGGATCGCGTCCCACCGGAACTGCTGGAGGCATGCCAGAAGGCCGTATTGATTCACGGGACTGGCATCTTCTTCAGTCGTCACGGCAGACCTCTGAATGAAATCTGGCCCCGTGTCCATCGCATCTATGAAAAGTTTGGCGTCCCGGATGAATGGCAGATGGCTGACCAGGCAGACATCACAGGCTACAGATCCAGTGAACATCAGCTGACGCCCGAGAATCCCTTCGTCCTGACTGGTCCCGTACCCATTTTCTGGCATCCATCGGTTGATGTCTCCATGATGGGAGACACGGTCCTCGTGACAGAGCAGGGCACTGAATTTCTGACTCGATCTGACTCGTGGCCTGAAATGACTGTCCAGGTCCGGGGGCATGAAGTGAGGTGTCCAACCATCCTGAGACTGCCAAGAGTCGAGGGATCTGGTCTTCAGGAAACTGCGAAGCAGGGTCCCTCGACGCCGTTTAACACGCTGGATTTTGCGGACGAGGGATCACAAACCAGTCGGATGGATTCGATTTGGGAAATGGATCTGAAGACGGACGATTCGATCTTTGACGACGACGAAGTTGCGTACCCCGAAGAATCTGTTCTTGATGGATGAGTGCCATGGCAGATTCAGGTGAGCTGCGTCGTCGCTGGTCAAAGTATGTTCCACAGTGGCGTGATCAGTCCGTGCTGGTCGTGGAAACCGGCACCGAATTTTCCGGAGCATTGTCACTCCAGATCCAGTCCAGTGGACAACTGAACTTGGCGATCCGCTGCACATCATGTCACTCCCTGCGCGATGTTCGGGAACAACTGAATATGGCCAGTGTGTGTGGAGTGGTCTTTGACCTCGTCAGCAGAGCGGCCGAATCCCTCACTGTTCTGCGCTTCCTGAGCGGTCAGATGTCTGTGCCGTCGATTGCGATTGGTCACAGCGAACACGCAGAACTGCTGCCTGTGTTACTGGAGGCCGGTTGCAGTACTCTGCTGACGACCTCGCCATTCGAACGCGATGTCGAACAGTTTCTGCGCCGGGCACTGGCCTCCAGGGCTTCCGGGTCGTCCTGGATTCGGTGATTTTCACCGGAGCAGGAGGTACATAGCATCGGCTGGCAGGGTTAGAGAGACCCCGACTCCTGTCTTTGCCAGAGCAAGCTCTTTGATGGGAAGTCCGTTTGCGTCGAGCTGCGTGGCACGGCTGAGTTTCGTATTTCTCAATTCAATCTGAGCGTCTGTGTTTTCAATGTTCCATGGACTGCCTCCCCTGTTAGTGATCCGTTCTGTTCCATCGCTTGTCGAGGTTCTCCATCCGAATGGCCGAGCCACTGTTCCCACCTGAATCAGCACACGAGAGGAATCCTTGAGATCGTTCTGGTCGGTGGCGACTGCAAGGATGGTTGCGTACCTGTTTCGTCCCCGGATCCTTAAGTCTCCACAGTCATAGGACTCGGCGGTGGACAGGTTTCCGGTGAACCCCTGAGCTTTGGCTGTCATCAGCAAACAGGTGCCTTCGCCGTAGTCCCACAACAACTCATTTGTCGTGCTCCGAACAGTCCTGCGATCGTTGTCGATGTACTGGCTGAGATCCACCATTTGATTCTGCCCGCCTCCAAAGTTGACTTCAACGCCACCGGCGAGATATGCCAAAGGTGTGATTCGCCCCTGCGCTGCCGCTTCCGCACTGGTGGCCGGGGAACGCTGATCGCGATTGGGGTCGAATCCGGATTCTTCGGGCAGAAGAGGAGACCTGCGAGCCCACACATCTTTCAGTTCACGGTGTTCGATGAATACCGGTTCGCCTTTTCGAATGTAACCCTGTCTGAACATCAGCGCAGCGGCGGGAAACATGCCCAGTTGGGCAGGCGTGCTCAGCTGCCACTTTTCGATGGGAGCTCCGAATCCGACATCTTCTGTTGAAAACCAGTAAAAGATGTCGAATCCCGTCAGTGAACTGTAAGTGGAAACCAGAAATGGTCCTTCACTTTGATATCGCAAAGGCGGGACCCAGGCGCTTTCAGAAATGATCATGGGATGCCCTTCTACCTGTCGCAGTGCTAGGGGGAAATCCCATGGGCGTTTCAACGCGGATTCGCTGCTGAAGAGATCGCCCTCGCTGATCAGGTAGCCGGCCTTATGCTTGTCTGTCGGATTGATATGTTGTCCGCCGTTGTAATAACGATTGACTCCGATCACGTCGTTTGCTGTGTAGGAATATCTTTCTGCATCCAGCAGTCGTGCGGAATCCGCAGTTCGCCAGTTTCCGGCATTGATCAGTCCGGTGTAGCCGATCTCATCTTTCAGGAACCGCGCGATTTCTGCATTGAAGTCGTACATCAGCTGCGTGTAGAACTCAAGTTGATCGTTGAGCCGGGCTGACATCGCGCCAGATTGTGTTTGTGTAAGATGCCAGATTTGCTGGGGCATCACGACGCTGTTTTCAAAGTCGTCTCCCCGAATTCCGGCGGGTCCGCCCCAGGCTGACGTTGCGGCTGCAAGCGATCCATATTTCTTCTGCAGCCATGCCGCAAAATGCCTTGCCAGTTGTTCGCGTTGTGCACTGCCGATGGACGATTCTGTCCAGAACAACAGGCTGTCTTCGTTTTGAATTTGAAACAGGGCCACTGCAGGATCTTCCGCAAGAGGAATGCCTGTGTGCGGGTTGGGTGGCCTCAGTAGTGCTCTCAGCCAGGATTTGTAGGCGGCCTGAAGCTGCGTATCGAAAAAGATCAGACCCGTGAGGTTTTCACCTCCGGCGTCTTTCAATCCCCATGCGGGCTGTGGTTTCACACTGACGGCCCAGTAGGGCGAAATTGTGACATAGATTCCCTGTTTTCTCATGGCAGCAACCAGCCGCCAGGCGGCATCGATATCCTTCTGGTTGACTTCCGACAGTTTTGACCCGGAGCCCGGTGCAAGGTGACCATGGTGGCGGACCATGTTCACTCCTCGTTTCGCCAGCCATCGAGCATGTTCATTGATGATGGCCATGTCATCCCGATGATGTACGGTTGTGTTGACCGCCCAGAATCGGATGGGATTCCCTGATCCATCCACCAGATCCGCCCCGTCAGTCGACCGGCGAATGCGGCCGTTTCGGCCCGCTGGCTTATCGTTCAGGTAAGAAAGATCAAGTAACGATTCTGCGGAGAACGAATCGCGGTCAGGCTCGAATGCCCACATGCCTGGATCGGCCAGCCCCAGTTTCTCACCTGGTTTTCGGTTTCCCTGCGGCAGAAAGCCTGATCGACTGAGGACGAAACAGTCGAGTCCCCCATGATTGTTGTTCCTGCTTTCGAAGCGAATCTCCAGTATGTTTTTACCATTCTCAAGCTTCAGCTTGTCGGCATGAACCCATGCAACAAACCGCAGGTCTGGTTTGCCGTCACTGGCAATGTTGAGATTCTGTTCATTCTTTTGAAGCGAAATGGCCTGCCAGTTTCCATTGTTCAGGCGGATGCCAAGACCTGCAGCCACCGGATTTACTCTCAGCCAGAAATCATATTCACCTGCTTCGGTCGTCCTGAATTCATATCGGGCGACGGGCATCTCACCCGGAGCGAAGTGCGACAGCCAGTTCCCGCCGGAAAGTTCGGTCTTTCGGACAGAGTTATACCATCCATGATCTCGCATGTTGTCTGCGACAGCGTCCTCGCCTTCGACCCAGATGATGTCGTCAGCGGCTACACTGATGGGATGAATCAATGTGCCCAGAAGGAAGAACGAAACGACAGGTCGGAGCATTTTGTGTGTTCCGGTGAGAGTGGCATAATGAGTTGTGTCACGCATCAAACAATGATAACCATCATGCGTCACATTCATGAAATCACGCAATTGCATGTTTGGAAATTCGAACAGGAAAGAGCTGAGATGAGAACATTTTTTGTCATCACCGCCTGCTGCGCAGTCAGTCTGCTTCGTGTCTGTTCAGCAGCAGTGCAGGCGGATGAAATGCCATCTGTCTCGAATGCCTGGCAATATGATGCGTCGATCATGAATCCATTCTGGCTGGGTAATCGAGTCGACGGCGAATCGGTGTTGTTCATTCGCGATCCGGAGTCCGGGGAAGCTCGAGCGAGTTTGCTGTTTCCGGTTCAGGAAGTCTCCAGAGTGGAGCGGGCAATAGACTGGCACATAAAAGATGCGAAACCGTTCGAAGAAGGTCGCGACTATATTGTCACGGTGGGTTCGCGGGAGATCCTGCTGCCCAAAGGATCAGGTATTCCGTCGGTGACTGCCGAACAGCTGCGCCGTGAACCCGGAACTCAAAAGTACCGCCTGACCCGTCGCGACGGAAATGGAGAAATTCTGTTTGGGGCAGCGGATGAGTATCACCAGATGCAGGTCTGTGTCAGCTATCGACACTCAGCAGAATCATGGCCCACGGTTGTGCCTTCGTATGATCCCGCTGCATTGCCAAAAACCACTCAGAAGCTGCTGCAAAGGAAACCTGTTTCGATTGTGTTGCTGGGCGACAGCATTTCCACGGGTTGCAATGCGTCCGGCTGGGCAGGGGCCAGTCCATGGCAGCCTCCGTACCAGGACTTACTTCTGGAGCATTTAAGGAAAAGCACATCCGCCGAAGTTGCGCTGACCAATCTCGCGGTTGGTGGTACTTCGACACCCTGGGGCTTGACTCGTGCCGGGGATGTGATTGCAGCGAACCCGGATCTGGTGATTCTGGCGTTCGGGATGAATGATTCCTCTGGTCGTTCTGCAGAGGAATACAAAGCTAACACTTTGCAGATGATGAATTCCATCCGTGCATCTGTGCCGGATGCGGAGTTCATTCTTGTGGCCACGATGCTGGGAAATCCCGAATGGGTGGCGCTCAGGCAGGATCTGTTCCCGCAATACCGCGACGCACTTGCCAGCCTGGTTGGTCCCGGTGTGGCCCTGGCCGACATGACGTCGATCTGGACGGAGATGCTCAAACGCAAGAGTGACCATGATCTGACGGGCAATGGAGTCAATCATCCCAATGATTTCGGGCATCGTATTTACGCCCAGGTGTTGTCGAGTCTTTTGCTGCCGAGGCAGCCCGGGGAACTGGCGGAAGACAAACGTCGGGATCCATTCCCCATTAAGCTGTGGCCGGATAAGGCTCCAAACGGAGATGGAACCTTTGAGACATCAGATGCGAAGATCACGATTCATTTGCCGGAGAAATCCAATGGTTCGGCCATTGTTATTTGTCCAGGGGGAGGTTACGGCGGCTTGGTTACCGGACCTGAAGGTCATGGCATCGCCGCCTGGTTGAACCAGCACGGAGTTGCAGGAGTTGTGCTGGAATACCGACTGCCGGGAGGTCGACCATTTGTGCCGCTCCTGGATGCTCAGCGCGCCATTCGTTTAGTCCGGTTGCACGCACCGGAATGGCAGATCAACCCAAAACAGATTGGGATAATGGGTTTTTCGGCGGGGGGGCATCTGGCTTCAACTGCCGCAACCCATTTTGATTCCGGCAACAAAAGTTCTTCGGATAGGGTTGATCAATTCAGCTGTCGACCGGATTTTGCAGTTCTCGTCTATCCGGTGGTCACGATGGACGCTCAGACTCATCGTGGTTCACGCAGGAACCTGCTGGGAGAAAATCCATCACAGGAATTAATCGACTTGTTCTCCAGTGAGAAACAGGTCACGGACCAGACGCCCCCCGTGTTTCTGGCTCATGCGGTTGATGATGTGCCGGTACCGATTTCGAACAGTCAGGCCTTGTCGGATGCACTCATTGCGGCCAGGGTCCCGTCGAAGTTCCTTCAGTTACCGTCTGGTGGTCACGGCCTGAATGGATACCGTGGCGCTATGTGGGACGAGTGGCAAAAGCAATCGCTTGAATGGCTGATCGAGCAGGGGTTGATCTTGCCGCACGGGCGATAGTGGACACGGATAATAGCGGACATGATCTGCGAGCAGCGTGAAGTTGAATCTGACGTGTCGACAGCGGTACGTCCGATTTTCTTGTCAGCTAATCATCTCATGGATGACGTGCGCTTCGTCCGGTCCCGTCAGACGTTTGTCGAGACCGTTATGGAAGTGTGTCAGTTCGTTGTGATTGATTCCCATCAGATGCAGTAAGGACGCGTGGAAATCGTTGACGGATACGCGGTTGACTTCCGCTCTCAGACCAATGTCATCTGTTTCTCCGAATGTACGGCCGCCGGAGACACCAGCCCCTGCCAGCCATGCACAGTAGCCCCAGGGATTGTGATCCCGGCCCCGTCCCTGCTCGCTCATCGGCATTCTGCCGAATTCACCACCCCAGATGACCAGCGTGTCTTCAAGCAGTCCGCGTTGTTTTAGATCTTTCAGCAATGCGGCGACGGGCTGATCGGTTTTTTGACAATATTCCGAATGATTCTTGTCGACATCGGAATGGGCGTCCCAGCCATTTGTATCTCCGGAATACAGCTGAATAAATCGAACTCCCCGTTCCGCCATGCGGCGTGCGAGCAGGCATCGCATTCCGAATTCGCGCGTTTCCTTTTTGTCGATCCCGTACATTCTGATTGTGGTTTGGGTTTCCCGACTGATGTCCACCAGTTCCGGCGCGCGGGACTGCATTCGAAAAGCCATTTCGTAAGCGCGAATTCGCGCGTTGAGCTGATCGTCGTTGTCTCGGTGCTGCAAATGTTGCTGATTCAATGCCTGGATCAGTTTCAGATTGCGAACCTGCTGATCTGTCGTGATCTCGCCCGCAGGTTGCAGATCGATAATTGGTGACGAGCCGGATCTGACAGTGACGCCCTGGTACGATGCTGGCAGGTAACCGCTGCTCCACGCGGTCGGTCCGCCTTTTAGTCCGCCCCCGGGATCGGGCATCACAATAAAAGATGGCATATCCTGGTTTTCTGAACCCAAACCATAGGCAACCCAGCTTCCCACACTGGGGTTTCCCATCAGAATGCTGCCGGTATTCATCTGGTAGACAGCCTGAGGATGGTTGACGCTATCCCCGTGAAGCGACTTCACAACGCAGATATCATCGATGCATTCGGAAATATGCGGAAGAAAGTCGCTGACAAGCACGCCTGATTTGCCGCGAGGTCTGAACCGTCGGATGGGAGCCAGCAATGGATTGCGTGCGACATCTCTACGGGTCATCACAGGGCCGAAACTGTCTGGAAGCGGCTTGCCGGAATACTTTGTCAGAGCCGGTTTATGGTCGAACAGATCGACGTGACTCGGGCCACCATGCATGAACAGCCAGATCACCCGTTTCGCCCGGGCGGGGAAATGGGTGCGTACTGGCTGTGGAGCATCGTTCGGCTGATCGGCCAGGGCTAATGATGTGAATGCCAGCAGGCCTGCTCCTCCGCCGGCCTCGGCGAGGAATGATCGGCGGTCTGAGTTTCCGGGAGTCGGGAGCATTGGAAGATTGACGCTGCGCATGAGGAAGGTTGCGGGTCGCGATTTCTTTGTGTTGAGTGTACGGCCCAGCCAATTCGGGCACAATTCCCAATCCAAAATCGGTGTTTTGTTTCAACCAGCGATGGACCCCTTTGTGAGGCCATTCGACACTCGGTATCCTGCCGGTGTGGATGCGGTCATGTCGTTCGAAATTTTGTTAACGCTGAATTTGTCTGAGTTCGGCTGGTCAATGGATAGGGTTGGTGTCATGGCACTCGATGTGTCTGGCTGTCTGAATCGGTACGAAGCGCACGGTATCAGCTTTGAATATCCTGATATTTGGTCCATTAGCGAAGAAGTGGACGAAAGCGGTGATGTCGAAGTCACGGTCAATGCCGACGGCAGCTCGTTCTGGGTCATTCGTCTGCTGCGGGACTGTCCGTTGCCTCGCGATGTTGTGGCCTCCTGGCTGGAAGCTTTCCGGGATGAATACCAGGACATTGACGAATATGAAAAATCCGGGAGCGTTGCCGGACTTCCCGCCGATTCTCGCGATGTTGAATTCAGTTGCCTCGAACTTATCAACGGCGCATCTGTCAGCTGTGTGAGAACCCTGGATTTCTCCCTGCTGGTCTGGTGGCAGGGAACGGATCATGAACTGACTGATTTGCGCCCGGTGCTCGAACAGATGACCGGGTCGGTCAGGCTGGTTCGATAACCCGGCTTTGTCTTTCGGGAATTCGTGCCCGATTAGAATCCCTCTGGATACATTCTCAGCAACGCAGGAAGATAGAAAATGTCGCGCACCTCTAATCCCTCGGAGGATGATTTTGCTCTGTATGCGAAGAAAGCTCGCTTTGTTCCCGTCTATCGCCAGCTGACAGCAGACACACTGACGCCGGTGACTGCCTATGCAAGAATGGCACAGGGAAAGTGGGCTTTCCTGTTCGAAAGCGTTGTCGGTGGTGAAAAGATTGGTCGCTACAGCTTCGTCGGTAGTCAGCCGTTTCTGACCGTGACGGCGATCGGACAGACGATGTTCGTCGAAACGCAGGATGGAGGGAGCCGCGAGTTCAAATCGCAGGACCCGTTGCATGATCTCGATGTGTTAATTGCGGATTACAAGTCTGTGGCCGTTCCGGGGTTGCCGGTATTCAGCGGTGGAGCAGTTGGCTTCGCCGGGTACGACGTGATTCGCTATACCGAACATCTGCCGAACGTGCCAAAAGACGACCGGCAACTTCCTGATTTGTGCTTTGCGTTTTACGATCAGATGGTGGTGTTTGATCACATTCGAAAAGCTGTTCTGGTTGTTGCTCTGGCAGACACGGCATCAGGGGATTTGCCGTCCGCTCGAGCCCTTGCAGAATCCAAACTGGATTCGATGTGCGAGAGACTTGCTTCCCGATCGGATGGCATTTCTCTGCAGGACATCAATTTGGCGTCCGATCCGGCTCCGACGATTCAGTCGAATTTTACTCAGGATGGATTTCATGCTGCTGTGGAATCGTGCCGGGAATATATTCGGGCTGGTGATATTTTTCAGGTGGTGATTAGCCAGCGACTTGCGCATCAGAGCGACGCCAGCCCTCTGGATGTCTACCGCGCGCTGAGAATGGTAAATCCCAGTCCGTTTATGTTCCTGCTGAACACCCCGGATGTGGATCTGGTTGGGAGTTCACCGGAAATCATGGTGCGAGTAGAAGATGGAAAGACGACGATCCGGCCGCTGGCTGGAACTCGAAAACGTGGTTCGACCGAGGGCGAAGACGAGGCTCTGGCAGCAGAATTACTGGCCGATCCGAAAGAACGGGCGGAACACGTGATGCTGATTGACCTTGCGCGAAATGATGTTGGTCGCGTCGCTGAATCAGGTTCCGTCCATTTGACTGACGTCATGGTTGTCGAGCGATACAGTCATGTCATGCATATTACGTCCAATGTCTATGGTCAGTTGCGTCACGGGTTGACGGCGATCGAAGCGCTTCGCGCCGGATTACCAGCAGGGACCGTATCCGGAGCCCCGAAAGTTCGCGCGATGGAGATCATCGATGAAGTAGAACCGCACAAACGCGGTCCTTACGGAGGTGCCGTGGGATACATCGATTTTACGGGCAGCATGGACACGTGCATCGCCTTGAGGACGCTCGTGATGAAAGACGGCGTCATCTATATTCAGGCAGGCGCGGGAATCGTTGCCGACAGCATTCCGGAGATGGAGTATCAGGAAACCCTGAACAAGGCGAGAGCCATGTTGAAGGCAATTCATATCGCAGAAACTCAGCTCCATCGGAAGTAGCGAACGTTCATGATTCATCAATGGCCGGATCTTAAAGGGCATCATGAACAGCGAGAGCTGTTTCGCCGTTCGATTGCGCGCGGGCGTTTGTCACACGCCTACGTATTCGCAGGGCCAGGCGGGATTGGCAAGCGACAGTTCGCCCGCTTGCTGGCCAAGTCGCTGTTCTGTCGGGAGCACCCGAATGAAGACGTCGAAGCATGCGGTGAGTGCAGAGCGTGTCGAGGATTTGAGGCTGGCACGTGGCCCGATTTTCTGGAGATCACCCGCCCCGCCGGTAAGAGCCAGATTCCGATCGATCTGTTAATTGGTTCCCCGGAGAAACGTGGTCGCGAAGGGATGTGCTATGAATTATCGATGGCACCGCAGGCGTCAGACCGACGAGTCGCAATTATTGATGATGTTCAGACACTGGGGGTCGAAGGGGCCAATGCTCTGCTGAAGACGCTGGAAGAGCCAGCTGCACACGCTTTGATGATTCTGGTCGTCGATAATCCGGATTCATTGCTTCCTACAATCCGCTCTCGCTGTCAGATCATTCGATTTTTTCCTCTGCCAGAGTCTGACATTGCTTCCATCGTCCTGTCTGAGCAATGGGTTGAGAATCCCGATGATGCGGCGATCGTCGCTTCCATGGCTGACGGAAGCCTGAGCACCGCCCAGCAGCTTTTGAATCCGGAACTCCGGAAGCTGCGGGATGCCCTGCACGAACAATTGTCCCGCCTGGAAAAAATGCAGCCTCTCGTGATCGCCCATCAACTTGCAGACGAACTTGATAAATTGTCCGCAACAGGTGATGAGGAACGCCGCAATGCAAAGTGGCTGCTTCACTTCGTAGCCGATTTTCTGCAGCACCGGCTGCGGCAACTGGCAACCGGAGATCTGTCTGACCCGCTAACTCAGCGATTTGGCGTTCGATACGGTGTCGATCTCCTGGGGCCACTGCTTGGTCGTACCATCCAGGCTACTCACCAAATCGAAGCGAATTCGCCAGTACGGCTGGTGCTGGAAGCGTTATTCGACGATTTTGCGCGTCAGTTGCGTTTGGGCCCGCTTTCTGCCCGCTGATACACGGGCAAAGGTGGTCGGCATTTGTTCAGTTCATGCCGGCTGTTGCAATTTGCCGTATCAAAATTCGCCATTCAGGTCGCTATTTGATCAGCCAGTCAGGATCGAGGTTGTCTGGGACGCCAGTGATATTCCCGACCCAGACTTAATCAAATGGCTTGTTTTTTCCCCTGTATTCCTCTTTTCCCCGGGATTTCTCAGGCAAATTCGTAAGGAAAATGGATGATAAGTTGTCGTGTTGCAGGATATCGGCAGATTTTGCCGATTTTCGGGCTTATTTTTGCAGGTTGGTTCCGAACAGCGGAAACGGAATTCATGTCATTGTGTTGTGGCTGAGAAGCAACATTTTGAGAGCTGCCACTGGCTCTCTACCGGAAAAGGATCAAAGGGAGGTGCAGGATGCTTGTCCTAAGTCGAAAAAAAGGTGAATCCATTCAAATAGCTGATAACATCAGCATCACCGTGACTGAGGTGAAGGGCGGACGCGTTCGATTGTCCATCGAAGCGCCGCGGTCAGTGCGAATACTTCGGGGGGAGCTCACCGACAGCCTTCCTGAGGTGACTGAATTCGTCGACGTTGATTTGTCATCGATTTTGAATTTGCCACGATGAACGAACGATCAGATTGGAAATGATTCAGGTGGAATTCGTGACGGGTTCATTAAGAACTGTTGGCGCGTCGACGTGATCCGATCCACCTTCTTGATCCGTCGATCATCACGGCCAGAACGATGACGATCCCTGTGACCACCTTCTTCGAGCCCTCGTCAACACCCAGTTGACTGAGGCCGGTTTGCAGCACGGCAATAATCAGCACACCAAACAGCGTACTGATGACGTTGCCTCTTCCGCCCATCAGGCTGGTCCCGCCGATGACTGCAGCGGCAATTGCGGAAAGTTCGAAGCCTCCTGCACCGTTGGGATCCGCGGCCTGCATGCGAGATGTTTCGAAGAATCCCGCCAGGGCTGCCATCATGCCGGAAAACACAAAACAGCTGATTCGTATCGGGCGACTATCAATGCCGCTCATACGAACCGTCGCTTCGTTGGTGCCTGTAGCAATGCAGTAGCGTCCGAACACAGTTCGCGTCAGAGCGAACTGTGTTGCGAGTACGACGAGCAATGCGAACAGGAATGCTGGTGAGATTCCGATGATTGGCAGATGCATGGTGGGAGCGGAAACTGCTGGACCGACATAGCAAGTGGCAGAGTCGGTCACCAGGTAAGCCATGCCGCGCGCAATCTGCAGAATGCCCAGCGTTACAATGAAGGAAGGGACGTTCAGGCCGACGGTAATCAGACCGCTGACAAATCCGCAAAAGGCACCTGTACCCACGGCCGCGATGAACGCTGCCGGAAGACTCCAGTGATGGTTTACCATCAGGATGCCAACAACCGATGACGCCAGCGCAAGAACCGAACCTACAGACAGATCAATCGCGCCTGTGATCAACACAAGCGTCATGCCGACAGACACGACGGTCAGGGCCGGGATCTGATTGACGATGGAAGTCACCGTCTTCACCGACAGGAACCGAGGATTCTGGCTGGAAAATATGACGACCAGCAGAACCAGAACTGCAGCAAGGCCGGCGTAGTCGCCAAACCTTTGCCAGAGGCGCTTGGTCAGTGTTTTCGGATAATTAGCTGCGCGTGTCATCATTTGGCTTTTGGTTTCGATATCCGTCGAAGGCCGCCTTCATGATGGCCTCTTTGTCGAAGGGCTGCGCCGAGAACTCCGTTACAATTCTTCCGGCAGACATAACAGCGATCCGATTACAAACGTGTTCCAGTTCAGAGAGATCACTGGAAACAATAATGATAGCCTTTCCGGCGATTCGCAATTCGTTAAGGAGGCTGTAAATTCGTTCTCGGGCGGCCGCGTCGATCCCTCGTGTTGGTTCGTCCAGGAGAAAGATATCTGCATTTCGCAGTAACCATCTGGAGATGACCACTTTTTGCTGATTGCCTCCGCTGAGTTCAGATACCGGTTGTTGCAGATCGTGGCACTGAATCTGAAGCTTCTTCTGCATGAATGCTGCGGCAGTTTCTTCTTTTGTATGACTGATCTTCCGGAACACAGATGGGAGAAGGTTGATTGCACCGCTGGTGAGCTGGCAAATTGCTCCCAGAGTCGTGTTAGCTCGAATACTTAGCGAAGGCAGCAGCCCGTCGTGCCTGCGTTCTTCGGTCACCATCGCTATCCCGGCATTCGTTGCCGCTACTGGGTGGCGGAATGGGCTTCGAACGTTCCGGTCCGGAAGTTCGACGGATCCTGCGTCTGCAACATCCGCTCCAAAGATGCAGCGAAGCAGTTCCGTTCGACCCGACCCTACCAGGCCTGCAATTCCCAGACAGTCGCCGGAGAAGAGTGTCAGGCTGACATTTCGAACCAACGGCGGTCGGTCAAGGTTGCAGATTTGCATCACCGGTTTCGGCAAAGTCGGCTCTGCACGCTTCCGCTCGAGTGGGACCGCTGTCGACAGAAATGGTCTGTCGGCCTCTTCTCCCGAAATGAATCGGACGACTCTGTCCGCATCGAATTGCTGTCGAGTGATACTGGCGATTAGCTGACCATCTCGGAGCACTACCGAGCGATCTGCTATTTCCCGCACTTCATCCAGCCGGTGGCTGATATAGAGCACGGCGATTCCTCGCTGTTGCATCCTGCGAATTCGATTGAAGAGCAGACTTGATTCGCTGGCAGTGAGTGCGGCTGTTGGCTCGTCCAGAATCAGAACCCTGCAGGGCCGACTGATGGCGGAAGCAATCTCAATTAATTGTCTCTGCCCGACCCCAAGAGATTCCAGTGGGGAGTCCGGGGCAATATGGCCCATGTCCATTTGTTGAAGGGCATCATGGGAAAGCTTCAGCAGCTTCTTGCGAGAAACAATTCCAAAATGATGAGGCAGTCGGTTCAGGAAGAGATTCTCGGCAACGCTGAGCGTTGGAATGAGGTTCAGCTCCTGCTGAACGATCTGCACCCCGGCGTTTTCTGCAGCAGCTTTGTTTGCTGGCCTGAATGGTCTGCCGTCCAGGGTCATTTCACCCTGGTCCGGCTGCACCAGTCCGGAGATGATGCGGCTGAGAGTACTCTTGCCAGCACCATTCGCACCCAGCAGGGCGACAACCTGTCCGGATTCGACCGTCAGATCAATCGATTGAAGAACAGGTGCCGAAAAACTCTTCGTGATGCCCCGGACGGAAAGCATCAACTTCCAATGCAGTACAAGTGCTGACTGGAACGGATGAGGATGTGGCCGTCGACGAACACGGGTGTTGCCACAGTATGTTCGTCGCTGATGGAGTTTGTTGCCAACACTTTGAATTCGTCAGCAAAGGCATCCAGCACGAATACCGTTCCGTCCTGACGCGTCACGTACAGTTTTCCGTCTGCGACTATCGGGGAAGATCTGTAGGTATTCCTGTTGACGTCAAGTTGGCCGGACCAGATTGTCTTGCCGGTCTTTAAGTCGAGGCAATCAATTGTGCCCCGTTTGTCCTTAAGATCGCGGCAGATAAAGACGCGTCCATTTGCGATGGCAGGTGTTGGCACATCTGCCGAGGTCTCCTGGTTCATCCACAGGATATGCGAATCTGTGACATCACCAGATCCACCAAGTTGAATTGCTGTCAGTGAATCACCGCGAGCATACGGCGCGATCACGATTCCATCAGAAACAGCTGGTCCCGCGATCGAACGAAAATACTTGTGCTGAGTGGGATTAAGTCCGCCGACTCGCCAGAGCTCTCGTCCAGTTGCGGCGTCGTGGGCGGTGACATGATCCGCTCCAAGGACGATGATCGTCTCCGCGTCGCCGTCAACCGAAACAACCGGTGTTGAGTAACTTTGGGCCGCTTCTTCCGGAGCGCCAAGGTCTCGATCCTGCTTCCAGAGAAGTTTTCCGTCCTGCCGATGGAATGCGGCCAGATAGGATGGTCCAGTCTGCATGCATGCAACGACTACGGCATCTTTGACAAGGATGGGTGAAGTACCGAGGTCCCACCAGAGAGTGTCTTCGCCGAATCGTTGCTGCAAATTGGTTTCCCACTGCAGTTTGCCATCAACGGAGCAACAGCCAAGATCCCCGCTCTTGAAGTAGGCAAAAACGTACTTGCCATCAGTGGTGACCGATGGATTGGCACCAGTGCCATCCTTCCCGGGTTTACCGTCAACAGCCTTGCCGAGTGCCTGCTGCCAGCGGGGCTTTGAATCCATGCCGTAACACAACAGCAGGTTTTCTCCGTTGACGGTCGTTGTCAGGAAAATGTTGTCTCCTGCGACGGCTGGGGTGGAAGCCCCAATGCCAGGGACTTCAACCGACCATGTCAGGTTTTTTTCAGCGGACCATTCTGTTGGATATCCGCTGCCCGGTGCCTGCCCGTTGTGCAGGGGGCCCCGCCACCCGGGCCAGTCGCCGGAATGAACCGTTGGTATAAGTGCAAAGAAGGCCGCTGCGATTACGAAAGCAAGTCTGGGATGGCAACGCATTTGGGAGGACCCTTTTGAGGTTTAGTGGGCAGCGTGAGCGTGGTCATCGTGAGAGTGGTCGTTGTGACTCTCTTCCGGCGGGTCCGGAAAGTCGCAAAGCTTCCCGAAGTAACCCGAGAGTTGAGCTGCTCCGCAAAGAAGGGCCATGCATGTCAGCAGCGTCACGTAAACAAATTTGCCAGTGTAGTTGCCCACTTTCAACCCAAAGATCAGGTGGTTTTCAACCGGAGGATCAACAGCCCCCCAGACCATCATGGCGATAAACATCAGCAACACGATGCCAATCCAGCCTCCACGCCAGATAATTGGCAGTGCCTTCGACCAGTTGACGGCGAACGTCCAGTAGGCCAGCCACGCGATTAGAGGGAGCCA
>JAGQQE010000549.1 GCA_020426345.1 Planctomycetaceae bacterium
TGGACATCAATACCGAATGGCAGAAGTCGGCCGTGTGCGACCACTTCTTCGAAGGTCGCGATCGCAGGACCGGCGAAGTCCGGTGGACGGCCAGCCGAGTCGACCTGATCTTCGGCTCGAATTCTCAACTGCGAGCCATCGCTGAAGTCTATGCCGCTGATGACGCACGAGAGAAATTCGTGCACGACTTCGTGGCCGCCTGGACAAAGGTCATGGAGCTGGATCGATTTGAATTGGCTGGTCACTGATGATGCACCAAGCCGGTGCTGAGAAGGTGTATGGTACTTGGCCTGTGAGCGGGGGCAGGTGGGAATCCTGTCTCCGCTATGGTTCCACGCGGTCAACACAACTGCCTGAACCCGGAATAAACAAGAACAAGAGTCTGTCGAGTACAACCGGATTCGGTGAGATCCTCGTTTCCTAAGGCTCCAGCCGCGAATTGCGAATCCTTCGAGTCGGCATTTCCGGGTTCCTGTCAATCGGATGAATTCATTCCGCAGTGTGACAGTCCTGAATCTTTGCCCGGGGGCGTGATGACCGTAGATATGGGTTCTTCCACAGATCGACGGCCACCTGACAGCCTGTTCAAAACGAGACCGGCTCGAGCAGGAGACCTCAAAAGTGCAAGGTTTACAGCCGTCCACCGTGTCTGTTCCGATTCTTCAACGGACAGCTTGTCGAATCGGAAATCAGGACTGTGCGGATTCGTTGCCTGTTGGCAACCCTTCTTGTTGAGTTGTGGCAACGGCTCTGACCGATGCGAAGCCTGACCAACTGATTCCGGCAATAGCGCTAATACTGCTCTAAGTTTTTTGCCTGCATGGCTCTTTGCGGGAAGACTTGGTTACGTCCGAACGGGCGGTGGTCATCGCAGCTCGCATTTGGATGAGGGCAATGGTTTGTTGCCCTCGATCGCAGACATTGTTGGCTGCGGCATCGTCATCGAACAGATGAAAGGAAGAAGAGTTATGAAAACGGTGAAAGCATTGTTCCTGACGGGAGCAATCGTTGCCGTGCTGGGGCAGCCATGCGAAGCCGCATGGTCGTGGTCTGGCTTTTTCGGAGGCGGAACATCGAGCGGCTGGGGCTCGACAACCACTTACACGACGACCTCTACAACCAGTGGCACGACAAGTGGTGGATCGACCAGTGGTGGTGGAACACCAGCTGTTCCGGAACCAGGGACGATGGTGCTGATGGGCACGGCACTGGCTGCTGCCGGATTTCGGCGGTATCGATCGGCAAAAACAACCGCAGAAGCATAGTTTGGAGGATCCTGCCTGATCGGATGTTGCGAACCTCGGAATTGCGAGGTAAGCATCAATGAGAGAGCTGCGGCGTGAGCCGCAGCTTCTCTTGATCCGGCCGTGGCAGATGAAGGCCGGAGACGTCGGCGATTCCACGGATTCAAACGGTGGTTTACGACGGTTCACAGATCGTCAGGCACAGTGATTGTTCAAGGAGTGGATTTTGGCATGATAAAAACCAGAGAATCTGATTCTTGTCAGCCAGACCTCTTATCTTCCGGGCAGACTCCCTTTGGGCTCATAGGTATTCTTGCCGTGGTTTTCGCCTGGGCATGGTGGCCTGTTTTTCAGGTGCTTGGCGTGCGTTGGTCTCAGGACCCTCAGTATTCGCATGGCTACTTTGTCCCATTCATTGCCGCTTACATTCTGTGGATTCGGTTATCTAAGGTCTCCAGGACTTCATCGCATCCAGCATGGACCGGGTTATTGCTTGTGGCGTCCGGTGCAGTAGCCTATCTCCTGGGCGCGCATCTGTATTTTGAATGGCTCGAACATATTTCGATGCTGCCCATTCTGATGGGGATATCACTCCTGCTGGGAGGGCGATGGCTGTTCCGTGTTTGCCTCCCGGCGGTGGCGTACCTGGCCTTCATGATTCCAATGCCGTATTCCCTTGAGACGGCGATGGCAATGCCCCTCCAGTCGCTTGCAGGCAGATGCTCGGAGTTTCTGCTGCAGACCATGGGAATTGCTGCCATTCGTAACGGAAACCTCATCCGCGTGGAAGAACACGTGCTGGGTGTTGCTGAAGCCTGCAGTGGAATGCGGATGCTGGTGGTGTTTTTTGCAGTTTCTGCTGCGATTGCTTTGGTTGTGGAACGCAACTGGATTGAGAAGCTATTCGTCATTCTGAGCGCCGTACCGATCGCACTATTCTGCAACGTGGTGAGAATCACGGTGACTGGCGTCCTGTATTCGGTAGCAGGCCGCGAACTGGCCGAGAAGGTATTTCATGACGTTGCAGGCTGGTTAATGATGCCCGCGGCACTGGGGCTGGTTTGCGCAGAACTCAAGTACCTTTCGCTCGTATTCCCCGCACATTCAGGTCAATACGCATTCAGTCGCCCGGCGATTGTCCCTGCAAACCCCGCAACCTCTTCAGGAGGAGTTGCCTGATGAATTCCCGCGTACTCCTGCTGGCTGCAATCGTGACGGTGGCCGTTACAGGGCTGGCACATGGCTGGAGGACCGATCGCTGGTCGACGAATCCCGCCATCGCTGATGCTGTCGAGCGACTCACTGAGATTCCTCCGCAGGTTGGTCGATGGACATCCATTGACCAGAAACTCTCGGATGTGGAACTGAATGTCGGAGAAATTCGTGGTTATGTGAAGCGCGAATACAAGCATCTCGATACGGGGGCAACCGTTCATCTGCTGCTGGTGACCGGAGAATCCGGCCCTGTTGCGGTACACCCACCAACAGCCTGCTTCACCGCGCGGGGATATCACGCGACCAGTTCTCCTTCGATTTGGGCGCCTCTGCCGTCTGATTTTGATGACCGATTTCTGCAGGCTGACTTCAGAAATACTGCGGTCGACGACTCAACTTTCGTCCGGGTCTACTGGGCGTGGAGATCTGATAGCAATTGGCAGGTACCAGACAATCCTCGCCTGTTCTTTGCCGGTTCCCCGCATCTGCACAAACTGTATCTGTCAGAACAATGGGTCCGGACTGGTTTCTCCGACTCTGGCCCCGGTGCAGCGAAATTGCTCATGCAGGAACTGCTGCCACATATCAACACTGCTCTGGCTGGAAGTCATCCATAAGTAAATCGCCACGTTGGATTGCAAA
>JAGQQE010000550.1 GCA_020426345.1 Planctomycetaceae bacterium
ATTGCCGAGGGAATCGTAGGCAAACGTCGATCGTGTGCCGTCCGGGTATTTCCGACTTGTCAGTTGACCGGTTTCGCTGTAGGTAAAGGTCGTCCGGTTGCCGCGGGCATCGATGCGAAGATCCTGCTGGCCAGCGGCATCGTAGGCGCTCGTTGTTCGTCGACCGAGCGGATCGATCAGTTGAGTTTGAGCACCTGTGCTGTCGTACGTGAAGCTGTGCCGGTTACTTCGAGCGTCAACAAGTGCGGCTGTCTGGCCGATGTTGTTGTAGATCGTTGTTGTTCGGTACCCCAGAGCGTTGATCTCTGTGATGCGCCGCCCCAAGTCATCATAAATACTGCTCGTTCGGTGCCCGTTGCCGTCCACGGTCGCCATTGTTTGACCGGCGGCGTTGTAGACAGTCGTCGAGCGATGGCCGAGAGGATTGATGCTGGCGATCGCTCGACCGGCCGAATCGTAGGCGCTGGAGGATCGATTCCCCAAAGGATCGACCGACGCTGCGGTTTGGCCTACGCTGTTGTAAACCGTCGTCCAACGCTTGCCGAGCGGATTGACAGAAGCAACGGCACGCCCTGTGCTGTCATAGACCGTTGTCAACCTCGCTCCATTCATCGGCTCCAATACGACCAATAATAGCACGATTGCTGGCCTATATCGATTACAATGACTGAAACAAATGTAGCGGAACTAATCGATGACAGATCATCAGGTGAGGGTGTGAGATACCAAACTGCTTCAGTTTCAGAATCCAGATCCAATGCCTGCCGCCACCAAATCGGCACCTCGTTTCCAGTCGACCTGCAAAACTCCTCGACCAACTCCGGTGCGGCGGCAATCAGGTGGTATTCGCGAGTTCCTATCATCCGCGTTTGAGTCAAGAGCTCTGTACCTGTCCGTATGTCATCCATTCGAAGAAACTCAGTCCGTGTTGACGAATCGCTCCTAGCTGGCAGATCGCAGAAGAACGCCGCCCCTCCATCTGAGAAGCCAATTCGTGAAACCCAAAAGTGAACAGGGAACTCTGTGGAGGGAATGTTGACATATTCATGCTTTGGAGATCCGCAGCCACATAGACAGGCACTACAACAATAAAAAACAAAGGAGGTTATGCATGACACCGGCATTTTGAAAAAGAGTTTCATGTCGTACATGACCGCCATACTCGAACTATGAGTCCAAACGCTTCTCGATAACGTGGTCAGCGGAGACGGAACCGGCGTTGACTCGAACGTAGTCAACTCTGAAGGCCGTCACAGCCATGTCTTCTCAGGATTTCGAAAAATGATGTTGCCATTCGAATCAACGCCGGTTCCTGGGCAGTAGCCATCGGGATCAGTCAGGTCGTATGGACGGTTTGGGCGAGGCAGCCCTGGGATAACCGGGTCGTCACTGCGTAGTCCGCGACAAAAATCGCATCGATGGCCCCGGATCGCTTGCTGGCTAATCAAGCCTATTGGACAGTGAACACCAACGGACTTGAGTCTCCCACGCGAATGCAACCACTGAGCGCAGTAAGGGGGGTTAAGAAGCGATGGCGGGATGGGCGGTGGCTGTTTGAAGTCGTACGTGTCTTTAATAACAACTTCATATCCGCAGATTCCGCTGCAGGGACAGCATTCGCGACCGAAATCATCGCTCAATATAGTGTTGGCGCCACAATTCCAGTGGCAATACCCATCGGCCGACCACTCAAATTTCCCGAGTCCGTAGAACAAATCGGAAGACGGACTATTGAGTTTTGGTGTTCCCGGATTTGGCTCTGAGTGCGAGCCGCTCGTGTGAAACCTGATCGAGTTCTTGCTGTTGCAGTCACCAATCTTATTGAAGGCGTGGGACGCGCAATAGCTTATGTAGTTGAATCCTCGGCGGCGCAATGTGTCTTTGCAGGACTCGGGGCAGGTTACGGCGACTCCCGAAAAACTTGCGGCCATAAGATCGGCGGCGCAGTGGTTATTCAACGCTCTCCAACCAGCGATCGTAGCCATCATGACACGATAGCATCGCGATTCTATCTCATTGTGAGTGAAGGCCAGTCGGTATGGGTTCTGTTTTTGGACGGATGGAAGAAAGCCCAATGAAATGGTGCCTATATAGCGCGCAAGGCGTGGCTCGTAAGAATGACCTGGAAATTCAATTGTACTTGTCGCGTGGTCGGTATTTGCCATCTGCCAGCCTTGAAACAGATATCGAGTTGCCTGGCTGCCGGTCGATCCGATAATGTTTCCCCAGGCGTCGTAGGTCCATGAGTCTGTGACGGCCTCCGTCTCGTCGGTGAGCTGTCTCGTGTCGCCTCGGGCATCGAAGTGGTAGAAGTGGGTGTTGGTGCCATCGGTTTGTGAGAGCAAATCGCCGTAGAGATTCGGCTCGTGCGTGTAGTCGGTGCGCGTTGTTCCGTCATCTTCAGAAAGAAGTTGATCGGTGACGGGATCCCATTGGTACGTTGTCAGAGTCATTAGCCTTCCTCCCGTGAGACGCGGCGATTGTCCGCGTTGTACAACATCGTGACTCGTGTGGCACCGGGCAGTGCCACTGCCTTCAACCGGTTCTCGTAATCCCAGACGTTCGTCGTTCGATCACCATTTGGTTGTTGAACGATCTGCTGATTTCCATCTGCGTCGAACGTGTAAGTTGTTCTTCCGGACAAAGCCTCGGAATACTGAATCTGATTTGCTGCGTCGTAGGTTGTTGTCGTTTTTGTGCCGCTTTCGTTCAGCAGCAAACGGTTGCCGACAGGATCGTAGACGAACGTGTTGGCATAGCCGCTGGCTCCGCTGCGGCGTTCTCCAATCAACTGGTTGTTGCTGTCATAGGCCCATGTCACACGAGTGCCATCAGCTTCCGTGACTCCATTTCTGTTGCTCGCGTCATCGTAACGGTACTCAAAGGAACTGATCACAGTGCCGCTGCTCTTCAGGTTTGCGAGATTGATCAGATTTCCTGCGTTGTCGTAGCTGAAGGATGCGCGTGTGCCCGAGGACGATACTTTCGCCGTTCTGCGCCCTGCAGAGTCATAAGTACTTGTTGTAATATTTCCTGCCGGATCGTTCTGTTGCACAAGCTGGCCAGCAGGGTCATACGAAAAGGTTGTTCTCCC
>JAGQQE010000551.1 GCA_020426345.1 Planctomycetaceae bacterium
ATTTGCTGAGCATCCGCACGGCCCACAACATAGGCTTGCCGAGTTCGATCAGGCCTTCCGGCCACCAGCAGATCCGACACCATTCGTTCGCTCCAGTTGGAAGAGTTCGTCGCGTGTCCTTTCGAGCAGGAAATCGAAGTTGCCAAAAGAACCGTGCTACTCACACTTCACACGATGACGCCACATATTTCTACCGCTACAATCAAGCCCGCCGCGTGAACTTAGGCGTTACGTCCAAAGGCGTGTTGAAGGGGATGCAATGAGCGGAAAACGTCAAAGACTCAAGATCGACGCGAAGCGGGAAGCCAAACGCAAAGCGGAGCGCTCACTGTTTCCCGAAGGTGCCGTCATCGCCGATCCCTCGAAGCAAGTCCCAAACAATTCCTGTGGTGCACCTGTCCTCTTCTACGTTGACAAGCCATTTACTTGCATCGACTGCGGCAAGAGCGAGATCTGGTCGGCACAGCAGCAGCAATGGTATTACGAGGTTGCCAGGGGATCTTTGTACGCGACCGCAGTTCGGTGCCGGGAATGTCGAAAGGTTCACGCTGGAATACATAGTGGGCACGGCGATCCGAACCCAATCAAGCATGAAGGCACGCTGATGAAGCGGGTACAGACAGGCATTGCAGCAGTTATTGCAGAGACCGGCTTCAAGTTTGTCAGTAAATCGCACCCGCCAACGAAAGGGACCATAACCCTCGATTATGAACGCGACGACCTCTTACTCACTTGTTGGTACCACCGTAACAGTGCTACGCTGATCGCAGAAACTATGGACCGCTGTGCGCAATGCTCAGAGATGGTGCGGGTAGCATTCAATGCGCCACAGTCCGGATTGCAGGTGGTTGATAGGATCGAAGAGTTTTCCGCCGCGGTGACACGTCATTTATTGGCTCTTTCCCGGTCTGATTTCGAACAATGATCAAGTCGCGGACGTAACAGGAAGCTGCATCTGAGTTGCCGAACGGTCATGCATACATTCGAAGATCAACCGTGGCAACTGGCTGACCATCGGCGTGATCGCATCACATCAGAGGACCCAATTCCATGTCGCGATTGTCCATACTCATCCTTGCAGGACTGTGGTGGTCAGCTTCTTCATTGGCGGATGAATCTTCCCAGCCGATCGCCCCAGTTGAATTCATGAGTGCTTACCGCCCCGCCCTCAAGGTACTTGAAGATCGATTTTCCAATTTTACGTGTCGAGCGGAACATAAACGCCCAACGTACGATGCCATTGTTGAATACGCAGTTGACGGGGCTCATTTTTTGTCTGCCCAGCAGTACAGCACCGATAGTAATGCGCGCGCCCAGCAGGGTATCCGCAGGTCCACGTGAGATCAGAATCGCCCGATGGAACATATGAGTTGTCCAAAGAGAACGAGGCCGCTGCATTCTTTATCAGTGGCATCGGCCCATCGAATGACGAGGTACTGAAGCGGTATCATCGTCGGTATAACAAACCCGTTTCACTGGCGGCGACGCACGTTTTTGACGTGTCAATGAATACTCTGATTAACAGTAAGAACGCAAAGCTTCTCCGTGCGTTCACCGCTACTCGCCAGAACAGGGACACAGTCACTGCCGAATTTGAACTCGACCACACAATCTTTCGCTTTCATCGCGCGCTGATTACCTTTGAGCCCTCTCACACATATCAGGTGGTTGCCTATAAGCTGTTCTATTCAGCCGATCCGTCGGACGAAAAACAAAATGTGGCAGTCTACTCCGGTGACGTTGAGTACGAGGAATATCCCATGGGCGGATTTGACGTACCATCGAAGGTCGAGATTCGAGTTGATGAGGGTCAGAGACGTACAGTGATTGAGTTTGCAACTGTGGACAACTTTCAGTTCAACGGTGTGAAAGAAGATCGATTTCAGCCGTCTGCTTTTGGCATCGCCAACGCTACACTCGCATATTCGTTTGAGGCCGGTGAGTTTGAGCTTAGTCCTTCTCGCATAAGCGTCACTGTCGCGGCAGGGCAGGAGATGGACGCACAGATTCCAGTTCCAAAGCAATCAACGGCCTACCGCATAATTGGAGTGGAGAACGCTGTTGTCTGCAGTCGAATCGGATGCGGCCAGTTCGTCAATTTGCCAATGGCAGTTCCTGCGTCAACTTCATCAAATATCACCTATCGTTTCAAAGCACAAAGTCCTGGAACTGAAACAACCAGGATGATCCTAATCACAAACAGCGGCGGGGCACGCCGGATACCGATAGAGATACAGGTCACCGTTACAGAGCCAGGTGCGGACTATCCGTTGAAAAACCGGGACAGGCACGCAGGACAACTCGAAACCATCGGGTTTTGAGCTCTCCTGTTCGAGCTAGTCCCGTTTTCAACAGGCTGCTAGGCTAGCATAAGAGGGTAGCCGCGTCCTCACCTGAGGATTCGTTAAAGATGTGTCCTCGTTTGACTGCTGCGACGGTTTGCGGTGAGTCGTCAAGCGACAGTTGAGGACAAGTCGTCGTGGGATCGGACGAACGTTTTCAGAGTGCGGTGTGTTGGGTGGAGTTATCAACGCATTTCCGGATTGAAGTTGAGGAGTTTCCTGTACTCGGCTCAGAGTTGCACCAGGGCTTCCTGTGGGTTGCTCCGTATGTGTAGAAATCAAGCCGTTTCATGGACTCTCGTCACGCAGATGCTGCAGGAAAGCGGCCAAATACCAATCGGGTCAACCGGGGCCTTCGCCCACCCGCCATCACCAAACAATCGGCTTGCTCCGGCCATGTGACACGTAATGTTCTCGCTTTGCAGAAGCGATGCATGCAACACGCCCGCCAATCGTGACGGTCTCGCTCAATTGCGGAACGAACACTGAAAGAAGCAATCCGAGCTCGGCCTGGCCTTCAAATGGGAAATTTGTCTCCCTCCACGGAACCGATTTGACTTGTCGGTGTCCAGAAGACAGAGCCGAATCGTTAGTCGCCTGTTGTCGATAGCGGGAAGAACAGGTATGAAGGGTAATAAGACGGTGACTAGACATGGTGCCTTGCTTGCGACCGTTGATCAAAACGAAGAATGGGTGAGAGCAAGGGCCAGAGAACTGGATATTGAAAATGAAATGGATCTTGCCTGGGCACT
>JAGQQE010000552.1 GCA_020426345.1 Planctomycetaceae bacterium
AGACCTATTCGTCGGTGCCTGAACAGATGCAGGCTCAGTATGATGCATGGAACCGCTTAGTCTCCGTTCGTGGCGTTGCCAGTCCGATTGTTGAAAAGCTGTGTCGAATTTCTTCGGATTCCAAGAGAATTGATTATTACCCTTGCCAACCTTGAGTGCGATCTCCGTGTTCAGTACATCAAAGAACTAGCTTAACCCTCGAGTACGCAACGGGATCGTCTGTCACCGCTCAAATTCGAGCAGACCGCATCCTCTAAATACAAGAATGAATCCTTGCCGACGCTATTGGTTCAAGGCGCGCGAAGAAGATCCGGAGATTGATCTTCGGCAGGGATAGTTGTCAGGCACGGTCCTGGCTGTCATGCTTTCGTTCAGCGATGGAGACGGATGGTTTGTGTACCTGGCACATTTCTTCAAAGTGTGACGATGTCACCAGTGCGCCGGTATCGTAGATTTCCAGAAGCGTTCTGGTCGCTGGCGTGATCTGACCTGATGTTATTGACATCTGAGAGTTTCATCACGTGTTCTTTGGCCGATAACAATCCTCTGTTCATGGTGAGTTGCAAAATGAAAATGACGACGCTCTCCGCTTTTTACGTTTGCAGCCTGCTTTCGAGCAGTGTTTGCCTGGCGGGGAAAGGAACGGACATTTCTCCCGTCCTTGCGAAACCGGGACAGCTTCTTTTCGAAGACCAGTTTGACGATGCTCAGCTGGGCACAACGTTTGTCGCTGTGAAGGGAGAGTGGAAGGTTGTTGATGGTGTTGTTGTGGGGAACGAGCTGGCTGCGGACAAACACGCAGCCGTATTGAATTGCCAGAAGAAGAACCGAAATTCGATTGTCCGGTTTTCGTTTCGACTGGACGGATCAACTGATGGACTGCATCTGAGTCTTAACCACGCCAAAGGGCATCTGTTTCGAGTGATAATTGCGGAAAATGGCATGACCGTGCGTACCGATGCTGACAAGAAGGACAAGAGTATCAAGTCTGAATTGATCGGCCAGGCGAAGGGGGCCTTTGAAAAAGGCAAGTGGTATACTCTGCAGGTTGAGATGAAGGGAAATCAAGTCGTTGCTGCGACTGACAATGGCCTGAAAGTCAGCGGCGAAAATGTACGACTCGATACCGACAAACCCAACTATCGATTTGTCATGAAGGGCGAATCACTGTCGATCGATGATCTGAAGATCTGGTCGGCTGAATAGGCTTTTGCTGTCGACCCGGCCCTGACGGAAATTCATTCTGCCCGTCTGGTCCTTCCAGTGTGACTGGTCCCGCGACCCGCTGAGATCTTTCCCTGCAGCAGGATTTGACGGGCAGAGCGAATGCCTGATTCATCCGTTTTTTATTTGTGGAACGAGGTCCCCGACGATGATGACTTGTCAACGTAAAACTGGAATGGAACGGTTGTGCGCGATGTTTGTGCTGGTGTTTCTTATGATCAATTCATCTGTGATCGGTCAGGCACAGGAAATCGCGTACAGCATCCCCTACCTGGATCTGGATGATCAGACCTGGCGTCAGGTTGTCGTGGATCATGAATCCGGCCAGTATCTGGGCCATCCAACCACCGTTTTACTGGAAGATGGACTCACAATGTTGTGTGTCTATCCGAAGGGGCATGGACGCGGGGGTATTGTCTATCAACGTTCGACGGACGGTGGGCAAACATGGTCGGGCCGCCTGGAAACTCCGGCCAGTTGGGCGACTTCGAAAGAGGTGCCTACGCTCCACCGAGTGATCGACGCCTCCGGAACAAAACGCATCATCATGTTTTCCGGCTTGTATCCTGTGCGTATGGCTGTCACTGAAGATGATGGAGCGACCTGGTCCGAACTTAAGGAAGTTGGAGACTGGGGCGGCATCGTCACTATGGGCTGTGTGGAAGCACTAAAGACCGGGCCGGGCCACTATATGGCAATGTTTCATGACGACGGACGGTTCATTCGCAGCGGATCAGTGCAGGAAAAACCAGTTGCCTTCACATTGTTCAAATCGCTTTCCACCGACGGTGGATTGACATGGTCGCAACCGGAAGTCATTCATAAGTCTTCCGAATACCACATTTGCGAGCCTGGGATCATTCGCTCTCCGGATGGTAAGCGACTGGCTGTTCTGCTGCGTGAAAACAGCCGTCGCCATAATTCACAGATTATTTTCAGTGACGATGAAGGGGTGTCCTGGTCGGAACCACGCGACCTGCCGGGCTCATTGAATGGCGATCGCCATACCGGGCGATACGCCCCCGACGGTCGACTGCTGATTTCCTTTCGCAGTGTGACGCCCAAAGGGATCTCACCACCCGCCCACAATGGCGACTGGATTGCGTGGGTCGGAACGTGGGATGATCTGACCGAAGGACGCGAGGGCCAGTATGTGGTTCGACTGCGCGACAACAAGAAAGGCGCGGACTGCGCTTATCCGGGAGTTGAAATCCTGCCCGATGGTACATTTGTGATGACGACTTATGGCCATTGGTCTGCGGGGCAGCAACCCTGGATTCTGAGCGTGCGACTCAAACTAAGCGAACTCGATCAGATGGCTGCGGCCATGAAAGTGTCCCCGTAATGACGCCCATCGAGCCTGCCAGTCCGCCGGAGGAAATGTTCGACGTCGTCGATGCCGATGACCATGTCATCCAGCAGTTGCCGCGATCTGAAGTGCATCGTCGCAAACTGCTGCATCGCGCTGTGCATGTCTTTCTGTTTCGATCTGATGGTCGCCTTCTGATTCACAAACGAAGCCCGGCCAAAGAAGAATTTCCTTCGGTGTGGACGTCGTCAGCCAGTGGGCATGTCAGCGCCGGAGAAGATTACGATTCGTGTGTGCCACGAGAGTTGAAGGAGGAGCTGGGTCTCCGGGCACAGTTGATGCGACTTCAGAAGTTTGCGGCCTGCGAAGCAACGTCCTGGGAATTTACAGTGCTGTATTCGGCCTGCAGTGATGATGAGATCCATTTCGATCCGGTTGAAATGACTGAGGTGCGCTGGATGGAACTCACAGAGATCGACAAATGGATTGAAGACAACCCCGGGGATTTTTCGCCAGCGTTTCGCCTCCTGTTTCAATGGTTTCAATCTCAACCTAAAGT
>JAGQQE010000553.1 GCA_020426345.1 Planctomycetaceae bacterium
AAAACAGAAACGCCGAAGCCCTCCTGCCACCGCATCACGGCGTTGTTGGGTATGTCCGAGAACAAGACGAATCCACCGTATCTGTTTTCGGCTTGTGGCACCCAGACGGGACCTTCGGCCCACTCGAATCCTCCGCAGAGCACCTCAATTCGGGCGTCAACATCAATCAACTGATTGACAGACTCGTCAAACCGATCGACGTGCCCGATCACCGGAAAATTAGTCGTGTTCTGCGCGGGGCAAACTGCCATGGACAGCATCAAACAGAACACAAAGGTGACAATTGGAAATCGCATAATTCCACCTTGTTAAATCTACAGAACACCACGTGAAGACTATCGCGCCTGAAGAATTGCATACACAGGAAAATGATCGGATGGAGTCCGCCCATCACGCTCGGTGCGGTCAATGCCGGCGTCCAGAACCTTCCAGTCGCGTGATACCGCAATCCAGTCGATCCTGGCGCCCTTCGTCCCGGAACTCTGAAAGCCCGAAAATGTACCCTCTTCCGGGGTCACCTGAGGATGAATGGACGACCAGGTATCAACAACAGGAGACGCCGAACCATCAGATGCAGAAAACAGAGCTTCGTACGGCTGGCTGCCGAAGCCCGCATTAAAATCACCGGTCACGATGATGCGACATCCGTCTGAAACCGCTTCGCTCGCTCGTCGGCGAATCAAAAGGGCCGACTGTCGACGGGCTTCCTGACCCCGATGATCAAAATGTGTATTCAGGTACATCACAGGTTGCGAATCGGGATGCTGGCGGTCCCGCAGCCGGACCCAGGTTGCCATTCGTGGCAGTGAGCTGTCCCAACTCTGACTGCCAATCTTTTCAGGAGTTTCGCTCAGCCAGAAATGACCAGAATCCAGTACATCAAAACGATCTTTGCGGTAAAACAAAGCCATCATTTCGCCGTCGTCTTTTCCATCATTTCGACCAACACCGATGACTCCGTATTCGGGCAGTTTTTCAGCCAGAAAGTCTCGCTGAAACTTCAAAGTCTCCTGAGTCCCCAGCAGGTCCGGTGACCAGGCCCGGATGGTTTCGGCCACAAACTCCTGGCGATGCTTCCAGTGGTTCTCCCCATCGTTCGCCGTACCAAAACGAATATTGAAGCTCATGACTCGAATCGACGGCGTCTGAGATTCTCCCTCGAACGCATCAATTCCGGATGCACCGAAAGCATGGGCAGTGAAGACAACGATGGTGGCAGCCATCAAAGACACAAGATGTGGACCAACTGTCATCAGATAATCTTTCAGCCGGGAGCGGAAGGCAAGCAACCCGTTCGAGCCGTCGCTCAAACAATGAAAGGATGCACGTGCCTGACCAGTGTCATTCTTCGTGACACCGAAAATGGAGATCGTAATGAGTAAAGGAAAACAAACATCAGTCTATGGATTTGGCTTTCCTTTTGCCTTTCTTCCCGGGGGCCTTCTTTCCGCCGTTGCTTTGACTTCGATCCGGCAAACCATCCGTGTGAACATGACAGCGTTCGGCCCACGCCAGCCATTTCTGCTCAAGCGTCCGGACCCGATCTGGATGCGTTTCTGCCAGATTATGTTGCTCGGTACGATCAGACTTCATGTTGTAAAGTTCCCAGGCCCCCTTGCCACCTAAACGCACAAGCTTCCAGTCTCCTTCGCGAATCGCCGCATTGCCTTCGTGCTCCCAGTACAATGCATCTCGCTGTATCGACTGATGATCAAAAACCGGCCTGAGGCTGCGCCCTTCGGCAGGTTGAATTTTGACACCACCATGCTCTTCGGGATACGTGGCACCGGTCAAATCAACAACGGTAGCCATCACATCGATTAAATGAGCCGGCGTATCACGCCACTCCCCCCTGCTTTGAATCCCGGCAGGCCAATGGGCGATCAGGGGTGTGGCGATTCCCCCTTCATGGTTGTAATGCTTGAACTTGCGAAACGGTGTATCCTGCATCCATGCCCACGACTCACCGCAAAACCAGTTCGAATCGGCCACTGTCGGATCACCTTCACTCCGGCCTCGAGGACCACTTTCGGCACATCCTCCATTGTCGCTCATAAACAGAATCAATGTATTGTCAAACTGATCCCGCTGCTTCAGTCCCTCAACAAGCGTACCAATCGAACGATCCATTCTGTAAACGCAGGCGGCATAAGTCGCCATCAAATGATCAAAACGATCCTTATCCTGGTCGCTCAGCGAATCCCATTCAGCGACCGGCTTCGAACGCTCGGCTGGCTCCCAGGACGAGTCAATCAGACCGGAATTCAATTGCCGATGCAGCCTGTCCTTCGAAAGCTTATCCCAGCCGTCCTTGTAGCGACCACGAAACATGGCGATATCGTCAGCCGTCGCCTGAAGAGGAAAATGGGGGGCGTTGTGTGCCAGATACAGGAGAAACGGCTTTTGCGCGTGCTTGGCTTCGTCAACAAACTTCAAGCTGTATTCCGTCCAGGCATCCGTCGAATACCACCCGTCCGGTGCTGGTTTTTCAGTTGAATAGAAAACGTCGTTATTCAGGCGTACCGTCCGACCGGCCTTGACCTGAAAATAAAAACCGCCTCCTTCAGGAACCCCGAAGAATCGATCAAATCCTCTTTGCAGCGGCATGTTGGATTCGTTGCGGTGCCCGACATGCCACTTTCCCGTGGCGGCAGTGAAATAGCCTGCCGACCGAGCAACATCCCCCAGCGTCACACATCGACGATTCAAAACACCTCGATACCCGGGAACACCGTAGTCATCCGTCATGTGACCAATACCAGCCTGATGCGAATACAGACCGGTCAGCAACGACGCCCGAGTCGGACAGCATCGGCCCGTGTTGTAGAACTGCCGAAATTTCAGACCGTTGGCCGCAAGTGCATCAAGGTTCGGTGTCGGGATCTCACTTCCATAACAACCGATGTCAGAGAACCCCATATCATCCACCAGAATCACAACAATGTTGGGACGTGGCCGGGATTCGCCGGAATCATCGGCCAGGCATGTTGTTGCAGTCAGATGTGTGAGGAGCAGGCTGAACGCAATGACGCTGACAGACTGCC
>JAGQQE010000554.1 GCA_020426345.1 Planctomycetaceae bacterium
TTGCCAAAGTTCCGTGCGGCGGCGATGCTGATGTTCGGGACGCTGGAAGATGCCATTCAGGCGATGCAGATCCTGTTGCCACTGGAACCCAGCGCTTGCGATTTGCTGGATCGACGATTGTTGAGCCTGGGGCGCGGTGCAGATGCAAGATTGCGGGACCTGATTCTGCCGGATGCCGAAGGCTGTCTGATTCTGGAATTTCCCGGGCAGACAGAACGCGAAGTCCGACAACGACTGTCCGATTCGCAGAGAATTCTGAAAGACCGCGACATCGACTGCCGCGTGACCTGCGAAGCGCACACGTTCGAAGATGTGGAGCTTGTCTGGTCGTTGCCGTCGCGAGTTGTTTCGCTGATGGCCGGACTCAAGGGAGCGTCACGACCGCTTCCCTTCGTTGAAGACATCGCCGTTCCGCCCGATCGCCTGGTCGAATTCATGCTGCTGGCCCAGCGAACGTTTCAAAAGCATGAGGTAACGGCCACACTCTATTCGCACGCTGCTTCTGGACAATTGCACTTCCGTCCTATCATGCCCGTCCCGCGCAGTGAAGACCGACATCGGATCGAAGCAATTGCTCGTGAACTCTACCGGCACGTTGTTGCCGTTGGAGGCAGTATCAGTGGCGAACATGGTGATGGGTTTTCTCGCACCGCTTTTCTGCGAACTCAGTACGGACCGCTTTACCGAGCCTTCCAGCAGGTCAAGGATGTGTTTGATCCGGAACGATTGATGAATCCTGATAAGATCATCAGCAACGATCCGCAACTGACAATCCGGAACCTGCGGCGAGTCGAACAGTTGCCGGCAGAACCATCACTCGAACCGGTTGTAGCGTCCCCGGTCGTTCGCCTTCCCATTGTTCAGCTCAGCTGGTCTGCTGAAGAAGCCATCGATACGGCCGTTCGCTGCAATGGATGCGGGACATGCCGAGTCGAATCGTCGTTGCTGCGAATGTGTCCGTTCGTGCTGGAGAATGGTCCGGAAGAATTGACGCCACGTGCAAAGGCAAACCTGGTTCGTCAGGCGTTAACACGGACGACTGCAGAAGATTTACTCAGCCACGAATCTATTCGGCCGGTGATCGAAAGCTGCTTCAACTGCCGACAGTGTCAGCTCGAATGTCCGTCAGAAGTGGATATTCCCCATCTGATTCTCGAAGCACGTGCACAGCATGTTGCGGCCAACGGTCTGACAAAGTCTGACTGGCTGCTGTCCCGTTTTCATACATACGCACGTCTGGCATCCAGGTTCAGCTGGATCATCAACCGCCTGCTTCAAAGCAGTGTGTTCCGTCGAATCATTCAACGAACTATTGGCGTGGCCGCAAAACGGCGTTTGCCCGCTTTTGCCAGCCGGCCATTCATGAAATCACCAAGAATTGACAGCGACGAAAACACTGGTGCCCCTGGACAGGGTCGACCAACGGTCGTGTACTTTGTGGATTATTTTGCAAACCATCACGATCCCGAACTGGCGGAAGCTTTCATCCGCATCCTCGAACACAACGGTTATCGAGTCTTCGTGCCGCCTGAACAGACCGTTTCCGGGATGGCCATGATTGCTGTCGGCGATCTGGAAGCTGCTCGAGCAGTCGCTGAGCAGAATGTTCGCTCACTGGTCGAACCCGCTCGTGAGGGTTACCCAATTCTCTGCACCGAACCCAGTGCAGCCCTTTGCCTGTCGCAGGAGTACCCCATGCTGCTGCGGTCGGATGATGTCGAAGTCATCGCTCAGCAAACAATGGACGCGGGATCTTTTCTGCTGGATCTGCATCGAAAAGGAAAGCTGCGCAGAGACTTCGGACCACTCAATGTTTCCATTGGTTACCATACTCCATGTCATGTGAAAGCACTGCGGCGAGGGCAGCCACTTCGAGAATTGCTTTCACTGATTCCCGAACTCACCATCCAGGACATCGACAAAGGATGCACCGGAATGGCAGGAACATTCGGCCTGGCCGCGGAACACTTCGAAAAGTCCATCTCAATTGGTGCCCCACTGATGGAGGAACTGCAGACCATCAATGCCGTCGCTGGTGCTACGGAATGCAGTAGCTGCCGCATGCAGATGGAACAGGCCGCCACGATTCCAACCATCCATCCGATCAAGCTACTGGCACTGTCCTATGGGCTGATGCCATCCATTCGCCATCGCCTGATCTCACGTCCGGTCGGGCTGCGGCTGTCGTAGGAAGAAATTGGCAGAAAGGCTTCGGAGGTCCACTTCCGTCGCCTGGCTCTTCTCAGGAGAACGCCACCCACCACGAATCGGTTTGCTTCTGTTCGATCCAGAAGCCGTCCCAGGCCGCTGATTCCCGCGAATGTCAGGAAGACAACCGTCGTCGTGAACGAAAAGGAAGCGAAAAGAGATGTCGCCACGATTGCGATTTCGGTCGCTCCGTTCGTTGCGTTCCTCTGAATGAGTCTGCAGAATCAGTCGCCGGGGATTGAATTTGAAACGGCGGCAGGTATCACAGCCATTTCTCATGCCGCAGGTTTGAATCCCAGGCGTTCTTCGAACCCTGTTGCAGAAGTCGTGAGGCGGCCTGAAATGCGTCAGACTTCTGAGTACGTCAAAAATTCTGCTCTGCGAAAACACCGCTCTGTGCCGTGTTGAAACGACCTGCCAACAAACCGATCTGTCGATCTGGTGACACATCATGAAAATCCTTGAAACAAGCACAACTGACTCTTCCTCCCCGACTGATGCTGGTCTGCAAAGAAGTTGTCGGCCCTGGCGGGTCATCCTTCTCGCGGGTTTCATTGGCGTTGGCTGGACCCTGTCCTGCAACGTGGTCATGGCCGCGGAACCCGTTCCGATAATTTTCGATACCGACATCGGTAATGATGTGGACGATGTGCTGGCTCTGGGGATGATTCATTCACTTCAGAGCCGCGGGGTCTGTGAACTGATCGCTGTGACGATCACAAAAGACCATGACCAGTGTGCGCCATTTGTGGATGCCGTGAATACCTTTTATGGTCGCGGAGATGTTCCTGTTGGTGTTTGTCGCAGCGGCATTACGCCGCAGCAAAGCA
>JAGQQE010000555.1 GCA_020426345.1 Planctomycetaceae bacterium
AACGGAAGTTCAGGGAGAAGGGCTGACATCAGAGCTAAGTTTCTGCGGTTCAACGCGAACCAGGACACCATGAACAGCATCACGCTCCGGCTTGTTTTTCAGAAACGCCGATGCACGTACAAGCGGGCTATCAGGTTGTGAAGGTGTCGTCTGGCTTTCGGGCCACCACGCGAAGATCAGCTGCGCGTCCTGCATCCTGGCAGAAAACTCCAGGACTTCCGTCGCAGTCTCCGGCACCTGAATCATCGCACTCCCACGGCCTGTGCTCCATTCACGAACCGTTCGGATTGACGCCATGCGAAGACCGCAATCCAGCTGAAAGACGGTACTGGAAAGGGGCTGTACCCGAACCGCGACCCGATTTCCCTCCCGAAGTATCTCCGTCATCGGCTTCAAACGAGTCAAATCGACCCCATTTACATCAGGCGCGAAACCCACAAACAAAGGACGTTTCACTTCGTCAGAAAGTTCACCCGTGCGTCCGGCATCCAAGACGATCTTCGGGCAGAACAACAACTCGCTGCTTTCGTCCTGCTCGATGGAAACAATCAACCTTCGGGCCTGATCCTCCGAGACAGAAACGATTGAAACCGGAGGTTGACATTCCACAGCCGCGCGACTTGTTCCGACGTAGACGCCCGGCCCATCCAGCGAAAGCTGAACTCCCTTCAACGAAGAAAATGCGTCTGTTTCTCCACGGGCAGGTACCGTAGCAAAACCTGAAATCTCTGCATTTCGGATGACTTCGGCATGCGTGACAAGGTACCGGACCTCCACTGAGAATGTGCCCGGAATTTCATCTGCCCGAATCCATCCGGTAAGAAATGGCAGCACTATCGACAAAGCAATGATCGATTTCATAGTGGAATCCTTTCCTGGCTGACTTTGCATCGGATCATGCGCATTTTTCAGGATTGCGTCGAGAGCGAATTCCTGCCAACCAGCCCGGTCGTCGAACAGCCACTGGATTCGTAACAATTCGGGGATGTCGCAGCTGAATCCTTCCGAGCTGATCTGCCAGGTACGCTCAGACGTCTTCAAGATCCGGCCGCATACGAAAGTGGAAAAAGGGCCAGACGACATGTCGCTGATCCCATTCAGGAAGTGCTGACTTTAAACCGGCAAGCGACTGCCACTTGAGCTGAACCCTCTGGTATTTCAAGCAGCGTTCTGTCGGTCTACCGATTCGAAGGTCCCGCGAATAGGTGCACAAAGTCAAATCTGCGTCAGATCTGTAATCGACTCTCATGATGATTCTTCTTGTGACTGCGGCCCCCAACCGGTGATAACGGCGGGCGATCGCGGCTATCTGCTGCCGGCACAGATTGGCTCAATCTTCGGTCGAACCGAGAGCTGCTGCCGTCGGTTCGTCATCTGTCTGTTGAGATTTCCGGACGAACCAGGGACTTGAAAAAGAATCGCAACCAGCACTTCCTGTGAGTCGCTCAGCCTTTGTAGAATCAAAGCCGTTTCATGGGTGCTCGTCACGCAGTGATTGCGGGCGACCAGCCAGATAACAAGTGGGTAGCCGGAGCCTTCGTCCCCCCGCCGTTAAAAAACAACCGCCTTGCTCCGACTCGGTTACCTGTCGCGTTATGCCACAAACACTAAGCTACCCCGATCAACTTCCTTGCTCCGTAACAGCATCTGCACGCCGCGGGCAACCATGACCGAAAACCCATACCAAACAGCCAACACTATTTCCCGAAAGCCTCCAACGAAGTCGACGCGGTGGCTGGTTCGGTCCGGCATTGCGTGCCTTGCAGTTGCATTCGCTTGTTTCCTGGCGACTCTCGTCGGCATGCTCCAGGCATTCGACTCAATTGCCAGTTCCACAACAGCACCGAAACCATCTGAGTTAGCCGAAGGTATTAGTGCCGCATCAATTCCGTCAATTGCCGTCGTTCCACCTGAAATCCTCGGTAACATTCTGATTATTGCAGGGCTCATTATTCGTCAACCCATTCAATCCGGAGATCGGCTGACGCAGGCGACGTGAGCGCACAAACGAATAGGCATAACACCACTGTGAACCGGAGCGATCATATACACACGAATTGAAATCAAAGTCTCTTGTTCGTGCCCGTTACGGCAATCTTAATCTGACAATTTCAGGAGCACTCCCATTCGACGCGGAATTTTTTCAGATCGCTATTTTTGCACCGGCCTTGTTTGTCTCGTGGTTGCAGCTTATTTTGGTTTCGACTCCCTGTTGCCGCGCGGCCCAACGACGATTAACGGAGAATACGGCGAGTACGATCCTGCATTCCCGAATATTTCGGCCGCTGCAGCTGCCCTGGGATTCGCGATCGCCAGCGGCTTCTGTATGCTGGCTTCCGTCATTTGCCAGCTTATTCCGGCGCTCAGTCGTAAATCGCAACTGACTTCAAGCCTCCACTCAAGCTCTGGAGACTCGCAGGTGCCAACGATTGACCCAGAATAAAGTGAAGCATTTGACAACGTACGTGATCGGATCGGCAGTCGCCAAGTACCCTGCGGTCGAGGTTGCCGTATCATTTTGTTCCGATTAGATCGCGGTTCAAGTACGGCGAACCAAGCCACGCATCGGCGAATTCAGAGTCATTGGAAGCAGCGGGATTCAAAGGAAACCTGTTCCCCCATGCGTCCACTGGCACATCGATCGATAACACACACTCAAATCCTGTGAATCAGAATCTCTGCCGTACTGCTGATACCACCACGACCGACTTGATTACTGCAGAGCTCTTCGATTCCGGAGGGAGTTGGCGAGTAGTGTTGTAAACAGCGCGACCGAGCAGAGGGTAAAAATCGTTCTGAGAAGAAGGTATGCGCCGCACGGTATGCCTTTGGATTTCTGTGATGTAGTCCGGCTGAGTGATGCTGAAGTAATCTTTCGAGCGGCTTGGGGACATCGCAGCAGTGATCTCGCTCGGCTTTGGAAGTCCCTCGACGAGGAATCGGAAATCACTTGCTTCTTCGGGTGACTGGTCGCGGACATCCAGCGTCATCAGGATCAAAGACAGGGATTGATTCTGGATCGCGTCTCTCGACGGATT
>JAGQQE010000556.1 GCA_020426345.1 Planctomycetaceae bacterium
CTGCATGGCGTATGTGGACATGAACCCGATTCGAGCGGGCATCGCGAAGACTCCCGAGCAAAGCGACTTCACCAGCGTGAAGGAACGCATCGACGATCGAGCCACCGCAGCAGAGGTCGCAACGGCGGATGCTCAGGATGTTCGCATCGAACATGGACCCAAGGCCGGATGGCTTGCGCCAGTTGCTCTTGATCCGCCGAGAAAGAAAGTTCGCGAAAAGCCTAACGCTCGCCGAGCCAGCAACAAGGGCTGTCTGTCGATGACTTTGGACGAGTACCTGGAACTGCTCGACTGGACCGGCCGTCAGTTGAAATCCGGCAAGACGGGTTCCATCCCGGCATCTGCCCTGCCGATTCTCGAACGACTAGAAGTCAGCCCCGAAACCTGGCTCGACCTCATCAAGAACTTCCGCAAACGATTCCGTTCGGAAGCCGGTCTGCCAAAGACTCGCCAAGCATTCCGAAGCAACCGACGCCAGCCCAGAGTCAACACCGAATTCGGGTGACTCAACACCCACAGTAGCGCATCCTCAATCACGCCCGTGGGTTAGGCTCGTGAGGTGGATGGCACTGTTGGTTGCGTGGCACTGTTGGTTGGTGGTGTGCCTCTGGTGGCGCGCTCCTATTCCACTGCAGTGCACTCAACCTCTACCCACAATAATCCCGGATGGACCCAGTAAAGCACCCCGGGCCACACCCTGAACTGCTTCTCGGTATCGTTCACTTGATATAGAATTCCGCGAAACTGCTCCGGAGTGACCAGACCTTGATTTCTGAGTGAACAACATGATTAGAGACTTTCGCACGTGGTTGACAGTTCCGCTGTTGACCATCATTACACTTTATATTTCCGGATGCGGTACAGAGGGCTCGACCAATGGCCCAGATGGAAATCAATCAACTTCGGTTGACACAAATGCTGCTGCCGCAAAGCCGCCGGTTGTCCGTGAATCATCGCCGGCATCGGCTCAGCGTTCGATTCCGGTCTCCATCCCGGGATGGGCGATCACGCCAGAGCTAAGGCAAAAGCTAGCCAAGCGAGATTCTCGCGGACTGCCCGGCGGGTTTGTCGATGCTGAGTCCAATCAATACATCAACCTGGCTCACGGGTTCAAAATCCAACTTTCTGATTCCGTCGCACTAATATCCGCGGAATCAGGAGAAAGCTTTGATCCGGGATTAACAATCGCGGTGCGGGACACGCGACTCGGAACCCAGCTTCGAGTCAATTCAGAGAAGCTGAGTGAACTCGATGCAGGAAAGATCATCAGGAGCAATGGAGCTTCGAAGCGGGATGGATTTACTATTGATAGATCTTTCCCCGAAATAACTACGGAGTTCTTAGGCTCTTCAGTCGCATTCGTTTCCGGGGTCGATGCGACTGGACATCCGAAGCTTCGGGCGGCCACATATAGAGGCAGTCGACTCTTCAATCTCGATATTCATCCCACTGAAGGCACAGATGAGGTAACCCTGCCGGAGAACCTTTTGCGCGCCTTTCAGGCAATGTCCGACGATGAAATGGCTGCAGCTGTCGATGCTCACCCAGAGCTGCTGCTGGCTCCCGATGCCGTTGGAGCGCACTCGTCAGTTCGTGATGGAGTTTACAGGAACTTTGAAACGGGTGTCATCTGGCGAATTCCCGATGGTTATTGGCAATTGCTGGACGGCCCACGAGGACAGTATGGCAAAGCCGATAGTATGCTGATTCGGGAACTCAAGGAGAACGTCTTGTTACTCCTGACGATCATTCCGAATCATGGTGCGGTTGGGGAAGCGGGAGCACAGAACTGGCACAGTGACGCGTTGACGGCAATCAAGCGAGCCGGGCAGCTGGTTCAAAATGGTGATCGGAGAGAGATCAACGGCGTAGAGTTTCTTGCAACGACGGCAAAGGTGATTGAGAACGACGTGCCGTTCGAGTTCGCGGTCTTAACAGCGACGCCATCCGGTCACGCGATTCGAATTCAGATCTGGAGCCCGAACATCGAAGCGGAAACAGGACGCTCAGATCGAATGTTGCAGCATTTCTACTTGGCTCCGGGACAGATATCAGAATCCAGAGTGACTGCGTCGGGAGCCTGGATTGACAATCGTTTTGGCTTTCAATTTGATGCACCAAGTACGTCGAGGCTAGCATATGACGCGCTCGGCTTGTATGCCGGGTTCAGTACTCAGATAACACACGATGGCGGTGATGAAAGAATCTCGGTAGGAGCGTTCCTGCCAACGATGTTCACAATGCCTTCGACGATTCCGAGAGTTGAAAGTCCCTCCACAGAGCAGGCATTGTCTGAGCTTATAGATGCTTCCGCGATCGATGACGCAGACGTCAGCGAAGTCATTGACTGCACGTTTGTTGGCCTTCCTGGCAAGATTCACAAATGGTCCTCGAAAAACGAAACAACCGTTTTTGCATACGCTGTTCACGACCTAAAACTATTCCACATGACCATCAATTGTAGTGACCATTCCCCCGAAGGAATTGAGTCCCACCTCGATCGCATGACTCTGCTGAATCAATGAAGTTCATCCGCACCTTCAGCAGTGGCAGATAATCAGGGTGCGATCCAAAGAGTGCACTGCCAATCCTGACTTCGGTCTAACATGTTCATCCCAGGAGTATGTAGTTCCATGTGAAGCAGCATTGTCAGATCGTGTGCATCGCCATGAGAGGAAATGATTCAATTTGACCCAGCCAGACTTGGCCGCCCTTAGAGTTCCGATGATGGCGAGGAATGTGAACATCGTCAGTCGCTGCATCCGCCGGCGGAGGTCATCATCTTTGTGAACGACTTACTTTCGAAGCGGTAATTCGCGTTTTCGGCCATTGCTCTCATCATTGTTGTACTGTGTTTCTGCCGGTGTGCTGCTGTTGTCTGCGAAACAAAAGGTGTCAGGCACCGTTTTTATTGAGTCCGGGTGGTCCGCGATGACGAGTTGTGATTTCCAGACGCAGCTTTGCAATTACTCCGTCGGCCCAGGTTTCGTCGCCAAAAAGCGAACGGGGATTCACTCTACATCGAATCACAGTCAG
>JAGQQE010000557.1 GCA_020426345.1 Planctomycetaceae bacterium
GCCATCGCTTTCTTCAGGGCTCAGCAGCCGGACGTCGTCCTGCTGGATGTCGACATGCCACGGATCAACGGCTTTACTGCACTTAAATCGATTCGGGAAATCAGCCGAACCGTTCCCGTGATTATGTTCGGCTCGTTCGCTCCGGCCAACGAAGCGGCTGTCCGTAACGCGATCGACGCAGGTGCCACAGACTGCGTGTCCAAACCAACAGGTGTCGGGCATATCGACACGGTGATGGCCTATCTTCAGGACACTGTTGTCTCGAAAATCATGGCGTGGGGCCAGAGTTTAACAACACAAGGCAACACTCCTGTCCGCGGTGACACGAAAACATCCGTTTTTTTGCCACCCCAAAGGGAGAGAGGAATCCACTCTACCCCAAGCGTACCGATCGGTCAGTCGCAGCCAACCGTTTCCGGAACGCGTAAGCGTGGAGGTCCGGTGCATGTCGTGGCGATCGGATCATCGACGGGCGGCCCGAATGCACTTGTAGACGTCATCAGCCAGTTGCCGAAGGACATCGGTGTGCCGATTCTGATCGTTCAGCACATGCCTCCGATGTTCACCCAATTGCTCGCAGAACGTCTCGATCGCAGTTCACCACTGAGAGCACGGGAAGGATTTGATGGCGCTGTGATTCAGCCGGGGGAAGTCTGGATTGCTCCCGGCGATTTTCACATGACGGTGGCGCGACAGGGAAACAATGTGGTTCTGAAGACAAATCAAAACGCACCCGAAAACTCCTGTCGCCCGGCAGTGGACGTGCTGTTTCGATCTGTTGCAGATGTCTACGGCAGCAATACCCTTGGTGTTATGCTGACGGGCATGGGACGCGATGGTACGGCCGGTTGCCGGGCGCTGTCCGAGTCCGGCGCTGGAATACTGGCACAGGATGAAGCATCGTCTGTTGTCTGGGGTATGCCACGTTCCGTGGTCGAAGCAGGTCTCGCTGATTGCGTTTTAAGCCTGAAGGATATTGCTCCGGCGATCACGACGCGGATTCAGGGGAGTCAGTCGTCTCCAGGTCGAACGAGCCAGGCGGCACTGTCACGAGGCCAGATGGCTCTGCCGGTATAGTTCATCCACTTTAGCCTGCACCAGCAGTGGACGACATGGGGACTTCCAGGTACGCGGCAGCAGGTCTGGTTTCATACGCGGCAAGCGACTCATACGACGTGGAAATAATTGACACAAATCTGAAAAGTTGTCGGCACATTTGATGCCAGTTTGAAGTAGTGTTCCATCGCAAGGTAATGATCTGATCAGCCGGCGGAGGAGCGCAATCTGAACCGGATCAACTGGTTCGGGCGTCCCAAAGATCTTTGGTTTAACGAGGGTCAAAAGACGCAATTTACGTTGGGGGTTGCTTTCCTCATACACCACAAGGTAAGACCGTCTGCCTTTGGGCTGGTCGCAGTTTAGGACAGAAATCTGATGACAATAGATGAAGAAATCCTGCAGCAGGTCGTCAACGATGTATGCTCGGGAATGCTGGGGCTGGAGATGGAACCCTCGGATTCAATGAACTGCGATGACACGGATGCACTTTCTGCCGTGATTCGAATCTCCGGCGGCTGGGATTCTCTGGTTCAGGTCCTGACACCTCGCAGAACGGCGGTTGCGATTGCATCGACCATGTTTGACATGGGCGAAGACCAACTCACGGAAGCAGAAATCCGTGACGCTGTGGGAGAAATCGTCAATATGGTCGGTGGAAACCTGAAGGGTATCGTTGAGTGCGAATCCAGCCTGTCCCTGCCATGTGTCGGCGAGTCCGTCGGAGCCGCCCCGTTCGACAGCAGTTTTTCAGGCCTGACCGTCTCCAGTCGTTGTCAGGGGGACCCGATGATCGTTCGACTTCTGGACCGCGGCGTCACGGTAGCTACATAATCAATTCTTAACCATACATATCAGGATTCAGGGAGCTTACTCATGAAGGTTCTTGTCGTTGATGACAGCAAAGCGATGCGGATGATCGTGAACCGGACCCTGAAACAGGCTGGATTCACAGGCCATGCAATCCTGGAAGCCACCAATGGCAAGGAAGCATTGGAAGTGATCGCTAAGGAACGACCCGACTTGGTTCTCTCCGACTGGAATATGCCCGAGATGAAGGGCATCGATCTCCTGCGCGAACTTCGCGAACGTGGTGATCGCACTCGCCTGGGCTTCGTAACTTCCGAAAGCAGTCCTGAAATCAGACGGGAAGCGGAAGAAACCGGAGCGGCGTTCGTGATCACCAAGCCGTTCACGCCCGAGTCATTCCAGAACGCCCTGGAACCCATTCTGGTCGGCTAGGTTGCGCCGGCACCACAACGCGCTTTTTTCATACTGGGGGATGTATCATGACGGACAAGGCGGTGTTGCCGAACGCCCAACATGTCAATAGAATCGTGGTCGGCCTGTTCGGCGACGAGGCGATTGCCCGCGCCAATCCAAAGCCGGTCGAATTCGGTCCCAATACGGTTGTCGTCAAGTACGCCGACGACAACTCACAAGTGCAACGTCTGGTCGTGTGCGATGTCGCGTTCGCCAACAACGCCGGCGCGGCATTGACGATGATTTCACCAGGGGTTGTCGCCGATGCGATTAAAGCCAATGATGTGCCGGACAATATCTTGGACAATTTTCGCGAAGTGATGAACATCTTCGTGAATATCTTCCAAGATACCGGCCACGGACACCTCGTGCTCGGCGGCATCGACCTGCCTACCAAGGAGAAGGACGAGTCGACAGCCAAGGCACTTGCCGAACCCGTAGGCCGCGCCGACTTCGAAGTCGTCGTGCCGCGATACGGCACGGGTCGCATTACGTTGCTCGCCTGCTAATTCGCATGCCGTTTCCGAAAACAACGCGCCGACAGGCCCTCTCTGCCACGGCGCTCGGTCTGATCACGCCCGCCGCGCATCTCTTCACCGCGCATCTCTTCACCTCGCATCTCGCCGCATCTGAATCGGACCCGCCACACGAGTTCCGGTTCTTGCTGGCCTCCAGCCTGTATGGCTATGCTCCCGTAGCCGACGTCCTCCAGCAGGT
>JAGQQE010000558.1 GCA_020426345.1 Planctomycetaceae bacterium
ACGGGCGTGGCCGGGACTTCAGCCGGTTTTTCGCCGGTGGACGTTTTTTCAACCGCTTCGGTCGACGCTTTTTCTGAATCCGGATTGGCATCCTCGCCAGCTGGCGTAGCCGGAACTTCCGGTGGTTTCGGGGTTACGGGCCGCTTGTAGAGAGTTTCCTTGTTTTCGTTGTAGTAGGCTTCAGCATCGGCATCAGTTACGGCCGGAGTCTGTGATTCAATCGTCTTATAATCGACTTCCAGATAGGCGAGTTTCACTTTTCGGGGCTGACGGAACCCAGCTTCTCCGGGGCCTTTTTCATTGGGGTAATAGAGCCGAGCGTTTGAGAACAGGTCAACAATCTGAGCTTCTTCCGGCTCGGGAACGGCATCGAGAAAAGCGTCAACATCAATCATCGCGGTGTTCAACCGCTGGCTGACGTTTAGACGCTTGTAGAGATTGTAGTAGAGTTCGGGTGGTGGCGGCATAACGCTCACCTGAGGCTGCGTTGCCCGATAGGCCATCATGCCCTTGATTTCGGATCTCAGGATATCAAACAGCCTGTCTTCGCTGATTTTCTGGCCTTCAATGGAGAGGCTTGTGCGAATCTTCGCGAATGCCTCGCCGGTCAGCTTGTTAGAAGTCTGGCTGTTGATGTAGCTGGAAACCATGTCATCTGTCACAACGATGCCAAGCTTGTCAGCTTCACTTCGCATGATTTCGCCGAAGATCAGGTCTTCCCGTTGATTCTGATGGCCAAAACCAAACCGGGTCGCGAATTGAGCCGTGCCTTCTCCGAAGGACGACTCGAAAGCCCGAGCCATAAATTGATCTGCAATCCCCCGCTGAATCTGAAGATCGTAGATCCGCTTGTTGTCGAAGACTCCCAGAGAGGTTGCGATGATGGGCTCACCGTCGGCAGGGCTTCGAAGGTACCTGGGCATGATCCAGCCGCAAAGACCACCCAGAATTGCACCCCCAATGCCGTACTGGATCCACTTGCCCTGACCGATTCCGGCGATTCCGCAGATAGCGGCACCCAGCATAACGCCAAGCATCGTGAATTGGCTGTCTCTCGACGCGAACACAGAGTCCAGCGTGAAAGCCATCATTGCGAGTATGACCAGCGCGACCATCATGGACTGCTGGTTCTTGCGGAAGAATGTAAAGGGTGAGGCCATGAACCATGCTCGTGGGGCAAAATGAATGGGGCAATTTTCTGATCAGTGAGCTTCCAGGCAAAACCCGGAAATTCAATAACCGCACCCTCGCGATGATTCCTCGATTGAATCGGTGAATTATCAGACCCGGTGCGGTCAGGAGGCCGGATTCTAGCCGTCGGGCAAATTCAGGCAAGGTCAACTGCGGATTGACTTTAGGTCGGCATGATCTTTCTCTCCGCGTGCATCGAAACGCAGGTCCTTGTTCGGCGTGAGCTGCGGGCAATTCAGAATTGCGTTTGAGTCATACGATGAATGCTTCTACAACACCAAAGCATTCAGTTCAGGCTGTCTCGGGCTCGGGATCTGAAAACAGTCGCCCCTGGACGGTGGCATACCGGGACAAAATCTGCAAATAATGAATGGCTCAACCCGTTGGCGGACTTTGCACACGCAAAACAGATCGAAATTCGCAGAGAAACGATATTAATGGCACGGAAGAAGAAGGCATTGGTGATCGTGGAATCACCAGCGAAAGCTAAGAAAATCGCAGGCTTTTTGGGGGATGATTACATTGTCCGCGCCAGTATGGGACATGTACGCGATCTGCCCGCGAAGGCTGTGGAGATTCCGGCCGCTGTCAAAAAAGAAAGTTGGTCGAATCTGGGGGTGAACGTTGAATCAGATTTCGACCCTCTGTACGTCGTGCCTTCTGATAAAAAGAAGACGGTGAACGAGCTGAAAGATGCTCTCAAGCAGGTTGACGAGCTCATTCTGGCGACTGACGAAGACCGCGAAGGAGAAAGTATTGGATGGCACCTGGCGCAGGTTCTCAAACCTCAGGTTCCGGTCAGCCGTATGACTTTCTCAGAAATCACGAAGGAAGCCATCCTGGAGGCGATTGCGAATACACGCCAGCTGGATGATAACCTGGTTCAGGCCCAGGAGACTCGTCGAGTCGTTGACCGGCTTTACGGTTACACACTGAGCCCGCTGCTGTGGAAAAAGATTGCCCCCAAGCTTTCTGCCGGCCGAGTCCAAAGCGTTGCTGTCCGCGTTCTCGTTGAGCGTGAAGTGGAACGAATGAAATTTCGCAGCGGTTCATTCTGGGACTTAAAGGCTCAGTTGAAAGTTGCTGCCGGGGCCACATTTGAAGCGATGCTGCAGACGGTCGGAGGCCGCCGTGTTGCCAGTGGCAGAGACTTTGATGAGAACACAGGGCGTCTGAAGGAAGGGTCGGATGTTCTGCTTCTGGAGGAAGTTGCAGCAAAGGCGCTTCAGGATCGCCTCTCCAGCGAACCATGGACCGTCTTGAAGATCGACGAGAAAAAGCAGACGCGGAAGCCTTACCCGCCGTTCACGACAAGCACACTGCAGCAGGAATCCAACCGCAAGTTGGGGATGTCAGCGCGGCAAACGATGCAGGTCGCTCAAAGATTGTATGAAGATGGTCATATCACTTACATGCGTACCGACAGTGTCAGCCTCAGCAATGAGGCTGTGCAGGCGGCGCGAAAGCGTGTCGATAAGCTTTATGGTGAAGATTTCCTGAGTCCTGCACCAAGGCAGTTTACAAATAAGACCAAGGGGGCCCAGGAAGCTCACGAAGCGATTCGGCCAGCCGGTCATGAAATGAAGACGGCGGAAGAGCTGGGTCTGGGCGGCCCGGAATTTCGCTTGTATCAGATGATTTGGAAGCGAACGATGGCGACGCAGATGGCGGATGCCCTGCTCCGCTTCGACACGGTCACCATTCAGTCAGGAGATGCCGAATTTCGTGCATCCGGCCGAACCGTAGAGTTTGCTGGCTTCTTTCGGGCATACGTCGAAGGATCCGATGACCCCGAGGCAGCGCTCGAGGATCAGGATT
>JAGQQE010000055.1 GCA_020426345.1 Planctomycetaceae bacterium
TCGGTGACAAACAGCGTTACCAGAAACACGGCATTCGGTGCGGCACTGCGGTCGAGCGTGAAGATCGATAAGTCACCCGTCTGCGCTGGCTGGCCGTTGGCAACCGCTTCCCACGCATAAGTGAATGTATCGTCCAGGCCGGGATCGAAGACGCTCGACCACAGTTCTACCGCAAGAGGATCGTTCTGATTCGGCGCTGGCAGGAATTCCACCTGCGGAGCCACGTTGATGACTTCCAGATCAACGTTCTGCGTGTCAGTCAGTCCACCGTCATCTTTAATGGTCACCGACACGTTGTAGATCATGCTCGGCAGAGCGGCGTTGTCGCGATATTGATGAGATGCCTGATAGGTTCGCGTCGTCGAATCCACCACCGCTTCGGACTGACTGCCATCCGCCCAGGCCACAATCACGGTATGACGATCGTCCAGACCTACGTCCGAATAGCTGCCGCTCAGAAAGACCGTATCGCCTTCCAACGCGCTGGCCGTGTCAAACTGCGGAGTCCCCCAAACCGGGGCCACGTTGGTGACGACAACATTCAGCGTGCCCTCACCAAACAGATCGCGGTTGCCGGTGTCGGCGACTCGCACGGTAATCGTGTATTCTGTGCCAATGGCCGGATTGTCGACGTACTGATGGGTGATCCCGGAGAAGCTTGTCACGCCCGCCGGCAGATCGAACGACGTCTGGCCTCGCCCGTCGCCCCAGTCAATGATCACCAGATGCGAATCCAGACTGCCGAGATCCGTAAACGAACCGCCGATCGTGAACAAGTCGCCTTCGTTGATGCTTGCCACGCCGGTTTCATTGTTCACCACCACATCCCTCGGCGCGGGGCTGGAGACGGTGATGAACTGAGTCAGCAGCGCCGGTTTCAGCGGTTCGTCATCGTCTGTGATTTCAATCTGCACCAGGAATCCCGGGTCTCCGTTGCGCGGAGTATCCAGATAGGTGTGCGACAGGTTGTTCAGCGCCCGCCCGCCAACAGCGGGGGTGAAGATTTCGACCGCTCCGTTCCCCCAGTCCACTTTGATTTCGTGCGAATCATCCAGCCCCAAATCTTCAAAGCTCAGGTCCAAAGTGACCGTGTCGCCTTCGTTGATCGACGTCGACGAGAAGTTCGACGTCAGAATGCCGGGCAGCGAGTTCTGAACTTCGATCAACAGGACTCCGGCGGGAGTTGGATCGCTGTTGCCACCGACTTCGCGAATCGTCACGCTGACTTCGTACACATCCGACGCTGTCGCCGAACCGCTGCTGTTGAAGTCATCGCGATACACATGAGTCGCCGTGAACTGCCGATCAGAACTGCTCAGCGGGATGGACGATGACTGGCCATTACCCCAGTCGATGTCCACAAAATAACTGCCACTGGACAACGCATCAGAAAATTCTCCCGTCAACGTGGCTGTGTCGCCTTCGATGATCGGACTGGTCAGGCTAAACGTATAGAACGCCGCTTCAGGTGTGTCGTTTTCGACGGTGACCATAAACGTTTGGGTCGCGGTCAGCAGACTGTTGTCGGTAATGCTAACGGTAACGATGTACGTGCCCGGAGTTGTGTATTCGTGTTTCAGGTCAAACTGAAAGTCATCCAGCAACTGTAACGCGCGAACACCGGTACCATCGCCATAATTAACAGTCGCCGTCCACGCCACCGAATCCGGGTCAACAAAGGCCCCACGCAGCAACAACGAGTCTCCCGGAGCCACCGTAACGTCTGATATCGGGTCAATCGTTGGTGCCAAAGAACTGCCGAGTTCACCAAAGAGAAACGACGGCGAAAAGACCGACATCGCGCCATCTGTTGCAGCACCCAGTGACGCCAGCAACATGCCTTCGCTGAGGCCGTCGGGCACCGGAACAACGAAACGAAAACGCTCTGTAGTATCAGTGCCGACATAAACATCATTGACAACTGGTCCATAAGAACCGCTGGTTGCATCCTGATCTCCAGCGTTCCCTTCGACAAAGGTCGTCAGCAGGCTGCGTCCTTCGCCAAAGCCGTTGGTTGTTGGTCCTGATTCGTAAAGCTCAATGACCTGACCGGCTCGTGCAAACCCTTCGGCGGTCAGCAGACCGCCATTGATCGACAGGGATGTGAAGACCGGGTAATTGCGATCGGCACGCCATTCGGCATTTTCGATGGAAAGGCCAATTGCTCCGGCGATGTTCTGCGAGATGATGTTGCCATGACCAAACGGAAGCGGCGTCGCGCCTCCGGAGTTGCTGAAGCTGGAGATACCATATCGCGAATTGAATTGGATGACGTTTCGATCCTGTGGCCCATCACCACCGATGTCAATTCGCTCACCGATTCTTTCACGCGTCTTGATACCGTCGTAAACGTTCGGAATGGGCGAACCATCCGGTGATACGCCAATGTAGTTTCCGCGGATCGACGTATTTCCGCGTTCTGTTGCAATCCCGAACTGATTGAATCCAATCACATTCTGTTCAAGATCATCACTGACGCCGTCGGAGTTTGTTCCGATGATGGTTGTCAGGCTTAACGTCCCGTTGTCGACTTCAATTCCCGTGGAACCGTTGCCCAGCGGTCTGATGCCGTCTGCTCCTACACCAATCAGATTTCCGGCAACTCGCGAGCCGTTACTTGCCAGGACACCCTGCCCGTCATTACCAGAAATCACATTACCTTCGCTGGCATCCAGTAAACCGTCGCCGTCAGTACCGATGGTCACCCATTCGGAGACTCGCACGCCGATGTTGTTAGGGATGGCAAACATGCCAGCGGCATCAGTCCCAATTTTGTTCCCCGCCACAATCACCGGCACCGAACTATTTGCGGAATTCACTTCCACACCTACGTTATTACCGCTGATCAAATTGCCTTCACCAGCGCGGCCGCCGCCGATACGAAGGTTCTGCTGGAACGACCCCTGAATTCCACTTGCCTGGTTCTCGAAGCCCCGCGTGCCTGCCGCGTTGGTTCCAATGTAGTTTCCGGCGATGGTGACTCGGGCAGCGCCATTTGAAAGAAAGATTTGCCCCGAAGTGTTCGTCGAAATGACGTTGCGTTCGAGAGTGTCGCTGATACCGTCCGCATTGGTGCCAATCAAAGGCCCGGCGGCTCCGTTGGCGTTGAAAACTTCAATGCCCCATCTGCGGTTTGGCAGAGACACGCTTCCTGTGACATCCAATCCGATCGTATTTCCGGCAACAATATTGCCAGCTCCGCCGAACACGATTCCAAACCCAAGGTTTCCGGAGACAAGATTACCTTCCAGAGCATCCTCCACACCGTCGCCATTGGTGCCGATCACCAAAGACTCGATCGAACTGTTATTGGCATCGATTCCATCCTGATTCGGCAGTGCCACCGTGCCGGAAATGTCGGTGCCAATGAAGTTATTCACAATGCTGATCCCGGTACCACCTTCCAGCCTGATACCGCCCCCGGTATTGCCGGAGATCACGTTGCGGCCAGCAACTGTTCCCATACGCACGTCAGAAACAAGCCCTTCAATCGCCACGCCGGCCAGTCGATTTGCTAAAGCTGTATTTCCGGATGCATTGGTGCCAATCAGGTTATTCTCGATCGTGACTGTGCTGATCGGAATCGCTGCACTCCCGTACAGAAAGATGCCGTATTCACTACTACCCGAAATAACGTTTCTCTCGGCCGCCGTCGGGCCTCCGATGCGAAGGTTTGTTCCACCGTAGCTGACAATCCCACGTGCTCCCGGAAGCGGCGTATCTCCTGTCTTATCAAGACCGATCAAATTTCCAGCGATGACCGTGTTGTCCACTGTCCCGGAGTAACTAGCCATCTGCAGGCTGCCGAAGATGTTGCCTTCCGCAATGTCATTCACCCCGTCACCATTTGTCCCGATCCGGATATTGCTTCCGCCAAACTCAAGGTAGAAGTCCATTCCATTCGGGTGGGGCGTGATGCCATCGGCTGCAACCCCAAAATAGCTCCCGGTCACAACGACGTCATTTGCCAGGATCTGAACACCGGCGCCTAACCAGTTACCCAGTGCCAATCCGTTGATCACTGCGCCATCAGCTCCACGCGGCACGAAAAGTCCCGTGCCAAATGCAGTCGATCCGTCGAGGAATATGCCGGGACCGTCCGAGACTCCGGGCTGTGTGGAACCATCGATTGTGATTTGAGTCCTGACTGACGGCAGCGATGTCAGCGGGGTAATTGTATGAGGCCCCGCGCCGGGGATGTTGAATTCGATGGTGTCTGCGGCGGTATCAACATTGGCCTGAGTGATCGCATCGCGCAGGCTGCCGGGGCCGGAATCGGCGGTTGTGGTTACCGTAAAGACCGCCAGCAAAGTTCGGTCTTCCAGAGACTGAGCTCGCCAGGTGCGGCGACGTGAGCGACGAGAATTTGCCGGCCGCTGACCGACCAGTCCAAACGATCCGGAATTCAGAAGTCGACCGAACAGAGATTTCAGGTTGTCTGAGTGTCGCATACCGCCATTCTTCGAGTTTCAGAGGTGCTTCCGGGCTGGAAGTACGTTCCCGCCGAATTGCTGCCGTAGAAAATCCGCCCGAATATCAGCGACGGAACGGTCCCCGCAGCAACTGTCGGGTGAATTAGAATGACGCATAAAGGGGTGGCACAAACTTGAACATTTGCCCATGCGGAGAAATTTCATGTGGCCGGGCGCGCCGCGCCCGGAATCCGCGACAATTGCAGAAGGATGCTTTATCGACTATTGATCCCGCCGCAAACGAACGGTCAGATGCAGCCGGGCTCTGACCAGAATTTCCTGCATGCTTCCAGTGCGGGATACGCCTGAGCTACAAAGAAACTGACAACCGTGAAGATTCTGCCCGGGGACTGGTGGCTAATTCGACAGCAAAAGATTCCTCTGTCTGAAGAGGCCGTCACCAGGAACAAGAACGACTGGCTGAGGAAGCCTGCAAACAAACGTCCCGCTACATGGAGCTGCGATATCGCTCTGGGGGAGATCAGTGAGAAGGCAGCCAAATTCTGCTGCCGCCTGCACTGCATGCGCCTGGCAGGCCTGCGTGAGGTGCTGGCCGAATTACAAATCGATGACAAGAATCTTGTGCTGTCTCCTGATCAAAGGGCAGCTCTGCGCGAGCGTTTTGATGTGCCGGAGGGAAAACCCTGGACCGAACGTTTCAGGAAAGATCCCGATCGCTGGACGCCCGATTTTATCTATAAACTCGGTATGTTTCGCGGACAATGGGACCCAGCTCCGCCTACGATCGACTGGGCCAGTGCGATGACCTGGCTGACCATGAATCAGGCTGAAATACCCGTGGGCACCTTGCCAATGGACTATTTTTTGTACTCAATCTGTGCCGTTGAACTTTCTTCGGATTCGCAGTCGCTCAGTCGTCACAGTCCGGCTCGGGCACCCGGCCAGCTGGTTTCTTTCAAATTGGATGCCCCTCTGGCCGACTGGCAACAGCGGACGCTGCAAAATGCAGATCGGTATCTGGAAACAGCTCGGCCGCTGCTCAACCAGGTGAACATGAATCAGCTGAAGTTGCTGGTGAATCACGAACCCTACCAACTGTTCGCGCGTGCTGCAGACTGTTCTTCCAGAATTCATAGGACGCTGCTGGAATGGGGGATACAGCTATGACCAGTTCCGATCCTCCAAACTCCCCGATCACTGATGCCGATCTGGCTCTATATGCCGAGGGTCTGCTTGGCCCGGATCGCAGTGCACAGGTCGAACAGTTTCTCCTGAAGCATCCGGAACTGGAGATCTATTCGGCCTTGTGGAGTCAGACTGACGTCGATACGTCCGCAGGGACTGACTCCGACGGGATTCCCGGCACACAAACCAGATCGACAGTCCTTTGCGAAAATCCAGATCGGCTGAGGCCTTCAGCCACAGCGTGGAAATTCGTCACGGCCTGTTTGGTTGTTGCGATCGGTGGTATTTCGCTTTGGGGACTGGCTGATGCCCGCGCGATTGAATCGACACTCAGTCAGACCGAACAAATTCTGCTGACGGAAAACCCAGCGTTATCTCCGCAGGTCAGAAACAGTCGTATCGCTCTGGAACAACTGGGTGGATCGATCTGGCTGTCTCGCGAAAACAGCCTGCGGCGCGATCGCCTGCTTGCGTCGATTTATGTGACTCAGGCGAGACTGGAATTGGGCCATCATAATCAGAAAGACTTCCTGAAGACCCCTGCCACATTTCCACCTTTGGAACTATGCAATCAGGCCATCAGTCTTGTTCAACCACTTGCTGCTCTGGACGCGGAATGTGGACAGGTGCTGACAGATGCCTACTACCTGCGAGGCCAGATCTATTACCTGTTTGGTACTTTCATGAGAACTCATGCGACTCAGTCGCTGGGTGTCGATCAAATGAGTCTGGCCGTGGATTCGCTGTTAAAAGCACTGGAGATCCTGCCAGCTGCGAACAATGGTTCAGCTAAGCGACTACAACTGAGTGGCCTGTTGTTCAAAACGCTGCATAAAGGGGGGCTGGCAGGCCGATTGACGGACGAATCCGGCTCTATCATGCCCGCAAAGGCCATTCTGATTCCGCGAATTCGGCGGGTGTTTTCCGACGTGTCAGACGGTACGCCCGTTGACCAGCTCACAGACGCGCAGCTTCATCAACTGGTCGATGATCTCGGCCGCCTGCTGATGAAGCTGCCAGTGTCCGGGGATGATCAATCCATCGCCATGATGGAAATTTGCAACTCATTCGGCCTCCGGCAGTCGAACGGGCCAGGTACGAAAGATGAAGCCGTGGTGACATTTTCTCGGGGACTTGAACTAGCGGAATCCCTGGCCACACGCGAAGACGGGGCAGAGTATCTGCTGTCATATGGTCGACTCCTGGGCAACATGGCCGATGCCTGCCGCAATAACAATCAGCTAGATCAGGAGATTGTCTGGCGGCGACGGGCCATTTCTGTATTCCGCAGGTCGACTCAAAAATACCGCTCGGAAGAACTGTTTATGGAGCTGGGGTGGGTCACCTCGGCACAGCTGATTGCCGAATATCGCTGGCAGCAACGCCATCCAGACCAGGCGGGCAACGTCAAGGAAATCCTCGGCGCGCTGCGACAAATCTCAAATGATCTGGAGTCGCTGAATGGCTACCAAATGGGAGCTGCGTATGACGAATGTCTTTACGCCATTCACGCGGAAGACAAGAACGACTTCAGCCTTGGTCGTGGCGTAACGGCTATGTCGGCGATGGCAGAGATTTCAGGCGATACTCCGCGAGATCAATTGATTCGGAGTCACTGGAGATCTCTCATACGTGACGTCCAGGGGAACGCGTACTTACGACAGTTGCCCGAATTCCAAAGATTGCTGAATCTCGTCTCTGTTGACAAGTCTGCCGAATAGATTGCGGCACGTTCAGGACATTTCTTGCCACAGTAGCCGCTCGAGAGATCGATACCCCGCCCCAGGGATGGTACGCGTCTGTTGAAGTGGCCAGTCGCCGCCGTGGACATTCCACTTAGAACGAGCCACGTCTTTAGTCTGTTGCCTGCTCTGCTCTCAACTGCCCCGGCAGAAAAGTGCGGCCAATGCGAGAAACCTTGTTCAGTTCAGACCCCAGTCCGGGACCCTGTTTAATCCAGAACATCGTCCAGAATCTTCATGACTCTGGCAGAATTGGTCTTTCGGAGTGGAACCAGTGTCACTCCCCGGGCGCGCGTGGTTTCGGAGGCCATGTCGAGTTTCTGTGCCAGATCTTTGACGTCTTCCATGAGTGACTGCGGAGCTTTCAGGACCAGGGAGTTTGTGTCCTGCTGGACTTCCACCGTCAACAGTGGAGATGATGCGGCCGCGTTGATTTGACGCAGAACAGCCGCGACGTCAGACGGAACGCCCTTTGGAATCGCAACGCTGCTGCGAGCCCCACCTGCCGTCATTTCGGCTCGGTAAACACCCTGGATGACATCTTCAACTCGTGAGGCGCTCGCGTGCTTCAGGACCAGAATCTCTGTCTGGTAGGCTCGACGAGAATCTTCCAGTCGATCCGAATCGAGCACTTCAATGAGTTGTTCGATACGGTTGCGGTCAGAACGACTGGCATACACGATCAGCACGTTCAGGCGTTCGTCAGGAACCATCACTACCTGACCGAAGTTCAGCAGTCCTTCGGAATCGTCAAATACCTGCTGCAGCATTGTGGCCAGGTCGGATGCTCCGGCGTTGGTGAGCTGATAGACACTGAAATCGCGATTGCGACCGCCGGCGATTCGTGAGTCCAGAGCTCGCAACAGCGATTCCAGCTGGTCCAGCGCTTCGGCATCATCGGAAGCAATTGTCAGGCGGTCGTTTCCGGGAACGATCACCACTGGAGGACTGGTTTCGGGAACGCTGCCCTCTGACGAGCGGAGATCCGGTACTTCAGACATTGCACTCTCGGCTGCCTGGACGTTGTCGTGCGTTTCAGTCTGATGACGTTCATTGCGTTCATGGTCGACGTCTTGCTGAATGTTTTCCGGCGGCACAGAAAACTGACCCTGCGCGGACGGACCGGGTTGTGGATTCGGCGGCATAATCTTCAGCGGATTGTTACGCAGTCGAGGCCACAGGTCCCGGATCTTCTGAATGGCCTCATCGGTACTGCCACCGAATGGGATGGTACGCAGATTTGGGTTTCGTGATGCGGCCGGGCTGAGTCCGCTCTCACCCATCCTGGACAGCAGTGTTCGCATCTCGGCAATCTGTTGTTTGGACGCCTGCACCCATAGTTGCTGAGTATCTTCGTCTGCATGGATCATGGGCCGCGCCATTTCGCTCTGGAAGCGGCTGCTAATCATGCGGTCAATAGCTGATTGAGCGGTACTGGGTTCGAGATACGAGAGTTGAAAGACTTCCATTTCGCGAGGCTCCGGAGTTCCAAGCCGTAGCATGGTTTCTTCGACGAGGCGGTGCCCTTCGGCATTTGTGGTGACCAGGAGGTTTCCGGTGACGTGTTCATGATGGACTCGCGAACCTGCAATTCGATCTCGCAGCATGTCGTCGACAACCTGACGCACCTGGCCCTGATCGAAGTCTCCAACCGGGTAAACCTTCAGTGTAAACGCCGCCTCTCCATCAGCCGGATCAACAGCTGCCAGAGTTTTCTGGATGATGTCCTGCTGATCGGGGCGAGCGACGGCAACGATGGTTTGGTTGACTTCATCCAGCGATAATCGCACATCATCGGCAGGGCTGAACAGGTTCTCCAGAACTTCCAGCATCGTAAAGCCGTCGGCCTGATTCAGTGGGTAGTTCTGGGGAACCGGGCGTTCATCGGGAGAGGTTTCTCCATTCATCTGACCCACGATCGCTTTGATCGTTTCATGTTGTTCAGCCGTGGCGGTGGCCACCAGCACGCTGGCTCGACGATCAGTGACCAGAACGGCATCGGGCAGTAAAGCGGACAGAGCTGACTGAGCTTCGTCGGCATCGCCAATACCCATTCGGTACGAGACTGTCTGAAGGCTGCTGTCGGTTTTTACGCCGTTCATCTGGTCGACCACCTGAGAAATTGTCTCGTGCTGTTCCGACGAAGCCGTGGCAACCAGGACTCTGTCCAGTCGGTCCGTGACAAGTACTGCGGTGGGAAACAGCGCCATCAGTGCGGACTGTGCGGCGTCTGCGTCGCCTTTCTGAAGTCGATAGGTACGAGTTTCCATCTGACCGCCGACCGGGTTCAACGTGGTGAGCTGCCGAATCAGCCCGGCAATTCGTTTCTGTTCTTCTGCCGGAGCTGTGACAAAAACTTCGCTGGAACGCACCTTCGAAGAAATCCTGACGTCTTTGGAAACCAGTGGTTCCAGTGCTTCCTGAACGGTCGGTCCATCCAGTGGTGCGACTCGGTACACCGCCAGCTCTTTGGGAGTTTCCTCAACAGGTTCGCCGTCGAAGTTCTGAATGACATCCTGGATCAGGCGATGCTGGTCTTCCCGCGCGACTGCCACCAATCGCCCCGTCCGATTGTTCACCGCCAGACGCACCTGGTCACGAGATGTGAACAGATCATCAATCAGGTCTTCTGCGTATTCTGCAGACACATTGTTTAGTTGGTACACCACCGGGTGAGGTGCGTTTTCGAGCGTGCCGCTGCCCGCAATCTGTTTTGAAATGGTTTCAATCATTTTGTGCTGATCGGGCGTGGCAGTGGCGACAATCAACTTGCGATCCGAATCCGTGACAATTGTGGCATCGGGATACAATGCCAGCAGAACTTCCTGCGCTTCATCGGCATTGGGGGCTCCCACCAGATACGTTTTTGTTTCCAGGCGATCGTCTGTCTGCAGACCACTGGTGATCTTTTCAATGGCGGCCTTTACTTCGGCCTGATCCTCCGGGAAGGCTCGCACAAACAAACGACGGCCAGTGGCATCGACGGTGATCTGAACATCGCCATCAATCAGGTTGGCCAGGACTTTCTGTACGGCCGTCGGATCAGTTCCGACGATGCTGTAGATATCCAGTTGCTTTTCCGGGACGTCTGCAGCCGCCGAATTCAGTTGTTTCAATGTCTCTGCGATGACCAGATGGTCGGGTTCGCTGGCGACGACGGCAATCTGGTCGGAGCGAGATCCGCTGGTGATTGTGGCCGCGGGAACGGCCTGACTGAGCACCGTGGTCGCTGTGGGGCCGGCATCGGCAATGGCATACAGCTTCAGTGTGCGTTGCGGGGCAAACGGCTTTTCTTCGGCCAGTTGGGTGAGCGTAGCAGTGATCTGAGCATCCTGCTGTTGGGTCACCCGCCCCATCAATCGTGCGCCGTCGCCGGTCATTGTGAGCGCGACCCCGGGCACCGCAGTGGTAAGCATGGTCTGGACCGTGGTGATGGTTTTGGGATCAACCGCGTAAAACTTTAATTGCTTTGGTTCGGTGGCGGCTGGTGATTGTTCAAGCTGCCCCAAAGCCGTTCGAATGGATTCCGCAGCTCGCTGATCGACCGCGGCAAACAACGACGTTCCGTCTGAACTGCTTTGAAAGGTCACGGCAGGAACAATCTGAGCCAGGATAGTTCGCGCGTCGGTTTCGGACACCTTGCTGATATCGAAAGTCTGAATCTTCTTTTCCTCGCCCTTTTGTTTCAGGCCTTCGATCAGACGAGCCACCAGGGCGTGATCAGGTGGCACGGCCCATGCCATCAGCTTCTGGTCGGTAACGATGATCTGCGCGTTCGGAACCGCGGCGGCCAGCATTGCCGAAACGCCGCTTTGATCGAGATTCTGCAGTGAATATTCCCGCAGTTCTGCTGTGACGGCACCGGATTCCGACATCGCTTCGACGGCTGCCTGAATGGCCTTGTGGTCGTTTGCTGTTGCCAGCGCTGTCATGGTGTGAGTGACCGGGTCCAGCAGGAACGTTGCGTTCGGGAATGCCGATTCGAAGAACGCCTGTTCGGTCGTCGTTTTGCTGTGGGACGTCGGATACGTGACAGCTGTGCGCTGCTGAAGTGGAGTGGCAGCAGCCTGCAGAGAGTCCAGAAGGTCAGCCACCTGCTGCTGATGTTCAAGGCGAGCTCGTACGATAAACGTCTGGCCGGTGGTGTCGTGAATGATGGTTGCTTTGGGGACTTCAGTGTTCAGTAATTCCAGCGCACTGGCGGTGTCAACGCCCTGAACCGGATACACCATCAGTTTAATGGGCGTGTCACTGTCAACTTCAGAATCCAGTTGTTCGATGGCGGCCCTGATGGTTTTCTGCAACGCCGGCTTCGCGTGAATCAGCAAACGTGAGGCCGTCTGGTCGGTGGTGATTTTTGCGTCCGGAAACAACTCCTGCAAAACGATTGACACACTGGCGGGATCCACTTTGCGGATAGGGTAAACGATCAGAGATGGCTTTTCTTCCGCCGGAATGTCTCGCTGAAGCTGGCTTAATACTTCCGACACGATCTCGTGCTGAGACGGAGCTGCCCACACTGTCATCTCGCCCGGCTGCGCATCTGTGAGAACCTGCAGGCCGGTAAGCTCCGAGGTCAGGCTTTCCAGTATGGCTGAAAATCGGGTGCGTTGATCTGAGGTGACGTCGTAGATTTTCAGTGTCCGTTTTTCGCTCACCGGGGCTGATGCTTCCAGCTTGGCGAGCGTGGACTGAATTGTCTCGTGGTCGGCCTTCGTTGCGACGGCTGACAATCGCTTCGCATCAGTTTCAAAGGTGATAGTTGTGGCAGGCAGCATGGCCTGCAGGATGGCAGCGGCTCGGTCACCAGCTGCATTTTTCAATGGATAGAATTGAAGCTGCGGAACTTCCCCGCTGGACGCTTCTGCGACCTGAGCAATCGTTTGAGAGATTCGAAGATGGTCCTCTTCCATCGCGCTAATCAGCAGTCGGCGAGCGGAATTGTCGACCGTAATGCTGGCTTTGGGAATGAGGGAACCCAGCAAGGCCGTCAGTGTTGCGGCATCCGACTTTGGCGGCAGTGGATAAGACTTGAGGACGGCCTGCCGATGCATTTCGTCCGTCGATACCTGCTGCATGACGTTGTCCACGATCACGTGGTCATCGGCAGAGGCAATGACCAGCAGACGTTCTTCGGCAGTGTTGGCAGTCACCTGAGCGTTTGGAGCGAGTGTGGCCAGCAGCGAAGTCACGCTGGTGATGTCAACTCCGGCAGCGTTATACGCTTTGAGTTGCCTGTCGGGGTGGGACAGGTTTTCGGCCAGTTGCTGCAACGTGGCTGCGACCTGTTGATGCTGTTCAGGAGTGGCCACGATCAGCAGTCGTTGGTTGGTCACATCACTGGTGATGGTGGCCTGAGGCACCAGACTGGTGATCACGGATGGTGCAGATTCCAGCACTGCAGCCTCCACCGCATAGGACTTCAGTTCGCCAGTGCTGATAGAAGCGTTCTGAATCTGCAGCTGCTCCAGCAGATCTGCGATGGCCTTGTGATCGCTGGCGTTGGCAATAGCCACCAGACTCCTGGACCGCGTATCGATGCTCACTTTGGCATCCGGCAGAAGAGCGACGATCATTTCCTGAGCGATCGGACCGGGCGTGTTGCCAAGCTGATAGACCTGCAGCTGAGTTTGTCCGGCCGTCTGTTGATTCAGAAGCAACTCCTGAAGTGACGCTTCGATCTTTTGCTGATCGATCGATGTGGCCCAGGCAACCAGACGTCGGCTGTCTTCGTCATAGCGAAATTGTCCTTCCGGAGAAATCAGTCGCATCGTGGCCAGCATCTCGTCCGCATCGGTAACTCGCGCCGGGTACAGTTTCAGCAGAGGTTGCTTGTCGGGGCCCTGGTTGGATTCCAGTTGCCCAAGGATGATCTTTGCCTTTGCCTGTTCAGCGGGAATTGCATTGACAGAAATCTGTCCCGCTTTGGCATCGACCACCAGTGTTCCGTTGACGATTGTCTTGAGAACTTCGCCAGCTTGTTCCGGGTTCGCGTGCTGAATGGGATACACCACCAGTTCCGGATTCGGGGCAGGTGGCTGGGGCCGTGGAGCCGGTGGCTTTGCCGGCACCGGAATTTTTTCGACCACCTGCTGAATCGTACGAACGGTCTGAGCAGCGTCGGCCACCAGAATTTGCTGGGTGGCCGACAGTACTTCGGCTTTTCCATAGGTACCCAGCAGCGGCTTGATTTCCAGAAGAGCTGTTTCCGAAGGTCGACCGGCCAGCGGAAGCAGTACGCTGACGAATTCGAAGCGTCCTCGATCCGCCAGTTCCTCTTCGGTGACTCGCGGAATGGCTCCGTCCGGCAGTCCACCTTTGAGGTTCAGACACATCAGCAGGCGTTCGCGACGTACCAGAGTAAAGCCTTTTGTCAGCAGCCAGCCGTTCAGCAGATCAATGGCTTCAGTCGGTGAGTAATCTTTGCTGTCGGTGTAGTTGAATGTGCCCGGTGGTGGTTCGTCCATCACCAGTGACAGACCAGCTTCGCTGGCCATCCATTCCAGGACTGTCGCCCACTTTTGTGAGCGAAAGTTGAATCTTAACTGAGGTGTTCCAAACAGCTTTTCGAAGGCGGTTTTCTGTTCTGCTGTCAGCAGCGTCGCCAGTTCCTGCTGCGCTGCGCTGATGATGGCCGCTTTCGCAGATTCATCCGCAGCTTCCGCCAACGCAGCATCACGTTTGGCAAGTGCCTCGGCAATGGCCGTTTGCTGTTCCGGGGTGAGCTTCAGATTCGATGCCGTCTGCACATCCTTCAGCCGACCGTAGTCCGTGCGATTGTCGTTGGCCCCGGAATCCTGAGCATACGCGGACAAACAGCAGCCAACGGCGGAAACGCAGAGGAATGCACGAATGAATGCACTAAGAATTGATGACATGGGATTTCTCGGCAACAGGCCGATCGGCTGGCGGAAGGAGTAAACAGGCGGGAGTTACGGGCAATTGAGACTAATGACCGGAATCAACAGGATACCTCGTCAATCAGCCACAAACCAGTACTTTTGTGAGTCACGAAGGGGGCAGCGCTAAGTTGATCATCATCTCGCCAGCCTCGCACGTGCTCTGACGGACGGTCTGTCTCAGGCAAGTATTTTTCGTGGCCTCCCTGCATCAGGTGAATTCCGCCTGAAAATCTGCTCACCTCGCTCCTCTCACGGGTTCTCGTGTTGTCGTTGATCTGATAGCACCGCGTCTGTCGTTCGCATTATAATCCCTACAATGCGTCGCAGGCTGATGCGGAAACGTCGTCTCTTCCGACGCTTTCGTTCGGGCGGAAGTTGAGGACGGTGTGATGACGAATTGAAAACGGGTGAATGGCAGCAGCCGACGGGATGATTCCGGGGAACATGACAAGTGGCGGGTTTAATGCTTTGGCACGCTCCCATCGGGCCGCGCGTTTAAACCTGGGATAAGTACGCAGCGGAACCAGACCGAGCATTGGAGACAGAAACGTGAGCACACTGGGGCAAGCAATTCTGATAAAACGGATTCCACAGATTCTCGGACTCCTGGTCCTGTTCGTCCTCAGTGACTCCACATCTGCTCAATTGTTTGGCCCTCGACGCGTTGGCCGGAACGTTCGTGGAAATCCAGCCCCCAGCACTTCTTCTGTTGGAACGGTGACGGAGGACCGGCGGTTTGTTCGAGGCAATCGGTCGGCCAACGACTTTGTCGGCACCGACAGCACAGAAGCCCGTGCCTTCGTGGGAAGTACGCAGGCCACGAACGACGGTAATGTCACAACGGCTGTGGAAAGTTTGCGTGAGCAGCCGAACGTTCGCGTGAACCGCCCGGCTACCATCAGTCGAAGAGGTATTTATCGGCCCCGACTTCAGATCGCATTTTCTGTTCAGCCTGCGGAGCAACCAGAATCGTTGCCACAGGATCATCAGGCGCCATTTGAAACTCTGTCAGGCTCTGTACGCGAACTGTCCAGGGAACACAGTTTCCGAATTACTCACGATCCCAGGGAGCGGTCCGCAACTCTGACTGGTACCGTTCCGACAGAGCACGACCGACAGATCGCTGAGCTGCTCGTCTTGTTTGAACCCGGTGTTGAAACTGTAGAGAACGATCTTCGGGTAGCGAATTGAAGTCCATGTTCTCACTGCTGTTCCGGACATGCGAACGGTCTTCAACGTGATCAGCCGCCTCCAGAATCGTGTTCTGCAATCCTGAAGGCAACAGATCACTTTGTGACATTTCCTGATGGCTGTGGTAATTCTCCATCGGCGCGTTTGTGTCAAGGAGTTCGTCGGGTGTGTATGCCTGCGGCCCCTGCATATTGCGTTTCAGAAACCCGTCTGTCAGTGGGATTTCAGCCGTGGTCAGAGTCCGCAAGGGTAACTGTTTTCCTGGTGTCGGCATCGGATCTTCAAACTTGACCTGCTGCACTGAAACGGGTGTTTCGGTTTGGAAAGCAGCAGTTTGAACTCCATCATTCGTTTGTTCGCGCCGTCGTTCCTTCTTCGCCAGTTCCGGAATTCGCCCCGGTAGAATCACCTGACCAGGGGCTGATGTAATTTCAGCGCCGTTTCGTCCTACGAATCTCGCGACCAGCGTCAAACGCGTCCTTTCACCATCCGTACCATCCCAGGGAATCCAGAAACTGTACGACTCTCCAACGGGGGATGTGCTGTAATGTTTCTGCAAATCGTCTGCTGGAAACACGTATTTGCGATCCGGCTTCCGCTGTTCCTCATTGTCCGAATCGTTCCACACATAGACAACCAGCGACCCATCCACTCGGACGGCACGCTTTCCGTCACCGGCGTAGAACATCACCCGGCCACCACAGCCGCGCTGGCCCTTTGTGCCGACCTGATGCAGAACGGTATCCGACCAGACAGGAATGATTTTTGTGGGGGTGACGAACTCCGGTTCTTTTTCAAACAGTTGCGCCGGGGAACGAATCAGAGACTGGCAGCCGCTGGCGGAGCATATCATCGCCAGAAGGCATACACCGGCCATCGAAACGGGTATTTGGCGAAGTTTTCTGCTGAACCCGGCCTGTCTTTCAGTCGATGGGTGCAGCTCGTCACTTCTCGATGGAATACAACGTTTCACGACATGATCGAGGTTTTTGTTTTCCGTCATTGATTCCCTCCGAACCACTTCAGGAAGCCCTTCTTCCGGGGCTTTTCCGTCGACCTGTCGAAGTCAGAGGTTGTCTCGTTACTTGTCTTGCCGGAATTCTTTGCCGCGGCAGGAGCAATCCCTGTGTCGCGGTTCGTCGAGGCTTCGTAGCCAGCATTCGTAACCGGAGTGAGACCTGGATTTGTTCCCTGTTTTGATGCATCGCGATCAAACTCGAAGCCTGAAGCGTCATCTGAATACGGCGGGAACACGATGTCATTGTTGGGACGGCCACCAGGCTGCAGCTCCGCTTCTGGTAATGGAGCCAGTTCGATTGCAGGCACAGTGGGGCTTTCATCCGGAAAGATGACAGGAATGCCGTCGTCATCCAGCATCTGGCGATCCAGCTGCGGAGCACTCATCCATTCGAACACATCGCTCGATACCCAGGACATTCGCGACATCTCGACCTGCTTCAGGTATTCCGCCTCACTTTGTCCGAGGATGACCTGTGGCGTCAGAATGATCAGCAGTTCAGTGCGGCGATTGGTGTAGCCATCGTATCTGAACAAGTTGCCCAGCAGGGGCAGGTCACCCAGCCAAGGCACTTTCCGGGACAAAGACTTGTTGCTGTTGGTGATGAGCCCGCCGATGACGATGGTCTGACCGCTGGCAGCACTGACCGTTGTCTGAGCCGTCGTTACGTTCACTCGCGGTGAACGAATCACGGTGCCGTCGTTGGAGACGGAAATCGGGATCCCGTCGCGTTCGTCACCCACGTCCGACTTTTCTGCATCGATTTCCATCACCACCATGCCATCCGGGCTGATTCGGGGTGTGACACCCAGCAACAATCCAACGTCCTCCAGAGACAGACTATTGATCTGGCCCAGTTGAGTCAGTTGGCTGTTGACAATTCGCGGAACTCGCTGCCCTACCTGAATAAATGCCTGCTGATTGTCCAGGGTCATGATCTGAGGACGAGACAGCACTTCCATGCTGCCGCTCTGGTCTAGAGCCCGCAGCAGGACGCTCACATTTTCGCTGCTTGCGGACAGGACCAGACCACCGTATTCGAGATCACTGTTCATTCGCCCCAGACTGAAATGCGACAGTGCCTGCCCCGCAACGTTTCCGGCGGATGACAGCGACTGTGTGCTGCCACTGTTGCCAAGCGGATTGTTGTTGAAGTCAAACCCGGGAGTATTGGACGCACCCAGAATTTGTTGCTGAGTTGTGGTGACAACACCAGCGGGCGTGGACGTGGAACTGGTAACGGTTGTCGAAAGCAGATCGCCCAGAAGACTTCGATCGAACAGCAGGCTGTCCTGCAGTCCCAGTTCCACTCCGAATTCGTGAAAGTTATCCAGGTCAATCTCCGCCAGAATCACCTGAATCATCACCTGGGGTGGCTGATCGTCCAGATCTTCCACCAGTTCCAGAATCTGTTCAAAATACCGCGGAGTAGCGCTGATGATCAGCGAGTTGCGGACAGGTTCCGGAACGACCACGACTTCCTGTTCGATCTGAGCGAACGGATTTTCGCGTCCGGGAGCGGCCTGAGTCACAATGCGTTCGCTGCGAAGAAAATCGTTCACGGCCTGAGCAACATCGTTGGCTGGTGAATTCTTCAGGCGATAAACACGATTGACGCGTTCCTGAGATTCGGTGTGATCCAGGCGCATCAGCAATGCTTCAATGATTTTCAGATCGCCTGACGTCCCCGTTGCCACAATGGTATTCGTGCGAACGTCCACGGAAAATCTCACCGGCACTGTCGAAGATTCGCCATCGGCGGTTGCCAGTTGAGGGACTGTGGATGTTGCTGCTTCAGGAAACAGTGACCGCAGAACTGTGACCAAATCCGTGGCGTCGCCATTGGAAATCTGAAACACCTTAATCTGAGCAGACGACGCCGGGTTCTCGTCAAACTGCTGGATCAGTTGCTCAACCAACGTCAGACTTTCTTCCGGTCCGGTGATGAAGATGCTGTTGGTGCGAACATCAGGTGTGAGCTTAACACTGTCCAGCAATCCCGACGCCACGACCTTCTCACCGCCCGGCTGATCCAGCATCAACTCCAGTGCCGCAGCCCTGCCGCTGCCGGTTCCACTGGCGGCCTGGATTGCGGCGGTCAGAGTTTCTGCAACATCGGCGGCCAGAGAATTCTTCAGACGGATGATGCGAGCCTTGTTGATAGAGGCCGAGGCTCCGGTGTCGAGCTGTTCAATCAGCTTTTCCACTTCCTCAAGATCACGCGGCGATCCATTGACGATCAGACTGTTCGTCCGGGGATTGGCTGTAATCTGCACATCCGGCCCCAGTCCCCCCCGACCGTTCAGGAATCCGGTGATGGATTCACCCACTTCCGCCGCCGGCGCATACTTCAATTCGAACACTCTCATCTGCGAATCCGGAGACACCGGGCGATCCAGCCGTTCAATCAGTCTCTTCGCGGCATTCACTGCTTCGCCCCAGCCGATCAACAATAATGCGTTCGGCTTGATGATTGGCGTAATCGAAATTCGACCCTGCAATGGTTCTGTCAGATCGTTCAGCACTTTTTCGATCAATGACTCCAGAGCCGAACCCTGCACGTGACGCAGATGATAGACCTCGATCTCAGGAGCTGTTTCTTCGCTCAGGCGTTCGATCTCCTGAATGATCTGCAGCAGTTCTTTCACATCCGGATCGCGGCCTCGCAGAATGAGTACATCCAGGTCCGGCAGCGGTTCTACCGTCACATCACTCGACGGACGGCGAAGATCTTCCGCCGTCTTCGTGTCACTCTGCACGGGTATCGTCGTATCGCCCTGCCGTTGTTCCTGAACCTGTGTCGAAAAGCCGACGGGGCGAATCCTGTTGTCTCGAGCAAACGCCGATTGTTCAAACGAATCGCGTGATTGCTGAAACGGTTTCTGCATCCCGTCGTTCAGCATCCGACCCTGAGCAGACGTCTGCTTCCACGTGCGAATTGCTTCCCGCAGAACATCGGGCCGGACGTTTCTGAGCGGAACGAAGCGGAATGTCTCCTGACTGGATGCTTCCTGAGACTGTTCAAGTGATTTCACAAGCGAACCGAACTGTTGTGCGAGTGCTGCGTCTCCCGACACGTAGCAGATGTTGTCATCAGAGTCGAAACGAATCCGCACGTTGCCTGTCGAGGTCACGTATCGATAACCAGCACCGTCCTCGTCCTGAAATTGTTTTCCCAGGAGCTTTTGAACTGCCAGTTGACACTGCCGTGCCGTGATATTTCGTAAGGGAATAGCCAGTGACTGTGGACGATTAGAGGCCGCTTCCACGACGGATTCAGGGAACAACGCTGTGGCATCTGCACTTCGACGCTCGGCTGCGCGCGGCTTAGTCTCGAAGACGCTGTTATCCTCAAAGACGCTGTCATTGAAGAAATCAGCGGGCTGCGAATCACTCGACTCGGCAATGATGGACCGTATCGTGTCATGCTGGTTCTGCGTCGCCATCACCAGCAGGCCCTGACTTTTACGATCCACTGTGACGCGAATATCCAGACCGAACATCTGACGCAGTTCACCAGCAATTCGATCGGTTCGTTCCGCCCCGACGGAATACCGCTTCAGTATCTTCGGAACTTCGATGGGGCGTGACTGATCCTCAATATCCACCTGTTTGATCAATTGGGACGCCAGTTTCTGAACGCTGGCGTCTCCACGAACAATCAGCTCTCCCCGTTCCGAGTCGGCAATGACCTGAACCGAAGAGGCAGATGCTCCCAGCAGATCCGTCAGCATGCGACGAACTTCGGCCGGACCGACGTGATAAACGCGGTAGGTTCGCAGATCTCCTTCCGCAGTGTCCGATGCCCGCTGCGCTGGCGAAGCAAAGGGAGCCGCAGACAGTAGAAGCAGCAGAAGGACGAGATATTTGGGCCAGCCGTTCGGCATTGAACCGGTTGCTCCGTTCGCCGCGTGTGTCAACAAATACCGTCACCGGTCAGAAACCGAGACGCCATTCAACCGGTATCGGTTAGGCTGGAGTGACTGATTAATCCGATTGTCCGGGTTATTCGGATTAGTCAGGATAGGCAGGATAGTGTCAGGGTGGAGGCTGGTTTCCGACGGGATTCCCGCAGATTCTGCCGGACTATACAGACGCGAAGGTGTGATCGCGGGCGGACTGCCTAGTCGGCGGAATTCGGACTCTCCGCCAGGTCCGCTTCCGGCTGCTGCGTTTCAATGGTTGAAACGCTGGCTTCGGCAAAGCTGTGGCCGATCTGCATGGTGTAGAGGAATTCGCCCGACTTGAATGTCATCGATTTTTCGTCGACCTGAACAATCTTTCCGTGCAGAGCATGTGTTTGAAATTCATCGCCGGCAGATACCTGATGTACGGCATCTGTAATTTGTTCGGTAATCCACGCGGTCGGCTGGCCATTGCGATACGTGATGCCGCTCAGGATTGTCAGCTTCATCGGGTCCTGATGGTTGATACCGATTCCGAACAGGTTGTCGCGTGCAATGACGTCGTAGTCGCGTTCGTGAGTTGATGCCAGCAACTGTGATTTCCCTTTGGGCAGTGAGGTCCGCTGCGTTTTTGGAAGCATCAGCCCTTCGATCCCCAGGGCCAGGTCAAACTGTCCTGACTGGGCGACGGGAGTGATTCGCAGATTGACAATACGGTGCAGCAGCCCGGCTGATTCGAACTGAAACAGGGCCGATGTGATTTCCCGCAATGTGCCGCGGGCCTGAACATTGAACGGCATCGCGCGATACAGACCGTAACGATTTGCCGGGGTCCCGGAATCTACTGTTGCGCTTCGCAGCTTTGCCTGCCGTACAATGTCCAGCAGCCAGTTGCGATAAAGGGATCGAGCTGTTTCGGTATCGAACGGCAATGATCGCTGTTGCCATGCTTCAATTCGTTGCCCTGCGGTGCGAGCTTCTGCCAGCAGCTTCTCCTGTTTCTCGATGGTCTCCTGCAGTTCGCTGTTGTCACCACGCAACTCCTGCAGCGGCCCTTGTATCATGGACGAGAGCACAAAGTCGCCAGCACGCAGAACGCCTGTCAGGATTAATACCCCCAGCAATACCTGTTGTCGATTTACTTTCATGGCCGCTCCTTCGATGCAGCCGTTGCCGTAACATTGTCTGTTCGCCCCGACATTTTCCCTGCTGACTTCTTCGGAGGTGGGGCCGGCGATTCTTGCTCATCTGCCAGGTGGCTGGTGTACGAGTTCTTCGGACGATGTTTGACACCCATGGTGGTCTGGAAGACCCACTGGCTTTCCCGCCCGACTTGAACTTCGCGAATGCCGGGCGTTTTCGGAGAATGGTATTTGTCTCGAAGTTGTTCTTCCATCGCCCGAATGACTTCCGGACGTTTACTGGTACCGCGAAAGCTCACAATAAAATCGGAACCGGATGCGGCAGCAGAGAATTGATCAATCGTCAGGTCCGGGCTGGACGGCGTACGAATCGTCAGGTCTCGAAGTTCATCCAGCCAACTGATGCGGTTGTTTTCCCAGGCTGCCAGTACCTTCGCCAGATTGCGTTTGGAACGTGTGTCTTTGACCAGTTCGTCCAGTTCCCGGCTGCGAACCCTCAGTCGAGCATTTTCGGCACGAGCTTCTGCAAACATTGAGTTAACGTAGTACCAGCCTCCACCCAGTAACAGCAGCAAAGCCGCTGCAATAGCCAGTGCCTGCTGTGTGCGGCTGAAGGTCTTCGGAGGTTGTCGCGGATTCAGAAAGTCGACCGCGGGGGCAACTTTCAGAGCATCTTCGGCACATGCCGCAATCAATGGTGCGTATGCGCTGACGGCTGCATCACCCACTTCGCCTTCCACCACGGACGTTGCCGAAACACGGCGCACTTCCATTCCAAGCTGCCTGGACAATTCTGCCTGCAGCGGCGAACACTCAATTTCGGCACCGATCACGACGGCATCGGTGATGTGCAGATCTTCGCCGGATTCCGATTCCACAGCGAACAGAGTTTTCTGAACTTCAGCTGCCAGATGAACGGCCTCACGTTCGCCCCTGACTCCCCGGGGCAATCGCAGAGATCGAGACAAGAACGGGCTTCCACCACGCATCAGCAGCAACTGACCAGATTGTCGACCTTTGCTGACGACCAGAGAAACAGAGCTGGCTGCCCCATCGCCCGGCGAAGCAAACAGTCGTAACGGATGAGTCACCACGATGGCTCGTGCGCTGGCACAACCGGATTCCTTCGCGAGTCGCTGCACCAGTTCCTGTTCAGCCTTCGGCAATGCCATGGCCGTGACCCGAACAATGCGATCATCCGCATCGCATTGCGGAACGAAGTCCACCACGCTGTCTTTAGACAGACCAGACAGATATCGACTGGCCATGTTGTTGACAATGACGGGAAGTTCTCGAACATCTGCCGGCGGCACTGGAAATGAAGCTGCCTCCACCAGACCTCGGTTCACACAGATCAACAGTCTGGCTTTGCTTGCCTTGTGTTCGCGGATAATTGACTGAACGGTTACGACCAGTGCGTCCGGCAGGTTTCCGGTTTTCAGAGCGTCTGTCGACTCACCGTCGGGGCCTGAGCTCTCGTTTGTCTCGGTCCCTTCTGCAGATGGATTTTCGTCGACCACGGGCGCGCTATTCGAACCTGCTGCATCACTAAAGAGCAGGCGTTCACCCGACTGCAGCACGCGCAAAGCGTTTCCTTTTGTTGATTCGCCAAGGACGAATCGAACAAGAGAGGCATTCCAGCTGATGGCCAGTGATTTCATGCTTTGTTCATCATGAAATGAGTGATACAAGTGAGATGGACAACGGACCTTCAAACCAACCGTTGAGCCCGCAGCGAAAAGCCCCGCTTTGGATTTTCTGACCTTTCGGTCCCCGGGTAAACGCAGGGATGTCGCAGACACT
>JAGQQE010000559.1 GCA_020426345.1 Planctomycetaceae bacterium
GCTGGCAATTCGTGGTATTTCAGTGAGCAATGAAATCACGCCGGAACTCATCAGCATTGCAGGCTGCAGCTCGACGACGATGGAAACGGCTGCCGCCGGAGGAGCGACTGGTCTTCGTTGATATTGAGTTGGTTGCTGTGGGCCGACGTCGGGCCATCCTGCAGATTGCGGCCATCGCTGTTTCAAGGTCGCTGGTCGAACAGGAATCTTTCGAGGCCAAGATTCGCCTGGATGAATCGAGGTTTCGTCCGATGTCAGTGAGAAATCGTCACTTTGACCTGGCACAGTGGCGGCATGAGGGACGCAGTCCCAAAGCCGTTGCTTTTGATTTCGCGAGGTTCCTGACGCGTCATGCATCCGCCATGGTTCCGGGGGCTGACGGTCGCCATCTGATTGTGGCTCAGTTGGTCGCCCATAATGCTGAGTTTGATGGTGTCTTTCTTCGCGAATGGTTTGAAGGCATGGGATTGTTCTTCCCGGCTTCCTACCGCATCTTCTGTACGCTTCATCGCGCGATGTGGCACTTCCATGAAGACCGCTCGATGATGCCACCCCGAGATTTCAAGCTGGGAACGCTGTGCTGCCACTTTGGAGTGCCGTTCAACACCTATAAGGCTCACGATGCTCTGACCGACGTTCGAGCAACAGTGGAGCTTTATCGACGGATGACCATGCTTGGTGCAGCACGGTTGGCTCAGTCACTGAATTGAGACTTTCCACCGGTGGCGGTCGGTCTGTGAATAACTCTCACGATGGCGGGCATCAGCACGTGTCGCGCGCGTGACCAATTTGGCGGGCCGGGCGTGTCGGTTGGATGACCTTTCTGTCGTTTGGCGTGTCGGTCGCGTGACCTTTCTTCTCCAAACATCTCGACCGCATTAGCAGGTAAGTCATGGCAATTGTTGAGGATACTGATGGTCTTTGGAACGATGACGCCATCTGGCAAAGATCTGTTTCAAAGATCTGTAAAAACAAAGGAAGGAATCTGCCTACAGAAGTTTGAAAGGAAGCGTAGCGAGAATGTGCTTGGCTGATGGGACATTGTCAGAACGGTCGTGCTTTGATGCGGCAATTCGGCGTTGAGCTTCCCGCGACGCTTCACGCTGAGCGGTTGCGTTATCCAGCCCGGCTGCCATGTAAGCAGCGACGAGGTCGTTCCGGACATGCTCGAATACCTGCCGGCCGCCAGTTGTCGAAGATGTCGAGGAAACTGGCGTCATCGACTGTTGCCGCGTCAGCGCATCCTGCTTCTGTTCCTCGGCCTTTCGGATGTCATGCCACCAATCGGGAGGCGTGCGACCGTCGGACGCGGATTTCTTAAGGTTGTCGATCAGGTACGCCATCGGACTGCGCTTGAAGAATTTCGGTCCAAAGCGTTCTTTGGCTGCCAGCGTAATATCGACCCACTCGCGAACTCGGTCATGGGGAAATTGCCGCAGGACTCGTGCTATCGCAGCCGCATCCAGCCCAATCGACTGCAGCGGCTCCACCAGAGGTGAATCAGTTTTCATCGACTGACTTCGCGGTGTTCGCGAAGTGCCTGGGATGGCACGCAGCACGACGTCGTATCGTCCTGCCGACTGTTTCTGAATCAAGCCTGTGTGTTGTTCCATGATGAGCCCCGCAGTCACCAATTCTGCGCAGATTCGCCGTGTCTTGGCAAGAAGGTGCTTCACCGGCAGTCGGCTTGATAATCCCAGAACATCGACAGCCAGTTGTTTCAGATCCATCCGCGGTGTCTGCTCTGATCGAGCAAATACTTTGGACACAAACACGAACAATCGCCGTCCTGCGGGACTGAGCGAACGATACCGTTCGAGATCAAACCACAACGACCCACCGACGGATTTCACAAACTCAAAGAACAACGGATCCCAATGAAATCGCCAGATACGACTGGAATCAGGATCCAATGGCAGACGGTAACTCAGGAAACTGAATCGCACTTGGCAATGTTCAGCACGAACCGGGTCATAAAAAGCATCGCAGCCGTATTTTACCCATGAGAGGCGCTCGATGGCCGCCGCGAACTGCTGGTATTGGCGACCGCCTCTGCGCACGTTCGCATCCACCAGCCCCAATTGTCGGAGGCAAAAGTGGGGCGTTGCATGAAACTCTGGTTCCGGTTGCGGCTGACTGAGCGTTAAAGCCAGCAGTCCCCAGAGATAGAATTCGTCATGGGCAGAAAGCCCCTGCGGGCAGGAGACTTCAACGTGAGCCGTCTTCCGGCGTCGCTGCGCGTCCGAATACTGAAATGAAGTGCGATGCAGCAATCCGGGTTGCAGTGATGCACGCGCATCCAGCGGACAAAGTGAATGCTCGGCCAGAGTCAGTTGCCCAACTCCATGGTGATTTGCGGACCGTTTCCTTGCTGCTGATGTTCTCGGTCGCCGGGTGGCATCAGATACCGTGTTTCGTTTCATCGTGAAAACTCGTAACACTTTGAGGAATTTCACGACAGCAGAATCATCGGGAGTCCACGGAAAGAAATCTCATTGACAGCCTGTTAATGAGCGTGCGAAGGTCACATTGAACAATTTCGCGGACTTGGCCGGAATTGCCAGTGGCAATCGGCCGATCACCGCGACTCAGCCGGTCAGACACATTGGGATCAATCATCTGCCTTATCAATCAGAAGGGTGGCTGCGGCAAGAGTTCCACCTGCTTTCATCTGGCCGGGGCATTCGCTCAGATGGGGCTGAAGGTTTTGCTGATTGATGCTGACCCTCAGGGGTCGCTCAGTCAAGGATTCTTTGGTTCACAGTTGGTAGAAACCCTTGAAGCTGACGAAACACTGGCAGGAGCCTTTGATGGTTCATTCATATTCCAGAAACCTGCACTGGCTGTCCGCTCCACTTCATGGCCAGCAATTTCGGTTGTACCTGCCAATCAATGTCTGACGCGATTCAACGTGCCTCATCCGGAACGGCTCGGGCTGGAACAGTTCGCATTGCACGAGTTCCTGCAGTCTCTGCCGCCGTTCGATATCACGCTGATTGATT
>JAGQQE010000560.1 GCA_020426345.1 Planctomycetaceae bacterium
CTGACATCCTGACTTGTGGTCGAACATTATTTGGTGCTGCTCCTCCCAAGGGACAGGAGTTTGACGATCACTACTTTGGAGCAATTCCTGATCGCGTTCTGGCATTCATGCTGGAAGTAGAACGGGAACTGTTCAAGCTGGGTGTTCCAGTCAAGACTCGTCATAACGAAGTCGCACCTGGTCAGTACGAAATTGCTCCTCTGTTCGAGTTTGCAAACGTCGCGACCGACCATCAGCAGCTCATCATGACAATGCTGAAAAAGGTTGCTGAGAAATACGGTATGACCTGCCTGATGCACGAGAAGCCGTTTGCTGGAGTCAACGGTTCAGGTAAGCACGTCAACTGGTCAATGGGAAGTGCCTCTCAGGGGAACCTCCTCGATCCTGGCGACACGCCACATGAAAATGCTCAGTTCCTCCTGATCTGTGCAGCTGTCATTCGTGCTGTCCACAAATATCAGGGATTGCTGCGAGCAGTTGTAGCATCTGCCAGCAACGACCATCGCCTTGGTGCCAACGAAGCTCCTCCAGCAATCATCTCGATCTTCCTTGGTGATCAGCTCACTGATGTCTTTGAACAGATTAAAGCGGGTGGTGCCAGTTCATCTATTCCCAAAGGAACTCTGGAAGTAGGTGTTGATGTTCTCCCTCCTCTCCCCAAAGACGCTGGCGACCGCAACCGAACCAGCCCCTTTGCCTTCACCGGCAATCGCTTTGAATTCCGCGCTGTCGGTTCCAACATGTCAATTTCCGGACCACTGGTGGCTATGAACACGATTGTCGCAGAGTCCCTCGACTACTGTGCTTCAGTTCTGGAAATAGAGACGGGGGGAGATTCTGAAAAACTGAACGCTGCTCTGCAGAAACTCCTTGTCCAGATCATGAAAGAACATGGTTCAATCATTTTCAACGGAGACGGTTACTCTGAAGAATGGCATAAGGAAGCAGCTGAAAGAGGACTTCTCAACCACAAGACAACTCCCGATGCTCTTCCAGTGCTGGAGACAAAGGAAGTTCAGGAACTCTTTGAACGATATGGTGTATTGTCTGAGCGTGAACTCGAAAGCCGACTCGATACCTACCTTGAACAGTACTGCCTGAGTGTCAAGGTTGAATCGAAGATGACGATTGAAATGGCTCGTACAATCATCTTTCCGGCAGCCATTCGCTACCAGAATCAACTGGCTTCAACTTGTGCGAATTTGAAGTTTGTTGGTTATGAGTTCGACACGCATACTTTGGATAAAGTGACTGAACTCGTCAAAGCCCTTCAGGACAGCATCAGCGATCTGGAAGCGATAACCAGTTCAGTAAACAGCTCTAATGCACACGAAGCTGCCGTCTACTACTGCAACAAAGTTATCCCTGCGATGAACGATGTACGCAAGTATGTTGACGAGCTCGAAGGATATGTTGCTGACGACCTCTGGCCGCTGCCAACTTATCAGGAAATGCTCTTCATTCGCTAAGAAGAAGATTTCAGTCGAACTGATTTGACATCTTTGAAAACGCATCTGGGGCGTGGTTACTTTCGAGTAACCACGCCTTATTTCATTACCCGTTCTGTTCCCAGCGGGAGGGTTCTGGGGGCCGGTAGGAGGATTTCTTTGGCAGGCAGGTTTCCTCGCCGAGTTGACGGGCGAGAGTCAGGTTCTGTTTCAGATGTTCGAGGTTCAAGCTACCGACAACGAGGCTGGAGACATAGGGGTTGCTGAAGAGAAATCGAATTGCTTCGGGCGGACCTAAATGTCCGGCGGAGAGACCTTTCTTGATAACCACCGGCAAGCTTCGTTTGGAGGCTTCCTTAATAACGGGTTCATGGGAGCGGTCTTCGAGATGATACTCAACCATTAACAAGTCGGCCCATTCCAGGGAGAGCATGGCCCCTTCAATGGTTTTTCCGCTCAGACCAATCGAACCGATGTCTCCCTTGGCTTTTCTCTCCTGCAGGACTGGGACGACATCGGTTTGGGTCAGGACTTCGACATCGTTGGCGGGAGAGTGGATCAATACGATGTCGAGAAAATCGGTCTTTAATCGTTGCAGGCTTTGATCAAGACTGGCGTGGATCGATTTCGCGGAGAAATCGTAAAACGATTCGCCATTAATAAATTGTTCGCCAACTTTGGTGGAAAGAATGTACTCGCTACGGCGGTGAGCGATTCCTTTGCCGATCCGTTCTTCACTCAACCCGTAAGCGGGGGCGGTATCAATGTAACCTATGCCCAAATCAAGAACGGCATTCAATAGCTGGATCGCTTCCGTTTCACTCGGCAGATCGTAGGCCGTCGGGTATTTGATCTTCTGGTTCCGGCCAATCTTGAAAGCGCCGAATCCGAGTGGTTGTTGGGAGAGATCAAGCATGAGAGCAATTATTTATTGAATTACGAATGACACAAAAAATCAGGCGGCACGCCGCTGTTGTGATCGAATCAAGTCAGCGTAAGCGATCCAGTTCGCTTCGGTCTCCCAAGGATAACGAGCGACTTTAGGAGGAAACCAGTCGGACAGCGTCTCATTATCTGGTAGAGACTGCGGAATACCCAGAATTGGTATCAGTTCTTTAAGCAGGTGCTCGGCCAGTTGCGGGGCGAGGGCCAGTTTCGTCGGCCAGGCGGTCCAGATATTTTGTTCGTGGAGATAGAAGGCGTGGTCAGGCCGTTTTCCGTCGGGAGTGACTGGTTCTGCCCGGTCTATTCGATAGGAAGACCACTCAGTATTGGTGAGATCAATGCCGGGAATTGCGGCACGTAATTCGTCAGCGGCAAAGGAGAGTAACGATTCTCTTTTCTGATCAACTCCCAATTCTGCAATTTGGCCTCCAAGTTGCCAAACGATCTTGCCGTGGGTTGTGTGTTCGCTGGTGATAGTGACCCGCGTTTTGGCACCATCAACACAGTGTCCGTTGAGCCAGGGAAGATTTCCTCTTACGACAACCATATGCAATGGGCGAGTCTGACCGACATGGGTGGAAAGGCCACAAGTTTCTCTTAGTTCCAGG
>JAGQQE010000561.1 GCA_020426345.1 Planctomycetaceae bacterium
CTGGTGTAGATCAGGTTTTTTTCCGTATCATTAAAAAAAAAAAAGATCCCGGACACATGCACGGAAACGTCGCCAATTGAGAATTGATCACCAATAGATAGCCCCCGTCGTTGAGCCACATTCCGTCCAACGATGGCCGCATCGCGCCGCGCCTGAAAGTCGCCCCACGAACCTGTCAGCAATTCGACCGGACGCGACTTCTGAATTTGTTCAGGGGCAGCGCCGTTGAACACAACAATGTCCAGGCTGGCTCGACAATTATTGGTCCAGACCTGGATTGGCATCACATCACGCACGCCCGGCAATTGCAGAATCTGTCTCGCATAGTCTTCGGGCAATCGACTGCTGGTCGGGCAGAAGCGGTTCTCCTGAAAAACAATCAGGCTGCGATCAGCATCCGCGCCGGTGGTCAGTCGACGAAGTCCTTCCTGAACTGAGCCAACGAAGCAGAAGACGAACATGGCCACAGCGGCTCCGGACACAGTCAGAAGACTCCGCGTGCGATGTCGCCACAGGGTTTTGAAAACATACGTCAACATAAGAATTCGTTCGCGTCAGACGGTCGTAGTGGCTGGCTCCAGGAACTTTCCCCGATCCAGAATCAACAGTCGGGACGCGATGCTTGCTACGTCGCGGTCATGGGTCACCATCAGAATGGTGATGTTCAATTCGCGATTAAGACGCTGCAGCAACACCTGAATCTGCTGACTCGTTTCCGTGTCGAGACTGCCTGTTGGCTCGTCGGCCACGACCACTTTGGGATGGGCGACAATTGCGCGAGCAATTCCCACCCGTTGTTCCTGACCGCCGGACAGCTGTCGGGGATAATGATGTGCTCGATCGGTGAGACCGACCGCTTCAAGTGCCAGTTCCACGCGCTGATGGCGTTCGGTTGAAGAGAGTTTCAGCAGCAGTGTTGGTAACTCCACATTCTCATATGCGGTGAGCACGGGTATCAGGTTGTGCGTCTGAAAAATGTAACCAAGATTTGCAGCACGCCAGTCGGCCAGTCGACTGCGAGACAGGCTGGAGATTTCGGTTCCGGCCACAATGATTCGACCGGAATCCGGTTGGTCGATGCCGCTGACCAGATTCAGAAGAGTACTCTTTCCGGTTCCACTCGGTCCCATCAGCGACACAAACTCTCCCTCATCAATCTTCAGGCTCACGTCGTCAAGGGGTGTGATGGTTTCACCACCTTTCGTAAAGCATCTGGTGACGTTCTGCAGTGCGACGAGTGGCATATTCTATTTCTCCACACCGATCATTGGATCTTCTTCACGAATAACAACTGTTTCGCCGGGGTTCAGCTCGCTGGTTGCCGAGGCAATCAGCTTGTCTGTCTCGTTCAGACCAGCGGTCACTTCGACAAGTCCGTTCCGGCCGTCGCCACCGAGTGTCACGGTCCTGAGGTTCGCCTGGTTGTTTTCGTCAACGACCCAAACCATCGATCCGGAATCGTTCGAGGACACGAGCTGCCTGGGAACAAAAATTCTGTCGGTTTCGAGGGGTAATTCGGGGGGCGTGTTGGATCTCGGAGCAAGAAACGTCGCCGTGACCAGCATCTCCGGGCGTACGGTCGAAGGCGGATCGATCAGTTCGACTTTGACTTCCAGGGTGTTCTTTTGAATGTTGGCCGTACTGGTCGACTGAAGCACGGTGCCATTGATCGGATGGAACGAAGAGGCGGTTTTAATTTCGACCGGTGCTCCCGGCGTAACCAGCGGAACGTCTTCGAGGCGCACGTCGGCTCGCACCTGAAGTCGCGCGGGATCGTACATTTCCACCACGGTACTGGAATTCTGTCCGGCCGTTTGTTCAAGCCCCATCATACGCGTCCCGGGCGAAGCCAGTAGTCGCAGCACGCGGCCGTCCATTGGCGCACAAATCTGCATGCGTTGAAGCGTGAGTTCGGCCTGCCGCAGTCTGAGTCCTGCGTCGTCGCACGCGGCTGTGGCCGAGTTCACTTTGGCACGCGCTTCGCCGACCTGTCGGTGCTCCTCTATCAACAGGCCCAACTGTTCTTCCAGTGCCTGCACTTTCTCCTGAAGAGCTTCAATTTCCCGCTTCAGATTGGGAGCACGTGTCTGTAACTCTTCGAGTTCCGCTCGAGCGGTCAGGTAGTCCCGTTCCGACTGCAGTACGACCACCTGTGGAATGCTCTCTCCCGCATTTCGTTTCCCTTCAAAACTGCGGCGGGTGAAATCCACCGTAGCCTCGGCAGCTCTGATTACGAACGGCAGTTTCTGACTGTCTGTTATCGTTTTTGCCAGTAGACTGCGAGCCTCAGACAGCGGAGCTTTCAGGTGCAGGGGATTGTTAAGTCGTGACTCAGCTGCCTTCAGTTCCACCTGCGCCCGCTGCAGTTCGCCTTCGCTAAGTGCCAGCGACGCGCGGGCCTGCTCGACAGCAATTTCAGCGTCGACAGAAATCAGCCGGGCAATCGTCTCTCCCCGTTTCACTTCCTGACCTTCAACAACCAGAAGCTCTTCAATCACTCCCGGTGCCAGCGCAGGGACGCTGACGGACGTTGGTCTTGGTTCGATCCAGCCGGCCGCCTGAAATAAGGCCCTGCCAGCCTTCTGAATCTCGCTCCGCTGCACAATGACAGGCACGACGGTCACAGAAGTACCCGGCAGGAATTGACGTCCACTTGCGGCAACGATCAGTCCCACGAAACCAGCCAGAATGCCCAAGGGCAGGACGTACCGCAACAACCTTCGTCGGCGTCGCGGCTTCCCGTTTGTTGAAGAGTGCGAGCGATTGATCGCCAGGTTTCTTAGATCCAGTTGCGTGTCGCTCATGGTTTACTCGCCGGGTCGAACAAAAATCTGATGGGTGGCAATTGTCAGATTTCCCTGATCGTCACGTTCTGCCTTACCTCGAACAACGACGGTCGAAAGTTCCCTGACGCCCAGTAATTGGCGTGCATCGCCGGACACCGGATTGCCTGCGTCATCCACGACCTTCACTGTGGCGA
>JAGQQE010000562.1 GCA_020426345.1 Planctomycetaceae bacterium
CCAAAGCGTACTTCGGTCGCGCTGCAGACGGTACGCATATCTATGTTTACAACGACGGCCCGGCCCAACGTGACAAAACACCTGACTTCCCCAGCGGCGGTCGCATGGCTCTCCGTTATAAGATCAAGCCGCCCCGAGGCGCCTGGAGCGAGGAAAGAGCTTTCTACGATGCGGGGATCAAGAACTCCTACCCAACTCTTATCGAAGTGGAACCAGGAGAGTTCCGTTGCGTCTGGGACAGCGGCACCCCCGACAAGGCCCGAACTCATATTCACTTTGGAAAACTGAAACTGAACCAATGACTTGTTTGTATCCACATTCTCTCACTCCAAGTTTGCGACTGGTGGTCATGGCGCTGATCACGACCAGCACGATTGCCCCCCTGCGTTCGGCAGAGATCTGCGGAGTCACGGTCACACCGCATGTCACTGCCGAAACAATGAGGTATCGACGTCCGCGCGATCCGGATCTCGGGGCGAAGGTGCAGATCTTTGTGAAGGGAGCTGCATTGCCAGGGTTGTTCGATTCGAAACGCCCTGAAACGCTGCTCGAATCGGGAGACTGGGCATGGCACGATCTGAATACTGCCGTCAGCGGCCCCGAAGACTCGCTGAGCGTCTGGACCTGGAACGGCAAGTCGTCGCGATGGGGAACGGGAAACGCCTTTGATATCGAAGCGGAAGGACTGTCGAAGACCCGCGTTTCAATCTTGGCACCACAGCAGTGGATTTCGGCAATCACGTTTCTCGGCAGCGATACGGACCCGAAACAAAAAAAAATGATCTGCCATGTTGTCAACGACTCAGATACTCCGCTGAGAATCTCTTCGGTTCGCTTCTGGCTTCCTCGCAGCGGTGCCACATGGCAAACGCTGTTCGCTGCCGCTCCGCTTCCAGTAGACGTTCAGATTCCATCACGCGATCGCGGAATCGTGACGGTTACCGTTCAGGAGCCGTGGCCGCTGACATATGCCGCCATTGAACTGATGACGGATTCGAATCCTTTGTGGGAACACCTGCGAATCAAGACAGAACACTTCGACATCAGTGGCGGCTGGACCGGCGATCATTTGAAGGATGAGCCTTATCTCAAACTGCTCTCGCGGCTGCACGTCAACTGCGGGCAGATCCAGAACGTTGATGGTTATACCGACAACCCGGAACTGTATTCGCGCTATCCGATGAAGTTGTTTAACCGCATGCAGCCGCTGGAGAAGTGGGACACCGATGAATGGCTGCCGAGAATTCATGCCGTCGAATTCCTTGGCGAACCGCAGTTCGGCGGGGGTCGACCAGTTCCTCCGCAAAAAGTCTTCGAGGAGTTCCTGCCGTATCGAGCGAGTCGACTGGCGACCAGCGTAACGCATTCGGAAGAGCGCGTGTGGCGATACTATGCCGGACTGTCGGATTTTCCACACTACGATGCCTACCGCGTTGTTGCGCCAGCCGCAGACTCCTGGCGCGCGTACGATCGCTGGGATGGGAAGCAGATCAGCTGGGGAGCTCCCCTGGAAACGATCGGAGACATGTGTCGTTCGCTGCGGGAGCTGAATCGGCCGATGCCTGTCGCCTGCTGGTCTCAAGGTCCACATCACGGCTGGGGGGGTGGTTTCCGGTTGAATTCGCGTCAGCGTCGTTCTCCTACGCCGGATGAACTGCGAGCACAGGCGATGCATGCCCTGTCGACTCGAATCACGTCGCTGTATTGGTTCAACCTAAGTCTGAAATCGCTCCTACTGTTCCCGGACACCTGGGAACCCATGACGCGGATCGGCCGTGAAATCCTGATGCTGGCTCCGTTCTATCTTGCTGGTGATGCTCACAAGTTTGAACGAATTCGAACGGCCGATGGTCGACTCGACTGGGATTGTTCGTCGATTGTTTGTGAAGAGTGTGCCATCCTGTTCGCCAATGATCTCGCCTACGCCCCAGGTGCGGAAGACAACACCTTTCACTTTGGCGATCCCCGCGAATTCTCGCATGTTTACCCACTGCCGCACTGGCTTCGTGAGCCATTAGACGTGTTTCGAATAGACGCCGATGGCGTGCATGAAGTGCAGTGGACTGTGCAGGAAAACGGCGTTCGCGTCCAGCATACATGCAGCCGCGACGCGGTCTTCATCGCCACAAGACGGCCCGCGCTGCGTGTTGAGATCGAGGCACGACGGCAAGCTGCCATCCAACACGAAGAGCGGCACGACATCGATGCGGATAAGCTCAAGCAATTGGCTGACGAGAAACCCAGGTAGGACGAGGCCCTTTTGTGATGGTGCATCTCAAGGTTTACGCGTAACCCCTTCTACAACTTCCGATCATTGCGGCTCACGACATGACGAATCGACTCTGTGGACTATTGGTGGCGATACTCTGGCTCGCCACGCTTCCGGCTGAAGCCGCCGAGTCGCGACACAATTTCGTCTTGTTTCTGATCGACGACCTCGGCTGGCGCGACCTTGGCTGCCAGGGAAGCGCGTATTATCAGACGCCACATATCGATCGACTGGCCAGCGAAGGTGTTCGCTTCACCGATGCTTATGCGGCCTGTGCCGTTTGCTCGCCAACACGTGCGGCCGTCTTGACGGGAAAGTACCCAGCGCGGTTGTTGCTCACCAACTGGCTTCCGGACGGCCGTTGGAATCCCCAAGCCAAATTGCGCGAAGGGCGATTCTTGCGCGGACTACCAGTGGAAGAGTTCACGCTGGCCGAGGCTCTGCGCGCCGCCGGTTATCGCACAGCCAGCATCGGCAAGTGGCATCTCGGTAGCGAACCGTTTTCCCTGCCTGAGCATCATGGTTTTGACGTGAATGTCGCTGGCAATGCACACGGGGCTCCGGGCAGCTACTTCTTTCCGTATCAAGGCAACTGGTTGATTCCAACCACCGAGCTGCGCGCCAAATGGAACGTATTACCGGATGGCAAGGAAGGCGAGTACCTCACCGATCGACTAACAGACGAGGCCGTGAGCTTCATCCGCGAAAG
>JAGQQE010000563.1 GCA_020426345.1 Planctomycetaceae bacterium
CCTCGCAACGGCAGCCCTGTGCCACACCTGACGAGTCTGTATCACGACGACACTGCCGGAGACTACGGCGACCGGTCGTATCCCGGCAACTGCGGCGGAAATCTGATTCGCGATCTGCTGCTGTATTTTCAGCCGAAAAACGTCTTCGATCCAATGTCCGGCAGCGGCACCTGCCGAGACGTCTGTGCCGAACTGGGAATCAACTGCTGGTCGTCCGACATCCATCAGGGGATCGATCTCTGCGAAACGTCCAACTTCTACGGCGACACGGCACGCTTTCAACCCGCGAGCTTTGACTTCATCTGGATTCATCCGCCCTACTGGCGTCAGAAGCTTTACGCCGCTGATGACCGCGATTTGTCACGGGCTCCGACTCTGGAGGCGTTTCTGGAACGTTATCAGCAGGCGATTCTGCACTGCTCCCGCGTGCTGAAACGCGGCGGACATCTGGCCATTCTGATGGGCGACTATTCCGATCGAGACGCCGGGTACGTGCCGCTGACATGGCACACCAAGCATCTGGCCTTTCAGTGCGGACTGACTCAGGCCTGTACCGACATCGTGCGGTTCAGCCACGGAGCCTCCAGTTCGCGAAAGGTTTACCGATCATCATTTATCCCTGGCCTGCACGACATTTGTGCGGTATTCACAAAACCAAAAGGAGTTGCCCTATGACAAGGACAGTCAAACTCACAGTCACACTGCAGCTGGATGTCTCAACCGATGTGTCCAGTGCGGAATTCTATGATACGTTACCTAACCGGCTTCGCACCGGTCTCGGAACGCTGCTGCCCGCGGCTCTGGATGACGTTACGGTTGTGGCAGCGACCGATCCGGAATGCATCCTTTCAAAGCCAACAGACCTTCAGTCGATGTTGCAGCCGCATGACGAGGTGCCGTTTATCTGGTCAACCGAAGATGTTCGCGAAGTCCGTCCAGACCTTTCTCACGACGAAGCCTATTTGGTGCTCCAAACGCTTCGGAGAAATCATGACGCCAACTTTGGCGTTAACTGGGACACGATTGCCGTTCAGGCGGAGTCGTTGTTCGGCGAATCACCGGAGTTTGAATCGTGACCGATAGCGATGAGTTCCTGGATCATCTCTTCCTCGGCTGTGCCTTCAAGGCGTATGTCGAGGAAGCCCGTGAAACAATCGGCCCACCGTGTTCAGTCAGAACGCGGCAAAGAGCCTACCGTTACTACGAAGAGTCGCTGGCTGACCAACAGCGTGACTGATCCGCGAAAACATCAATCCCGCCATGATCCCGCAACCCATAAGGTTTCCCCCCAGTTCTCTGCTCGAACTAATCGCGTTTTGCTCCGCTTTGATCAAGCAACGCATTCGCGTTCTCGGCCACTGGCAGACGGCGAACCTGAATCGCTAATCACTCTGTTTCGAACGCTTACGTTGTTTTCTAATTCGGGTTGCTCCTAACCTGTCAGTCCGCCCGAATCTCTTCTGCGAGCAACCGTGACACCGCCCGCGCACGCGGTCCATTTCCAGTATCAGCTTCGCCCCACAGTCCCTGCATTCCGTATTAGTTTTCATGAGCTCTTTCCGTGCGTCCGGACCGAATCGCGATTGCAGACGAGTTTATTCAGGAATCCGCCGCCAAAATTGGGGCACCATGTGGGGGTCGCCCGCATCCCTGGCGGCCGTTCAATTGGCGTTTGTTGAGTCCCATTCTGTCCCGGAACGGCACAATTTTCTACCGCATCGATTGAAGAGATTCCCGGCAAACATGCGTCACAGGCTAAGTCAGTCAGTTAGCTAAACAGCTTCATGAGTTTTTACAGACGTCTTCCCTTAGCTCTGCTAAGGAGTTGTTTTACCGTCAAACGGCCGGTTGACTGACTTTCCTGCTGGCTTGCTGACATGCTGGCAAACATGCAAACATGTTGACAGGCTTGCAGGTAAACGAGCTTCATGGTCAGCCTGCCAGCATGCCGGGCAACATGACAGACAGCCACGTTACAGGCTGCCCTGCCAGGCGTGTGGCAGACATGCCACACAACAGACAAACCGTCCGGTCATGCATCATTTCAGCTTGCCAGTTTGCCGGATGTGCCGTATGCCGACGATATGACCATCATTGCAGTTGCCAATAGCAAGGGCGGAGTCGGCAAATCGACCACCGCCGTTCATTTAGCCGCCTGGCTGTACGAACAGGGGCACAGTGTCACGCTGGCCGACTGTGACACGCAGCAAAGCAGCTCGGAGTGGATTCGTGAAGCGGTCCCTGGCGTACACGCCGTACGACTTGACAATCCGGACCATATCCTGAATGAACTGCCGCTTCTGGATGAGGAAGCTGACTATGTCGTTGCAGACGGGCCGGGCAGCCAAACCGAAACCAGCCGTGCGCTGCTGCTTCGTGCCCATCTGGCCATCGTGCCTTGCAAAGCTTCCATGCTGGAGGTCCGTGCGTTATCCAAAGCGACGGACGTCCTGAGGCAGGCTCAGGATATTCGCGGCGGTCTTCCGAAAGCCGTGATTGTGCTCAGCATGGTCGGAAAAACCTACCGGCTCACCAAAGACATGAAAGAAGCCGCAGCGGCACTCAATCTGCCAATGGCCGTTACCCCAATGATCCTTCGTCAAATCTACGCCGATGCGCCCGGCCAGGGTGCTGTTGTCTGGAACATGGGTTCCCGAGCCCGCGAAGCCTCCGAAGAGGTGAAGCGCCTTTTCTCCGAGATCCTGCCGGAGGCTGTGGCCACACGAGCAAAAGGCAAACGCAGCAGGATCAAGCGAGAGGCGAGGAATTCATGAAAGACCGCAGACCATTGATTGCAGGGATCACTGCACCATCCAACGACGTAGCTGAACTGGAGAAACAGTTTGTCTACGGTGGCCGACCGGAATCGAAAACAGAGGTTCTCTCGGAAGCTCCCACGCCGGTGCCTGAGTCACCAGAACCGTCGAGGAAGGCAAACGTGCCGGCAGACCGTGCGGCTCCCGTGATCACCGGTCGTG
>JAGQQE010000564.1 GCA_020426345.1 Planctomycetaceae bacterium
TCAGATCGGCCAGCAAGGACTGGGCTTCGTTCTGAACAGCCTGCTGACCGATAGGAGCCGCTTCATCGGCAATCTGAAGATGAATTTTCCGCGATTCAGAAATCTGTGGTCCGCCATATTCGTCGGGCCGAATGTCAGTGATCGACAGCCAGACGATCAGTTGGTCTCCGGTGGTGATTTCCAGTTGATTCAGATCGATGGCCAGTTCGCCTGTGAACTCCGGCAGCCGTTCGTGCGGAACGTCTTTGATCGAAAGCTGTTCGCCGTTCTTTTGCGAGATCAGTTGCAGGGCGCCGCAGTCGAAGTCGTCGAAGGCACGATAGGCGATGTCGATGCTGCGATCTGACGTCGTCACGATTTCGGATAGCCCTGGTTGATCGATGATGATTGATGGTGGCAGATCGGGCAGAACTCGCATTTCAAACAGAATCGGATCGCTCGGGACACCCGCTTCACTGACCAGCGTGATCTTGCCTCGCTGCAAATCACCTTCCGTTGCAGTGAACTCCCAGCTGTGCCGCCACCGTTTTACTCCGTCGACAAAAGCCGCTTGCTCGCAAGGGATCGATGTTGCGTTGAGGCTCAGCGAAGATTCGGCACAAGGCAGCGTGGAATCAACGTCGATGCGGATTCGCGTGCCGTTAATCGTTTCGATCGGTTCAGTCAGCTCATTGATAACCTGGGAAGGTAGTCGTGTGTATTCCGGAAACGTCAGGCTCAGTTGAATGCGTTCCATCACCGGTTTGGGATCAACAAAGATCTGGTAATTGTCGGAAAACAAACCGCCGGAACGAACGCGATATTGAAGGTCCGCCTTTAACGCCGCCAGAGTAAATGCGGCGGTGCTTTCATTGGCTTCGATTGCCATTGGATATGACGCGATCACGGCATCATGCTCGATGACTTCCAGCACCGCATCTGTCAGGTGACTGGCTGTCGCAGCAATTCGAACGTCGCTGCCCTCCCCGACCACCGTGTTGCCGGGGACGATCGTCGCATTCAAGTGCGGCAGCACTCGCGCATTCCAGGGATTCAACACGTTCTTCAGGGAAGGGATTAGATAGGGAGCCCAGATCCACATCGACATGAGAAAGGCGGCACAGCAGGTTGTTGCGACGATACTCCTGTTGAGAACCTCTTGTCCCCGCAGTTCCTGATCCCGGCATCCTGCAAGGCTACCATGCGCCTGTTGTGCGACGGCCTCGATGATCGCGTTCGATTGAGCATTCGGGGTTGCGTTCAACTGCAGCGACGTTGTCAGGCGTTCTTCAATCGCTGGCCGTGTCTGTTCCAGGGTCCACGCCATCGCAAGGCGGTTGCACTCCTGCCTGAGCGGCACGACGAGAAACCGTCGAATGACTGTGACAACAATCCCGATGATCGGCAGCCATAGTGCGCACCGCAACCAGAGTGATTCGGGCTGGAAGACTGCGTCAACAATCACCAGCGTCAGCAGTGATATCATCGCTGCCGTTCCGACGACAAGAGCTCCCCCCATCCAGATGTCGCGCCGAAGGCAGCCGACCATCTCATCGAGTTCACGCTGAATCTGCTCGACCGCCGCCGCTTTGCGTGGCGAGGCTTGGGTTTTGTTTGAGACGTTTATTGTTGCTGTCATCTGAATCACCAGATTCTGTGAAGTTGTTTACCGGTTCAGAAAAGGGGTCAGGAACCAATCGTGCGAAGCACCCTTCGGGCCATTTGGTTATTGGTTCCCGCCCCCGCTTCTGAACCCATCTAAATTCGTCCCATCCATTTGCGAAGCAGCCATTCCACGCTTAGCCCGCTGAGAAACAGACCGATGACCGGCCACCGATTCCAGAGCGGCACCGTCCAGCGTTCCCGCACGAACGTCGATTTCGGCCCAAAGTTAGAGAGCACCGACTCGAGATTGCTCAGGTCGACATTGGCCAGGTCCGCCACAGTTCCCCCGGTCCAGTCCGCGATTTGCCTGGGGACCGTGTCATCGGCGACAAGGTCGAGTTGTTCGAGATTCTCGGCACTGGCTTCGACGCCAATTTCCAGTCCTACCGTTTGAGTTCCCGTTGCTTCGAGTGCCAGCAGCTTGTCGACGACTTCTCCTGACAATTCCACGCGGTACCGGCCTGACTGCGTGAGATCGCGAATTTCACCGTGCAACATCCCCGCATTCTGCGGATCGGCAGTCAGGTCCACGGACCGAACGACTTCATCCTCAATCAAGACCTTTGCCTGCACTCGAGCATCAGTCATCGGGCTGCGATCTGCGTTGAGAAGCCGTGCCTGAATCGAAATGGGCTCGCCGCTTTTGTACAGCGTTCGATCCGTTCCCATCCGCACCAAATCAGTCCCGGCCGACAGCCGATCCGTGACGGCCCAGCGAACGATCTGCCCCCAGAATTCATGGTGCCGTCGATCACCAATCCCATAACGCAGCCGCCAGGTTTCGTCGAAGTTCAGTTGAAGCACTTTGCCGGTTCCAAATCGATGCCACAGCATCAGTGCCCGCCGCCGTTGATCGGCCACACCGGTTTTCGCGTCGTTGGGGAGTTCTCGATTGGTCGAAGCGTAAGCCAGGACATTCGCTCCGGCTTTCGCTTCACAGTCCGGATGCCTCCAGGTCAGTTCCGGAAAAGAGGTGTCAGTGGCTCCGGCTGCCCGTTGCAGAACTTCATCGGAAACGCCTTCCTGAGTCAGCGAGAAATGGAAACTCTGGTCGGGACTGCCGGCTGTGGAGATCGCAGGACGATTCAGAATCACAGGCAGCACATCGGCCAGAGGTGTGGCTCGATAAGCATGAGGCATTTGATTGGGCCCGGCGATGACCACCAGCGCGCCGCCGCGGTCTTTGACGAACTGTTCCAGCGTCTGGATGCCGTCGTGGCCAAGTTTCTGCGGAGAGACATCTCCAAGAATAATGACGTCGAACTTGAACCATTCTGCTTCGTCGAGCGGCAGCGCGTTGGCTTCGCAGTCGTCAAAGGCGCGTTGAGCGGA
>JAGQQE010000565.1 GCA_020426345.1 Planctomycetaceae bacterium
CGGTAGGTGTTTTGCCGATCACTTCCCACGCCGAACCGTCGTGGCTGAGTCGCTGCAGAGTTCCCTGAACTGTGGTTGCGTACAGATGGCCACCGGTAGCAAAGGCGGATGCTCCGAAACCCGTCATCATGCCGCCCGACATGTTGCGACGCTGCCCGGAACTTTCACCCGCTGAGTCATCATCGGACTTCGGATCCTGCTGCACCACCAGAGCCGGACCTTCCGACCATTTGTCGGTGGCGGGATCATAGACGGCAGTCTTCGTTGTCGGACCGCCTTCTTCCTGCATGCCACCGACAGCGTACAGCTTACCATGGTGAGCCGCCGCTGCGAGGGCTCGACGCTGAAACGGCGGCGACGCGATGGGTTGCCAGTGAAGAGGCTGCTGAGTCAGATTCATCTTCCAGGCAGTTGTATGCCAGACGGAATTGCCTTCGCCTTTCATTGCCCAGCCGCCGACCACGTAGATGCTGTCACCGACAACGGCTGCGTCATGAGATGATCTGCGTTCCGGCAGAGCCGGAAGTTCGTGCCACTGGCCGTCGACGGGATCAAAGCAGGACACGTCACTTTGGGACCAAAGGTCATGCTCTTCGCCTTCCTCGTTCATTGCTGAAAAGCCACCGACGCGATACAGCCGGTTATCATGGGCCACCAGAGCCAGTCCCTGAAGTCCGGGACCTTCGGCAAGTGATTCCCATTCGCCCGATTTCAGGCTCAGCTTCATCAGCCGGTTACCCTGCTCCCCGCTGGAGTAGGAATGTGCACCTCCGGTGTGCCCACCGTATGTGTAAACCGCGTCGTTCAGGGTGGCTGCTCCAAAGCTTGTCACGGGCTGAGGCAGGTCCTGAAGACGTACTGCCTGAATCGGCTGATTAGTCGTGGGAACGTGCAGAGACACCGTCGAATAGTGGCGCGTTTCCGGATAAGCCTTGCCGTTCAGTTCCCCGGCAACACTTTCCACAAATTTGGCTCGCAGCGAATACACTCCGGCATCCGCAACATCAAACATCGCCCGTCCCTGATCGTTAGTCGTCGCGTTGACATCTTCCGCTCCTGGTCGAGCCACCGTCAGTTCTGCATTGGCCACGGGCTTTTCGCGAAAGGTGACTGTTACCGCAATCTGCGAACCCTGCAGTTCAGGAACCACGTCCAGGACCAGGTTGTCACTCGTGACACAGGACTTCCATTCGGCGGCACCGGCTTTGGGCCCCGTCTTGGCGTAGTAAAGCAGGCGGAACTTTGCGTCGCCGCGATCCATCACACCCAGATCATGAGACGCGATGTACACGCCGCCTTCGATGCATGAAGCGAAGATTTGTTCGTCGGTCTTTGTCAGTGGGACGGCTTCGGCGGCCGCCGTTCCGACAATTCGGTGAACGACCACCCCGCTCACTCGGGAAAGATATTCGGCATTGTCGTCGTGAGCGTCTTCGCCAAAGTACACGCAGACTCGCGGCTGGCCGTCAACCTGAGTCGGTACCAGCCACACAAAATGAGCGTTCGCGGTCAGGGGCATCGCAACGAGTGCAATTGCGGCTCGCATGCACCATGTCTTCAGACAGTTGATCATTGGGGTCTCCTGAGTTGTTGATGAATTGTGTGTGTGTTGTTTGTACATGTGAAAGCTCCGTTTTGAATCCGTTACCGACGGGCCACGGCTGTTCTGTGTCCAGTGTGTGAATGGGTCTTGCCTGTCGGCCATGGGCGAGACGGTCTGTCTCGGAATCGTTGTCCGACGGTTTGGTCACCTCCGTCGGGGCAGTTTCAGGTCGAACGCCAGCTCATTCTTTGTTCCTTCAGTAATGCTGGCCTTCAACTGACTGATTGTGTTGTAAATGGGGGGCACTACAACGACGTTCAACCGATGAGGATTCTTTGCCAGACTGTCAACCATCTGCTCATCATCAAAAGCCGGACCGCATGTCGACTGAATTTCGACTCGATGCTGTCCCACAACCGGACCGTGTTCAGGCGCGGCTTCGAATCGCCCGTCGACAACTGAAACGGTCACTCGCGGTCCCGACGTACCTTCGGTGGGAACAAACACCACGGTCCCCTCTTCCAGTGGCGCTCCGTCGACTGTTACCGTCCCGGCGACCGCCGCGCGAACAGGGCCTGCAACTTTGTCGCTGCAGCCTGTGAAAAGACTGATGCAGAGAATCATCGCAGTTGAATAAAAGACGTGTCGTTTGCTTCTTATCAGGTCAGAATTCACCGACCACCTCGCCTCCGTTTCGAGTTGCCAAAGCGTCCAGTACTGTCGCGTCGATGTTGTCCGAAATAAAGCGACATGAGCCATCCGTCAGCCCAAATTGTACTCCGCCAACGTGGTCGCTGCGGAAGGCTTTGGTCCAGTTGGCGTCCCAAATGCCATCGTCGGCGATGTCGTGTGGATTGAATCCATACTGAGTTGTACAGGCCGTTGAACCGGGATAAGGCACGGACCAGTAAGTGAACGAAAACCGCGGCTGTCCCGCACAAAGACTATCACTGGCGCCGAATTTGTAGTCTGGCAGATTATAGGATGTCTCGCCGATCATCAGTGTTGACGTGGTTCCATCGGTAAAGTCACGAAACCTGGTCTTGCCGCCGGCGGAGTCTGAATACACGATCGCCCCGTTCAGATTCGGCCGCGCGGAACCTGGAATGTAGGGCCAATACACGTTGTAGTCCGCGGTGCCCATGTTAACCGCGTAATGTCCAGGGGCTCGGCCCGCGTCGCTGGTGCAACCGGGAACCTGTCGCCTCATGGGAGAAGACGGACACAGATAAAACGGCAATACCTGAGACGTCACCCGGACATTGTGAGGATGACTGTTGGTGAGATTGAAGTCGTACAGGTTGTAAACGTTGGCTCCGTCGATCATCGGCAGGATCGAAGTGAACGTGCTGCCGCCGCTGAGCGTGCTGTTGGCATTGACATTTGGAAAGCAACGGTAGACGTCGTGATAGTTGTGCAGAGCCAGGCT
>JAGQQE010000566.1 GCA_020426345.1 Planctomycetaceae bacterium
GTCCGTCCGTCTCACCTTCCAGAGGCACGGGCAGCAGTTCGGCCATCAGTTCCGGATCGCCGATGCTGAGAAGCACTTTGTCGGTTTTGATAGGGGCCGGCGATTTTTCGTCGCTGCCGAGAACGTAAACCGTGGCTTCCTGCTTGTCGTGATCGACGGTGAACTCGACGTGGTACTTTCCACCACCCCAGTCAGCGAGCGTTCCGTCATGTGGTCCGGCTCCGTGGCCGTGCCCATGCTCACCTTCGCCTTCTGCATGTTCATGCCCATGTTCGGCGGCGGCTGTTGCGGCTGGTGTAGATGCTGCCGTTTCTGCTGTGCCCTGTTCCTGGCAACCAGCGGCGAGACTCATTGTGGCAAGGCCAGCAATTGTTGCCATGACGTTTTGATACTTCTTCATTCGACATTCTCCAAACAAAAGGAATGCTCTTGCCACAAACGGCGCGAGCGGATTTTACAACACTTAAAACCAACAACAGGCGACAAACAACGAGTCGACGCCATTACTTGCTTCAGGAATATCTCAATCGTGGGCATCTGCAAGTTCATCTGTTCCACTCCCCATTTTGGCGAGCTTCAACGCATCCTGGCCGCTGAACTTCCAGAAGAGTCCCGGATGAATCAGGAACTCACAAAACGTTGATGTCACCAGTCCACCCAAAATAACAGTGGCAACTGGATACAGAATCTCACGGCCTGGCTCCTGACCGCCCAGCACCAACGGGATAAGTCCAATTCCGGCAGTCAGAGCCGTCATGAGCACCGGGGCCAGTCGCTCGAGACTGCCTCGTACAACCATCTGTTTGGTAAAGTCCTCGCCTTCTTCCTTCATCAGGTGGAAGTAGTGCGTGACGAGAAGAATGCCGTTTCGCACGGCGATTCCCCCCAGAGAAATGAATCCCACCAAGCTGGCGACTGTTAACGTCTGGTTAGTAATCACCAACGCCAGTACCCCGCCAATGAAGGCCGTCGGTAACGCATTCAGGATCTGCAGAACCACGCGCACGGACGGAAACAGAATCATCAGGACGACAAACATTCCCACGACAGAAATGGCGGCGAGCACTCCGATTGTTCGCGTCGCACTCTGCTGGCTTTCAAACTGTCCGCCGTATTCGACAAAATATCCTTCCGGTAGAACCACGTTGTTTTGTACTCGTTGCTGGATCTCAGCCACGGCACTGGCAAGGTCCCGATCCTGCGTGTTGCAGCGGATGACAATTCGTCGGCGGGCATTTTCACGATTGACGGCATTCGCGCCGGAACCTTGCCCGATGTCCGCCAATTCCCGTAGTTCGATCTGGCCGCGATCATTCGGCAGGTCAATTCGCAGTCGTCCGAGGTTTGCGTAATCTGTGCGATAGTTTTCTTCAAGGCGCACGAGCAGATCGAATCTTCGCTGCCCTTCCAGCACCTGCGACACCACTTCGCCCTGCAACGCCGTCTGCACAATCTGAGCGACATAGGCACGCGTCACGCCATGAAAGGCCAGGTCATCTGATCGCAATCGAATGTGCAATTCTTCCGTCTGGCGAATTGGCTCTACAATTGGCGGCGTCAATCCCGGAACCGTCTGCAGATTCTGTTTCACCTGCTCTGAGAGCTGCTGCAGTGTGTCGAGATCATCGCCATGAATCTTAATGGCGATCTGAGCGTAAACTCCCGACACCATGTGACTGATCAGATGCGCCAACGGCTGCTCAACTTCAATATCCACACCAGGAGCTTCCTCCCCAAGTTCGGCGAGAAGTTTTTTGAGGATCTCTTCCCGGTGATTTTGCACGTCCGGGTTCATACTGAGGATGTATTCGCCCGTATTGACTGGCGATGCGTGTTCGTCCATTTCAGCTCGACCCGTTCGTCGCACGAAATGCAGGATTTCGCCGTCCGGATTCTTGTCGGACTTCTGCATCTGCTGCAGTTTCTTGTCAAGAACGGCCGAGACCTGATTCGAGGCGTTCAGTGACGACCCGGGAGGAAGTGTCAGGTTGATCTGCACGCTGCCTTCGTCGAATTGCGGCAGGAAGTTTCGTCCGAGCCGCGACAACTCCCAGCCCGCATAGGCGACCATCAGCCATGTCAACAACATCAGCGACAACGGTCTCGCAATGCTCAAACGAATCAGATAGCCAGCACCCCATTTGAAGAATCGCAGCAGCACACCATCATGCTCAACATGCGTTGCCTTCGACTGCGGCAACAAATACCACGACAAGACCGGCGTCACGGTGAGAGACACGACAAGCGATGCAAGGATCGAGACGATGTAGGCCACACCCAACGGAGCAAACAGGCGGCCTTCGACACCTGACAGCGCGAACAATGGAAGGAACACGAGGATCACAACCGCCGTTCCGAAGACGATCGCACTGCGGATTTCTATGCTGGCTTCGTAAACGACCACGAGCGAAGATCGCGGCTCCTTGAGATTGTTATTCTCCTTCAATCGTCGAAAAATATTTTCGACATCGACGATGGCATCATCCACCAGTTCGCCCATTGCGACAGCGATTCCGCCCAGCGTCATGACGTTGATCGAGAGGTGCGTGCCCGTGATGTGGCCCCACAGCCGAAACACGAGTGTTGTAATGACCAGCGACAAGGGGATCGCGGTGAGTGTGATGAACGTGGTGCGAAAGTTGAGCAGGAACAGAAACAGAATGATGACAACCAATACGGCTCCAATGACCAGTGCCTCGCCGACATTGAAGATGCCTCGGTCGATGAAATTCTTCAGGCGAAACAGTTCAGAGTTGATCACAATGTCGGCAGGTAAGGATGCTTCGGCTTCGGCAAACGCCTTCTCAAGGCTGTCTGTCAACGACCGTGTGTCAATATGCGGCTGCTTGACGACTGTAAAGACCACACCCGGATGACCGTTGACGCTGCCGTCGCCGCGCTTGAACTGCGGGCCCTCAACCAACTGTGCAACTTGCCCGAGCAGGATGGATCGATCGGCATGGGTCTTGAC
>JAGQQE010000567.1 GCA_020426345.1 Planctomycetaceae bacterium
CGTTTTCAACAGGCGGTTAGATTCAACAGGAAGAACGGATCTTAGTGGACGATGACGAATTCGCTGCAATTCAGATAGGCCCAGAGCATGTCTTCACAGGCAATCTGAAGGGCAATGTCGGCTCCCCCGCTCCGGCTTACCTGCTGAATACGGTTTTGAAAGACCTTTAGCTCAACGTCCTGCGGCATGCGGGAAACAGTGGCCAGCGACAGTTCAGCAAGCAGTTTCGACGGGGCCAACTGATCACGCGTGCGATCTGCGAGCAGATAATTGACAGCCAGCGAAATATCCTTCAACAGATCTTCGCCATTCATCATCAGAAGTGCCTGAGAGATATTCCCGTCGAATCTGAGGGATTCATCATTTTCGTCTGTTCCGTAGGATTCAACGAACTGCCGAACCCACTGCCGTCGATGCGATGTTCCCCATGATGAATCGATCGGTTGACGAGCAACAGATCGAATCGCGGTACGGATCGAATCGTAGACTTCTTCCGGCATCATCTGGCGGGCATAGACCTGATTGAAGACCGGCATTCCACCTGCTTCGGGAAGGAAGTCGGTTGCCAGAGTCACACCGTCTGCTTCGGCCAGCCGACTTGATTTCTGCCACGCGTCACTCAGCGACACCCAGAGCATCAAACGACGTACGTCATAATTGTGGTATGCAAATGCGTCTGCCAGAAAATCAAGCAGTTCAGGGTGAGAAACGGGAACGTGGGGACCCATATCGTCAACCGGCGCAGTGAAGGCGGCACCAAAGAACTGTTGCCAGACACGATTCACCATAGCTCGAGCGACACGTTGTTGTGGATCCGTTCTAATAAGCCGCACGAGCTCTTCACGTCGGTGCACTCCATCTTCCGGAGGCAGCGTCTCCCCCGCAAATTCCGGCAGGACGGCCACCTGCTGACCGCGAAGTGTTTCGAAGAAGGTCATTCCGCCGATATCCGTATCCGTCAAGGCCCAAATGCGTTGATCACCCCGTTCGGAGTTGCTCGCCAATCGAACAGGTTCGCGACGCGTCTGTTTGAAGAACGCATTGAGAGACCAGAATTCATTCTGCTTAACGTCACTGGAAAATGGGTGATCATGGCATTGAGTGCAGTGCACCTGTTGCCCAAGGAATAATCGTGCCGTCACTGCAGTTGCCGGAGTCGCCTGATTGTTCAGGTGTGCCAGCAGAAAGTTAGTAGCACCGTTCTGATCACTGCGGCCTCGCGCGGACATCAGCTCGCAAACGGTATCCATCCAGGATTCGTTACTTGCAAATCGATCTTTCATGTAGACATACAACGATTCCTCGTCGACACGACCGGGGTTCGAGCGTCCGATCATCAGGTTCACCCAGTAAACGGCCATGTGTTCGGCCGCCCGGTCTGAACTCAGAAATTCAAGTACCGCCTGATGACGTTGACGGAATGAAACGGCCGGCGTCTCTGAGAATGACCGGACTCTGGATGATGCAGGAATGGCCCCCGTGAGGGTTAATGATGCGCGACGGATCCATTCACCCGCAGGCGCTTCGATCGCAACGGGCACTTCGTTTTCAGCCCATGATCGGGCCAATAAAGCATTGATTTGTTCAATAATCTGGTCGTCCGTGTCCGGCACCCTGACCGTTTCGGCCTCTAAAGCCGTTGGTGCTCCGGCTTCCGGAGGATGGACACTGACAACCTGATCTTCGATTGCGTTCAGTCGAATCGGCGGTAATCCGCCATCGTCCGGCTGACTGCCAGAAGCATTTTCGGACACGATTTCCGCGCCACGATATGTGCTGTCGCTGTCGGCGACGATGAGGGATTTCGCTGATGCATCATCGTCCAATGCCGTCAGGTTCAGCGCATTCTCGGATGTCGCTGAATTGGCGGCCAGTTGCTCTGTCCTGCCGGAAATCCACCAGCCTCGAACAGCGAACAGAACGATCAACGCTGCGAGCAGACCCACTGTCGGGCGAAGCCATCCTGCGACCGTCCTTCGGCCGTAAGACGTCTGCCGTCTGACGGGAGATTCGGCTGCCTGGGGTACCAATTCGGCACCGCTATGACCAGCATCCCACGTGAGTTGTCCGTGCAACTGGATGAATTCGATGAAAGTTCGACGAGCTGCCGCCGATTCTTTCAGGATTGACGAGAGTCGCTGGCCCTGCGAAGGATCCAGCAGACCGTCGCAGTACCTGTTTGTCAAATCCAGCAGTTCCGAGAGAAGTGGATCAGAGAGCGATCCGTCGGGAGCGGTATGGTCATTGTCACCGGCATTGTTCATTTGATTTTGCATCTAACCAGCCTCCGTCACGGAAAGCTGTCGTTTCACACACTCCAGGAGTGTTCGGCGAATTCGTCCAATCGATTGATAGACAGAGTTTGCCGGTCGGCCAAGTTCATTTGCCACATCATCGCCAGTATTTCCCGGTGTGTATCGCTTTTCGATCAGCTCCCGGTCTTTGGGACGCAGCTTACCAACGCAGTTCGAAAGAGCATCGCGTCTCAAATCAACATTCAGTGTTTGCTCGTCCACTTCACTGGCCAGCAGATTGATGACGTCGTCGCCCAGCAATTGATCCTTGTGGCTACTTCGACGACGAAACCGGAACACTTCAAAGCGAGCGATGGCTCGTCCCCAGGCCAGGAAATTCGTTCCGGGCTGGTATTCGGACCGCTTCGTCCAGATCACCACATTCGTTTCCTGCAGTACTTCTTCAGCGTCTGCAGCACAGGAGACTAACGGAATGATGTAAAGATAGAGCGCGCGCTGGCTCTGTGTGAAATTCCGGACAAAATCTGCCTCTCCCGAATCAGCAGAAGACAGTTTTGCGAAAGAACTCGCGTTTTCAGATGGCGATGCTGATGCTGGCGTCACCATGCGGATCCTCTGAATTATGAACGTTCTTGCTCGTTCGCTATCGATCAATCACTTCCAGCCAGAAACCGGCCTGATGCCCGAGAGGACATCAGGCCAGCAATGCATTC
>JAGQQE010000568.1 GCA_020426345.1 Planctomycetaceae bacterium
TGACGACTGTTGCCGTGGTGTTGGGTATCTTAACCGTGAGCCTCGAAATGCGCCGTCAGATCGTCGTCAGTATTGCAATCAAGGAACGCGCAGATCGCGTTTGACCCGGAATCCTTTGATTTGGCGAAATCGTTCGCCTTTTATTTGAAATAGCGAAATTAATCGCTAATCTAAGGACATTAATGCCCCGTCTTTCGTCGAGGAGAATTCAATGTCACCAAAACCCTCTTCCCAACCCACGGAAGTGGAACTTCAGATTCTGGGCATACTTTGGGACCTTGGTCCGAGCCCGGTGCGAGATGTACACACGCGACTGGAAGCGATGAAGGGCACAAACTATTCGACGACCGTCAAAATGCTGTCGGTGATGCTCCAGAAGGGACTTGTCACGCGGCAGGAAGGCGTGCGTCCGCTGATCTACAAGGCGAGAGTTACACGAGCGGCGGCGGGGAAGAAGTTTGTGTCGGAACTCATTCAGAAAGTCTACGAAGGCTCCGCGCTTTCGTTGGTTTTGCAGGCGTTGTCCAGCAAGAAGCCGTCAGCCGCCGAGATCGCAGAAGTTCGGCGATTCCTTGATCAGGTGGAGGGCGAACGATGAGTGCATTCTGGCCGGGTTCAATCATTCAGTCTCAAGCATGGCTCGTGGAACGCGTTGGCTGGGTGCTGGTGCATTCTGTCTGGCAGTTGACCATAGTCGCTGTTTTGAGTTGGCTGCTGATATCAATGCAGAGACGCAGTGCGGCAACTCGGCGTTATGGAATCCTTCTCGTTAACTTCGCGCTCATGCTGGCTCTACCAATGCTGACGGCGATAACACTACAAGTTGAAGGCTCTGACAGTGCGTCCGCTTCGGTAGTTGGAATCCTGAATGCCTCTGCTCGGACATCACAGCCGGATAGATCATCTGATCCTTTGGCGATAGCCGACAACGATGTCGAAGCATCGCAGTCTTTCGAAGACCAATCTGACACCATTCCAGCACCAATCGTTGCGTCGGTCATGCGGATGAATATTGTGTCGATGGTTCGACCATGGTTGCGGACGATCGTAGCATGCTGGCTGGCAGGTCTACTGATATTTTCGCTTCGTCCCATCGTTGGCTGGTTTGTGGTTCGGCGTTTGCGTCGGAATGGAACGTCCCCCGTGCCGCACGAAGTCGCACAGATATTCGCCCGCGTTGCGGCAAAGTTTCATCTGCCGTTTGTCGTTCAATTGGTGCAATCGACGTTTATCACCGCCCCGGTCGTGATCGGCTGGATGCGACCAGTGGTTCTTTTGCCCATTGCCGTAATCAACGGCCTTACGGTGCCGCAACTGGAAGCCGTGATGGCCCATGAACTTGCCCATGTTCGACGCTTTGATGCATTCATTGCCGCAGTTCAGGCGTTGTTTGAGACCATGTTCTTCTTTCATCCAGCAGCCTGGTGGATTTCGCGCCAACTTCACCGTGAACGTGAATTCTGTTGCGATGACCTCGCCATTACTGCCCTCAACAATCGCACCGAATACAGCCACGCTTTGCTGGCAATCGCCGAATTAATGAGCACCCAGGGCCTGTTCGTACTGGGCGCCGACGGTGGCTCGCTGCTGTATCGAGTGCAGCGGTTGTTTGGAAAAAACGACCCGGCGAACGATTGTCGTGCGAACTACGTTTTAGCTCCGCTGTTGCTGCTTTCGCTCGGGATCGCGACTTTGGTCGGCATCGACTCGCGCAGCGCGACAATGGCTGCCGTGATTCCACAGCCGGACGATGTGACAAAACGCGATGAGCCGAACGACGATAACGAAAATGGGAAATCTTCCACACAAGATTCCCGACCGGCCCCAGCGATGGCCGTCGCACCTTTCGACGCAGTACAGGCGAAAGTCCATCAGAAAGCATGGGCGGAGAATCTGGGAGTGACAATGGAATTAACAAATTCGATTGAGATGAAATTCGCGGTGCTTCCGCCCGGAGAATTCACGATGGGCAGCCCGGAGTCTGAGGTAGGTCGATATAGGGAAGAAAAGCAACACAGCGTGACGCTGACCGCACCATTTTGGATCGGCGTTCACGAAGTGACGCAGTTTCAGTATGAGCAAGTGGTGGGCGATAACCCGAGTGAATACAAGGGCGCGGACAATCCGGTTGAGACAGTCAGCTGGACTGACGCCGTTGAATTCTGCGAAAAGCTTTCAGCGTTACCGGTCGAGCGGGCAGCCGGGCGAGTTTATCGATTACCGACAGAAGCGGAATGGGAGTACGCTTGCCGCGCGGGAACGACAACTGCTTACAGTTGTGGCAACGATAAATCGCAATTGGGCGAATACGCATGGTTTGTTGAAAACAGAGCCAGGACAACGCACGCGGTAGGCACAAAGTTAGCCAACTCCTGGGGCATTTATGACATGCATGGGAATGTATGGGAGTGGTGTTCAGACTTGTACGGTCCGTATGGACACGAGGCCGCCTCCAATCCGCAGGGTGCTGCAACTGGCTCGAGCCGCGTGATCCGCGGCGGCTGTTGGAATTACCCCGCGGAACATTGCCGCGCCGCGGACCGCACCGCGGGCAACCCAACGTCGTACAGCTCGAGTTACTTCGGCTTCCGTGTGGCCATGCGTTCTCTGTCTATCGAGTTGCCGCAGTAGAACCAGTGAGCGGAGCCAGATTGACGGGCGTAAAAATGAGTTTATGGCACCGTTTGCTGTCCCCACAAGTGAGTCCGCGCTTCGCCGCGGTGTTGACGCCTGTCGTCGCTTTGCGACTGCTGGCCCCGGACCTTCCTGTTACTACGCAGAGTCGTTCACGTTGTTTCAATTGGCACCCAGTTGCGAAGCAACGACAGGCATCTGCCTCGGACGCGGGTCCGAGGTTGCCGTCCCCTGCAAATCAAGGTGCGAAGCAACAGGAGACTTGGGTGCCAGTCACCAGGATGCATCTTCGTTTTCAAAAAGGAGGCATCTTCGCTGAAAATCATGGTGATC